>DATCWB010000170.1:0-26685 GCA_036566625.1 Pyrinomonadaceae bacterium
CGAGGCGCCACGCCGCTCGAAGCGAAGTATCTGGTGAAGCTCTTAGTCGGCGACCTCCGCATTGGGTTGAAGGAGGGGCTGGTGGAAGACGCCGTGGCGCGCGCTTTCGGGCGCGGGCTGGCCGCGGTCGCGCAGGTCAACATGCTGACGGGCGACATCGGCGAGACGGCCGTGCGCGCGCGCCGCGACGAACTCGCGGATGTCTCGATGCGCCTCTTTCATCCGATCAAGTTCATGCTCGCCACCGCCGGGGAAGACCTCGCAGACATCGCGCGCACAATGCCGGAAGAGTTTTACGTGGAAGACAAGTTCGACGGCATCCGCGCGCAGGCGCACACCGAAGCCGGACGCGTCGCGCTCTACACGCGCACGCTCGACGAGGTGACGCACCGCTTCCCCGAACTCGTCGCGCCGCTCGCCGCTTTGAAGACCGATGCGATCATGGACGGCGAGATCGTGCCCGCGCGCGGCACGGAGATTCTGCCTTTCGCCGAGTTGCAGAAACGCCTGGGGCGCAAGACCGTAGGCGACGAACTGCTCGCCTCCACCCCTGTCGTCTTCATCGCCTACGACCTGCTCTATGCCGGCGGGCGCGTGATGTTCGATGAACCGCTCGCCTCGCGTCGCGCCGCGCTCGAAGGTCTCTTGACGAATAACCATCCGGTCGCGGGCAATACGGCGGCGGCGCTCAGGCTCTCGGAAGCGAAGCTCTTGAGCGAGGTCGCCCTGCTCGATGCCGAGTTCGACGCGGCGCGCGGGCGCGGCAACGAGGGCTTGATGATCAAAGACCCGCGCTCGTCTTACAAGCCCGGCAAGCGCGGGCGCGAGTGGTTGAAGTTGAAGCGCGCGCTCGCCACACTCGATGTCGTCGTCACGGCGGTTGAAGTCGGCCACGGCAAGCGGCGCAATCTGTTGTCGGATTACACGTTCGCCGTCCGGCGTTCGGCCGACGACGCGGAACTGCTCAACGTCGGCAAAGCCTATTCCGGCTTGACCGACGCGGAACTGGCCGAACTGACCGAATGGTTTCGCGCACACACGCTCGAAGAGTTCGCGCACGGACGCGTGCGCACGGTCGAGCCTCGCATCATCCTCGAAGTCACCTTCGACCGCGTGCAGGTGTCGAAGCGACACAAGAGCGGCTATGCCCTGCGCTTCCCCCGCATCCTGCGCCTGCGCGAAGACAAGAGCGTAGACGAAATCGACACGCTTGAGACGGTGAGCAAACTGGCGGACGCCAACGACGGCGGCAACGACATAGAGCCTGAGCAGTAGCGGCGCATCACGCTAAAACATCAAGGCCGTCTCTTTCGCTCATGAGCGAAAGGACGGCCTTGATGTTTTAGCGTGATGCTTCCTTCGCGCGTTCACGCGCCCTGCGCGCTGGCGGCGACGTTCGGTGCGGCGGCGATGTTCGGTTGCTCCTCGGCGAGCAGGCTGCGGAGCATCCACGCGGTCTTTTCGTGGACTTGCAGGCGCTCGGTCAGGAGGTCGGCGGTCGGCGCGTCTTTGGCGTTCTCGGCGATGGTGAGGACGGAGCGCGCGGTGCGCGCGGCCGTCTCGTGGCCTTCCACGAGTTGGCGCACCATCTGCGTCGCGGCGGGCACGCCGTCCTCTTCGGCGATAGTGGTCAGGCGCGCGAACTCCTTATAGGTCGCGGGCGCGAAGACGCCGAGCGCGCGGATGCGTTCGGCGATCAGGTCGTTCGCCGTCCAGAGTTCGTTGTATTGCTCCTCGAACATCAGGTGGAGTGTTTGGAACATCGGCCCCGTAACGTTCCAGTGAAAGTTGTGCGTCTTTAAGTAGAGCGTAAAAGTATCGGCGAGCAGGCGTGAGAGACCTTCGGCGATCTCGCGCCGGTCCGGTTCTTCGATGCCGATGTTAATGGGCATCGGTTGTGCTTCGACCTTCGTCGTGGTTGACATGAAAATTTCTCCTTCTGCCGCAGACGGTAGGCGAAAATTTTGTCGGTCTTTTGTCAAATGTTCTGCATTGTGTCCGCATCAGTGGGAGGCCGCAGCGGCGAGAGAAGGCGTCAATCGCGCAGGCGCACACGGTAGATGATGTGCCGGTTGACGCGCTCGCCGGCGTCGCGCTCGTACCAGCGGTCGAGCGGTGCGAAGTTGAACGGCTGGTCTGCCTGCGCGACGACGTAGGCGAGGGTGGGTTCGGCCGCGTGGCGGCGGTCGAACGCGGCATGAAAGTTGGCGTAGTTGTTCTTCTCGGCGTCAATCTCGGCCTGCGTGATGGGGCGGTGTTTGACGGTGAGGCGCGAGTTGGCGCGCTCCCAGCCGAAGATGGCGAAATGGATGAAGCCCTGCTGTCGGTAGATGGTTTCGAAGTCGCTCGCCCCGACGCCCGAGTAGTAGAGATACTTGAAAAAGCGTTCCTTGTTATCCGCCATCGAGACGCCGGAGAAGACGAACATGTGCGGCGCCCAGACGGTCGAGAGCGGCGCGTAGGTCGGGAGGTTGTCGATGCGATAGGCGCTCGGGTTGAAGACGACCGGGTGCGGGTCTGCCTGCTCGCTGCTCGCCCTCTGTTTCAGGCGCAGCGCGACCTCCGCCCATTCGTCTTTCAACCAGTTGCCCGCCGAGGCGCGTCTCGTGATGATCAAAGTCTCGCCCGCGCCCCACAGAAGCGCGGCCAGTGCGACGGGCATCCAGACGCGATGCGGAATCAAACGCCTCGCCGACGTCGCCCCCACGGTTTCGCGGTTCGCGTCGCCCGCGAGTTTAAAAGTTTTTCGCCCCGCCCGGAGCAAGCCCGCCGCGAGCGCGGCCGACAGCAGCGCCACGTAGTTGCCGATGTATTGCTCGTAATGCATCGGTTGCAGTGAACGCCCGGTGATGAGTTGCTGGTTGAAGACGACGAGCACGCACAGCGCGAGCGCGGCGTTGAAGAGGACGGCGGGACTGCGCGCGTCCAGCCAGCGTTTGCGCACGCCGAACGCGAGCGCGACGAGCACCAGCGCGGCGAGCAGAATCACGCCGCGCCAGAGATCGGGCGCGCGCGAATAGGTGAGGGCTTGCACCGTGTCCATCGTGGGCGCGCGGCGCGAGAGCAATAGAAAGTAGGGCACGAGCGAGACGACGGCGCACAGGGACATGAGCGCGAAAGGCTCGATGGCGCGTCGCCGGTCGGGGGGGCGCAGGAGGGCGAACCAGAGCAGGGCGAGGCAGCCGAGCAGCGCGGCGGCGGTCGTCCAGTGATAAAAATAGGAATAGACCAGAAGCGCGAACAGCACGCCCGCCACGAGCGCGGAGGCGAGACGCGCGCGGCGCGCGTCTGCCGTGAGCGCGCGCCAGACGAAGCCGCAGAAGAAAAAGAAGAAGGCGAAGGGCACGCCCGGCACGTAGCGGCGCAGGAAGGGAAGGAAGACGTAGGCGGTCTGCCGCCCCAACAAATTCACGATCAAGCCCTGACCGGCGACGAGGATGCCGAAGCAGAGCACGCAGGGAACTGCGGCGGCGGCGATGCGCTCGTCGCGCGTCAGCATCGAGACGAGCCAGAAGATCGCGAGCGCGCTCGCCCCGGCGATTAACGGCGTGAGCAGGATGAACATCGTCGAGGCCGTGAGGCCGAGCGCGCGCGCCGGGATCGACAGCAGGTAGGGGGGCACAAACTGGATCGAGAAGAGCGATTCGGGCAAGGGCGCATCCGCGTGGTCGTCGTGCCCGGTGTAGGGGTCGTTGCGGCGCGGGCGGCCGTCTATGAGCGCGTTGACGTAGGCGGAGTAGGCCGGCTCGTCGGTGTAGAAGTGCGCGTACGACCCTTGCCAATCGCCCCCGCGTTTGTAGCAGAGATGCGCCTGCGGCAAGAGCGAAAGCAGCATCAACGCCAGCGCGGCCAGCAAGCCCCAGCGCCAGCGAAGGGGCGTTTCGCGTTCAAGCGGACTAGTCATAGAAGACGGCGGACGGTTGTTTTCGACCAATAGCGGCGCAGGGTTCGGCAGAACGCCTGATACTAAGTTTTAGAGATCGCATCCGGCAAGCCTTCAAGGGCGCAGGCGCACGCGTTGGATGGTATAGACGCCGACGCGCTCGCCCGCATCGCGCTCGTACCAGCGGTCGAGTTGCGATAGATCGTGGGCGCGTTCCGGCGAAGTGACGACGAAGGAGAGCGCGGGGCGCGCCGCCTGCGCGCGGCTGAATGCGGCGACGTAAGCGGCGTAGGCATTTTGCTCGCGCTCGAACTCAAGAGCGGTCGGCGGCGCATACTCGTTGGTGAGACGCGGCAGCGCGCGCTCCGCGCCGAAGAGCTTGTAGATGAGAAGCGGGTTGGCTACGAGAAAGGCGCGGAGGTTTTCCGGCCGGACGCCCGTGTAATAAAAGAGTTGATACATGCGCTCTCTGTGTTCGTCCGCCGTCAGCCCTGAATAGACGTGCATGTGCGGTGACCAGAGGACGGCCGCTTGCGGCGCGTCGATCACCAGATTGTCGGCCAGCATGAAACTCGTCGCGAGGACGACGGGACGCACGCGCGCAGGCGGCGCGCCCGCCTCTCGGCGCATGGCCTCGGCCGCATCGGCGCGCGCCATCTCCGCCAGGCGCGAAGCGACGCCCGCCTGTTCATCGCGCGCGCGGTTGACCGGCGCGAACCTGCGCGTCGTCGCAACCAACTCGAACGCAGCCCAGACGTAAGCCGCGAGCGCGACGCACAGGAACACGCGCGCGGGAAAACGCCGCAACGCCGACGCGCGGCTGTCCTTCTCTGACTGGCGGCCGCCCTGCTCCGACGGACGGCCGCGCGTCGCCCATTCGCTTTCATCTCCGGGGCGGGCTTCGCTTACGTCTCCGGGGCGGGCGTAGAGCGCGAAGGCCAGCGTGAGCGCGACGAGCGCGAGGTAGTTCAAGATGTAATCCGCGTAGTGGACGGGTTGCAGCGAGCGTCCCGTGACGAGTTGTTGATTGAAGACGACGAACGGCGTGAGCGCGAACGAAGCGACGTAGAGTACGCCCGCGTCTCGCGCTTCGAGACGGCCGCGCCACGCTCCGGCGGCCAGCACGGCGAGCGCGACGAGCGCGATGATCTCCGGCATGCGGAACAGATCGGGCGCGTGCGTGAACTCCAATACCTGCACCTTGTCCATCGTCGCGGCGCGTCGCGCGAGCAGCGCGGCATACGGCACGAGCGACGCGCAGGCCAGCGCGCCCGTGGTCAGAAAAACTTTGGCGGCGTGCGTTTCAGTGTCTCCCCGGCGCGCGGCGAGCCGGAGCAGGGCGAGACAGGCGAGCCACGCGGCGGCGGTCGTCCAGAGATAAAAATAGGAATAGACGAGCAGGGCGAACGTCGCGCCCGCCGCGACGGCGTATGACATGGCCGCGCGGCGCGACGCCTTCTGCGCGAGCGCGCGCCACACGAGCGCGCAGAAGATGAAGAGGAAGGGGAAGGGCAGCGCGGGCAGGTAGCGGCGCAGGAACGACAGGTAAGAGTGAGACGCGCCCAACTTGAGGAGCGGTGCGAGACTCGCCTGTCCGGACGCGAGCGCGCCGAGGCACAGGATGATGACGACGCCGCAGGCCGCGAGCCGTGCGTCAGCGATGATCAATGCGAGCAGCCAAAACAGCGCGAGCGCACAGGCGAAGGCGACGAGGGGGCTGAGCGCGATGAAGACGGTCGAAGCGTCGAGGCCGAGAGCGCGCGCGGGCAGCGCGAGCGCGTAGGCGGGGATGAACTGGATCGAGAAGAGCGATTCGGCGAGCGGCGCGGGCGTCGAATGGTCAAGCCCGGCGTAAGGATCGTTCAGGCGCGGGCGGCCTTCGATGAGCGCGGCGAGATAAGCGGCATAGGCCGTCTCGTCGCCGTCGAAGGAGGCGTACGCTCCGTGCCAGTCGCCGCCGCGCGTGTACCACAGGTGCGCCTGCGGGAGCAGGGCGAGCAGCGTCATGGCGATGGCCGCCAGCACGCCGGGACGCCAGCTAAAGGTTCTCTGCATCAAGGTCACGCTTTAGGAGATTCGCTATGAGCCATAAAGGACGCGCGGGAGGGCACAGAGAAAAGACAAACTGAATTCGAGATCACAAATTCGAGATCGCAAATCCGAGATCGCGAGCACGAATCCGGGATCGTGAATGCTTTGACTTCGTGCCACTCTGCGCGCTCTGTGTCTGTGCCGGGCGTGCCTTCGAACGCTCGATTCCAATCCGCCCTGAGGCCGTTGATTATAACCTCTCCCGGCGCGCAAAGGCGGGCGACGACGTGCGCCGCGCCCTCGACAAAAGTTGAAGTTGACAAGAAGTGTGACGCAAGCGAAGATGCGGGACAACCTCGGCCAGATCAAGTTTTAGTTCTACTAAAAAGTTTAGCAGACGTACCGCCTGACGAAGCCGCCGCGTTTTATGTCAACGACTGTTTACGAAGACGATACCGTTCAACCCTCGGCACGCCTCGCCGCGGCGTGCGCGTGCCTGTTAATGCTCGTCGCTCTGGTTGACTCGCAGGTCGTCGCCGCAATCACGCCTCAGATCGCCGCCGGACTCGGCAGCGCGAAGACGAGCGTGGCGGCGAGCGTGATGATCTACGCGTTGGCGGCGGCCGCCGTGGCGCTCGTGCTCGGCCGGAGTGCGGGACGCGTGAACCCCGTGCGATGGCTGCCGGGGGCGGCCGGTATCTTCGTCGCGGCGAACGCGCTCGCGGCCTTCGCGCCGCACGTCGCTCTCTTCTGGACGGCGCGCGCTCTGGCCGGACTCGCCGGGGGACTGGTGAGCGCGCTCGTCATCGCCGCACTCGCCGACGCTTCGAGCTATGCGCGGCGCGGCAAACAGATGAGCGGGGTGGCCGTCGCATATTTTCTCGCGCCCGTGCTCGGCGTGCCCGTGGGCGCGTGGGTTGCGGGGAGTTTCGGCTGGCGCGTGGTCTTCGCTGCGTCGGCCGTGCTCGTCGCCGTCGCGGGCTTGCTCGTGCGGCAGTTTCCGCTGCCGCGCGCGAACGAGTTGACAGCAGGCGATGCGGCGGGCGATGCGGCGGGCGACGCGCGCGGACGAAAGGTTGACGGGCGACAGGAGGTTGACGAAGGGAGGAAGGTTGACGAACGCGTGAAGGTTGACGAAAGGGCGACGGCGCGCGTGTCGCTGTGGCGTTTGGCGATGCGTTCGCGCTCGACGCGGCGCGGCATCGTCAGCGCGTTCTTCATCTCCGGCGGACTCGTCGGGCTGACCACTTACCTCGGCACGTGGCTCTCGGACGCGTTCCGCGCGGGGGCGCGCGAAGTCGGATTGATCTACGCGCTGGCCGGGGCGGGCGCGGTCGCGGGGGGCGCGCTCGGCGGGTTGCTCGCAGACCGCTATGGCAAACGGCGCGTCGCCATCATCAGCAGCGCGGCGATGATCTTTCTGGTGCTCGTCTTGCCGACGTTTACGTGGGGCGTGCGGCTCTGGGCGATCATCTGCGCGACGGCCTTTCTCGCCGCGCTGCGCGTCGCGCCGCTGCAAGCGTTGATTACCGAACTCGTCGCCGCCTCGGAGCGCGCTACTTACGTCGCCCTGCGCAACGGCGCGTCGCAACTCGGCATCGCGCTTGCGGTGGCGGCGGGCGCGCGCATCTATCCGCGCTGGGGGTTGGCGGGCGTCGGCGCGATGTGCGCCGCTCTCACGCTCGGCGCAACGCTCAGCATGCGCAAACTCGCAGACCCGCACGACGCCGCACGGCGCAAGCGCGCTGGCGACGATCCCGCGCGGCAGGACGAAGACCCCGCGCTGCTCGCCGCCGGGGGCAGCAGTGGCAGTGAGCGCGAGCCGCCGGCTGTTGAAAAGGACAGGCGCGTGCACGGCCGTTTCAGCGGCAGGAGCATCGCGCGAAAACTCGCCGCCCTCGTGCTCGCGCTTGTTTTGATCATCACGGTCGGCTTGCCGTGGCTTCTGAGTTTCGCCATCACGAAGGCCGGGACGCGCCCCGGCGAGCGCGACCGCCGCGACACGCCCGCCGCGCACGGCGCGTCTTTCGAGCCGGTCTCGTTCGCTTCGACTGACGGCAACACCCTCTCCGGCTGGTATCTCGCGGCGAGCGGCGAACGGGCACGTCGCGTCACGTTAGTCCTGACACACGGGCTGTTTCGGTCGCGTTACGAAATGCTCGAACGCGGCGTCGCGCTGTGGCGCGAGGGCTACGGCGTGCTGCTCTACGATCTCAGGCGGCACGGCGCGAGCGCGGCGGAGTTTTCCACCATCGGCTACGACGAGCGGCACGACGTAGCGGCGGCTTTTCAATTCGCGCGCGCGCGCGAACCCGGCGACCGCGTCGTGCTGATGGGCGTCTCGATGGGCGCGGCGGCGACGCTCCTTGCGGCCTCGGAAATCGGGGACGAAAAACTGCTGGCCGTCGTCGCCGAGTCGAGCTTCCTGTCGTTTGCGGATACGGTCAAACATCACGTCTCACTTATAAGAATCCCACCCTCGCCGCACGGCGGAGGCATCCGCGTGCCGACTTTTCCTTTCGCGACGCTCTTGATAAAGTTCACCTCGTGGCGTTTGAACTTCGCGGCGGAGGATTACGATCTGCTGCGGGCGACGGGGAAAATATCGCGCCCCATCCTCTTCATCGGCGGCACGAAGGACGCGCGCATGCCTAACGCCACGGTGCTCGAACCGCTCTACGCGGCGGCGCAGAGCGCGGGCAGACGCAAATTTATCGTCGAGGGCGCGACGCACGGACGCGCCTACGACGAGTCGCCGGAAAGTTACATTAAAGCCGTGAATGAGTTTGTCGAGTCAATCGAACAGCCGTAGCCCGCCGCCCTGAAACTGCGAAGGCGGCCTATACGTATCAAGTGCCGGTCAGGCGGAAACCATTCACAAACACTTTGACGAAAAGGAAGTCCGACTACACGGAGATGCTCGAACCCCCCGCATGCCTCGCGGCCTTCCCCGCTCGCCGCCGGGCTACGGGCGGGAAAGTCAAGACCGTCTCGATCAAAATCTATTACGGCGACCGCACTCTGACAGGGCAACCCGCGCTCCCGTAGATCGTTCGGGCGCGAGTTGCCGACAGGAGAACCGACATGAGTGAAAAGAATCAGGCCGAGGCGACCAACGACACCGGCGTCGTCTCAGCCACAACGACGGCGGGCGCGAACGGCGCGAACGCTTCCGCAGCCCCCGGGTTACACGACGCGGCGGCCGACGTGGAGGGCGTCACGCTCGACAACGCGCGCTTGATCCCCGTCGCACAGGACGAGGCGACGAATTCCTACTCCATGCTCGAACCGCGCATGAAGAAGGTTTACGGCGCGTACTACAAAGAGTTGTACTACACGCCGGAGCGGCGTATCCTCGACCCGAAAGTGCAGGAGTTGATCTCGATTGCCGCCTCGCTCGTGGCAAAGTGCGACGGCTGCATTGACGGCCACATGAAAAAGGCGCTTGCCCTCGGCGCGACCAAGGAAGAGATCAGCGAGACCATCTGCATCGCCGCCGCCATCAACGCCGCCGCCATGATCGATCTGAGCGACCAGACGGCCGCGCGCCTCGGCCTCAACCATTTTCCGTCGAAGCCTCCTGCGAAGGGCTGACGGCGAAAGCGTTCTGCGATGAGTAAAGGGCAGAGAGTTATGGAACATCAACGCGGGGCGGATGCCGCCGGGGCGTTGTCCGCGCCGCCGCGTCGTTCGCGGGGTGGTCGCGGCGGCGCGTGCCGTTCGTTGATGCTGTTGACGTGCGCATTGCTGCTGTTGTGCTGCGCGTGCGTCGCGCAGGTTACGCCCACGCCACCCGCGCCGCAGGGCGCGCTTGCCGGAAAACGCAGCGGCAGCCCGTCCGCAGGGCGGATCGAATACGCGGAGTTCCCATCGGCGAGTCTCGGTCGAAACGTGCGCTACGCCGTCTCACTACCGCCTTCGTATGACAAAAACAGTTCACAGCGTTACCCGCTCGTCATCTTCCTGCACGGCCTGAACAACGACGAGCGCGATTGGGAGAGCCGCTGCATCGAGACGAAGCTGGAAGTGCTGCGCGCCTCATCGAAGGTGGGCGACTTTATCGTCGCCATCCCCTACGGCGCGAACAGTTTTTACCTCAACGCGCGCGACGGCACGCGCTACGAAGACGCCATCGTACGCGACTTCCTGCCCTTCGTGGATAAGACTTACCGCACGATTGCCTCGTCGCGCTCGCGCCTCGTCGAAGGCATCTCGATGGGCGGTTACGGCGCGCTCCTGATCGCCTTCAAACACCCGGAACTCTTCGCGGGCGTCGCCGCGCACAGCGCCGCGCTCTTCGACGAACTGCCGCAAGCCCCGAAGTCGCCCGAAGATCGCTCGGGGAAGTATCGCTACGACCTCGCCACGAAACTCTTCGGCGCGCCGCCCGACCCCGCGTTCTTTCAGGCCAACAACCCGCTCCACTTGGCGCGCACGAACGCCCCGGCCATCAAGCGTCTGAAGATTTATTTCGACATCGGCGAGAGCGACCGCTACGGGTTCGAGCGCGGCAACGCGCAACTCTCCGCCGTGCTGAAAGCGGCGGGCGTCGCGCACGAATACACGCTCGCGCCCGGCGCGCACGGCTGGGCGTTTCTCGCCGACCGCAGCGAACCGGCTTTCACCTTCGTCTGGAACACCGTGCGTTAGATTAGCCCCACGGCGCGCGTCTTTAATGATATAGGTCTGGGTTTTGAAAGAAGTAAAAAAATGATGAGCAAAAAGTTTCCCACGTTGGTCTTCTTACTGCTGTGCTCGTGCGCGCTGGCACTGCTCGTTTGGCTTCCCCCGTCAGGCGCGGCGCACGACGGCGACAAACACATCGGCGAGGGCGGCAACGGGCAGCCGGACGGGCAGCCGATGAAGGCGATGGGCCTGACGCCGTGCGTGAACGGGAAGGCGGGCACGTTCCCCTGTCACAATGTCGATCTTGCTTCGTTCCTCCCGCTCGCCGAGATCGGCGGCGGGACGGGCAACGATGTCTGGGGCTGGACTGATCCGGAGACGAACAAGGAATACGCGCTGATGGGTCGTTCCAACGGAACTGCCTTCGTCGACATCAGCGACGCCGAAAATCCCGTCTACCTCGGCAATCTGCCCACGCACAGCGTCGATTCGGTGTGGCGCGCGATTAAAGTCTACGGCAACCACGCCTTCATCGTGAGCGAGGCGGCGAATCATGGAATGCAGGTCTTCGACCTCACGCGTCTGCGCAATGTCGCCGCGCCGCCCGTCACTTTTACCGAGACGGCGCACTACAACGATTTCAGCCGCGCGCATACGATTACCATCAACGAAGAGACGGGCTTCGCTTACGCCAACGGCGTGACCTCTTACACGGACGCCGCCGCCAACAAGTGCGCGAAAGGCCTGCACATCATAGACGTGCGCGACCCCGCCCGCCCCGCTTACGCCGGGTGCGTCGATGCCGACGGCTACACGCACGATTCGCAATGCGTCATTTATCGCGGCCCCGACGCGGCCTACCGCAGCCGCGAGATTTGCTTCAATTCCAACGAAGACACCTTGACCATCGTGGATGTCACCGACAAGAAAGCCCCCCGGCTGCTGTCGCGCACCGTTTATCCCGGCAGCGCCTACACGCACCAGGGTTGGCTGACCGACGATCAATCCCTGTTTTTAGTTGACGACGAACTCGATGAGCAAAAGCTTAAGACGAAGACGCGCACGCACGTCTTCAACGTCTCCGATCTGGACGCGCCCACAATCGTCGGCTTCCACGAAGGCAAGACCACGGCCATCGACCACAACCTCTACATCCTCGGCCGCTACGCTTATCAATCCAACTACCGGAGCGGCCTGCGCGTGCTCGACATCAGCCAGGCGGCCACGGCCACCATGCAGGAGGTCGGCTATTTCGACGTGTATCCGCTTGACGATCTGCCGAACTTCAACGGCACTTGGAGCAACTACCCGTTCTTCAAGAGCGGCGTCGTCGCGGTCAGCGGCATCGAGCAGGGACTTTTCATGCTGCGCCCGAGGACGAATTTTGTTTCCACGCCTCAACTGCTCACGGAATGGAATTCGACGCGCGCGATTGCGCTCGACTCTGTGACGCGCATGCGAGAGCCTTTCGCGGTCAACTCGAACATGAACTTCAGCGCGGACGGCCGCACCCGCGTGATGCTCTTTGCCTACAACGTGAATCTCGCGCCGGGCGAGCCTCAAACGGTCGTGACGGCACAGGCGGAAGATGCCGGGCAGAGAATCTATCCTCTCACGGTCGAGTACGTGGGTAAGGTTCCTGATTACGAGCGGGTGACGCAGGTGGTGGTCGTCCTGCCAGCCGAGTTGGCGGGCGCGGGCGATGTCTCGGTCAGCATCTCCCTGCGCGGCACGCCCGGCAACAAAGCGTTGATTAGAATTCAGTGAGGCGTCGGCGGGAGGCGCGGCAGCAGCCCCGGCGGCAACAGCCGGGGCGCGCCTCCCGGCGGGCGTTAAACTTCATTCCTGCCGGCGCGTTCGTGCGGCCTTGAGGATTTTCTCAGACCATCGGCATCAAACTCTCCTCGCGCGGCGCGTCGGTTCCATGATCAGACTTGAGACCCGCGGCCAGCCGTTTGATTCCTTCCTCGATCCTGTCCCCGGTCTGGCTGGCGAAGCAGAGACGCAGTTCGTGCGCCCCGGCCTCGTCGGCGTAGAAAATCTCACCGTTGGCGAAGACGACGCCCGCCGCCGTCGCCTGCCGCAGCAGTTGCCGCCCCTTTAACCCGTGCCCCAGCCGACACCAGAAGTAGAGACCGCCTTTCGGCCGCACGTAGGTCAGGAATTTGGCGGGTAGATGCCTGGCGAGTGCCGCGCTCATCCGGTCGCGCCTGCGCGCGTGTTCACGCCTGAGTTTGCCGAGGTGTTCATCGAACAGCCCGCTCCGCATAAACTCGGCCATGACCAACTGGCTCAAGCCTTCCGTGAACAAATTCTCTCGCTGCTTGATGAGCGCGAGTTGATCAACTACATACTCCGAGGCGGCGAGCCAGCCGAGTCGCAGGCCGGGGGCGAGCACCTTGGAGAAGGTGCTGTGGTGGATGACGATGTTGTGCTCGTCGAGTTCGTAGAGCGTGGGCGGCGGGGGCGCGGCGTCCAGATAGGTTTCGCGGTAGGGGTCGTCTTCGACGACGGGGATGCGGTAGCGCACGGCGAGGCGCAGCAGGTCGCGCCGCTCGCGCAGAGTGAAGACCTTGCCCGTCGGGTTTTGAAAGGTCGGGTTGATGTAGAGCAACTTCGGGCGGTAGCGCAGGAACAAATCTTCGAGTTCGTCGAGGTCGCCGCGCACCGTGTCCCACCCGACGAGTTTCGCGCCCGCCGCTCGGAACGTCTGGATCGCGCCGACGTAACCGGGACGATCCAGCACCACCGTATCGCCCGCGTCGAGCAGGCAGCGCGCGATGAGATCGAGTCCCTGCTGTGAGCCGGAGAGGATGAGCACGCGTTCGGGGCGCGTTCCGGCGCGCGCGGCGATGGCCTTGCGCAGGACGGCCTGCCCCTCGGTCGGCCCGAGGCCGAGCACCACATCGCTGCTCTCTTTCAACACCTGTTCGATGAGCCGCCGGTAGTCGGCCAGCGGGAAGCATTCGATGGCGGGGATGCCGGCGGCGAAAGAGATGAGGCGGGAGTTCAACGCGTCCAGATGAAGGTTGCGTAGGGCGGGGTCGGCGTTGAGCTGTGCGAAGGCGGAGACTTTGCCGCGCCAGGCGAACGGCGCGTCCGCCGGTTCGGGGCGCGCGCAGACGAACGTGCCGCGTCCGACGTGGCTGCGCAGGAGGCCGCGCGCTTCGAGTTCGCGGTATGCGCCCGCGACCGTGGTGCGGCTGAGTTTGAGTTGCCCGGCCAGCGCGCGCTCGGAGGGCAGGCGCGCGCCCGCCGCGAGGTCTTCGCGCTCAATGGCCGACTCCAAAGCCTCGACCAGCTGGCCGCAGAGCGAGCGCGCATCATTGCGCTTGAATTTCAACCTGGCGTAGTTCATCGGCGGCGTCACGGTTAGAGGCCAATCTCAAATTGGCTATTTGTAATTTTATTGGCGAGGCATAAGATAGCACAAATGTTAATGTCCGCCGCAAAAGTTGAAAAGGCCAATGCTCGTCGGTTAGAGGCCAATTCGACGCTTTGCCTGTGTGCGGCGGAACATCTGCCGGTCGATGAAAACGGCGTGCGACGCAGCGGGCGGGGGTGAGAGCGCGGTTTGCGGGGCGCGGCCGGGTGTGGAGGGGTGAAAAGCGATGGATAGTTTTACGCCGACGGGACGGAGCACTTTGAAGCGTCTGCCGAAGCGGGGCGAATACGGGCGCGAAGGCGTCTATCAAATTCTGGATGAGGGTTTCGTCTGTCACGTCGGCTTCGTCGTCGAAGGGCAGCCCTTCGTCATTCCGACGGGCTATGGGCGCGCGGGCGACACGCTCTACCTTCACGGCGCGCAGGCGAGCCGGATGCTGCGCACGCTGCGCGAGGGCATCGAGGTGTGCGTGACGGTGACGCTCGTTGACGGGATGGTGATGGCGCGCTCGGCCTTTCATCACTCGATGAACTACAGGTCGGTCGTGGTCTTCGGTCGCGCCGTTGTGGTCGAAGACGGGGCGGAGAAATGGGAAGCGTTGCGCGCGCTGACGGAACACCTCGCGCCGGGTCGTTGGGCGGAGGTGCGACAACCGTCGGAGGGAGAGATGCGCGCAACGCTGGTGCTCGCGCTTCCGCTCGCGGAGGCGTCGGCCAAAGTGCGGACGGGGCCGCCGCTGGACGACGAAGAGGATTACGAGTTGCCGGTGTGGGCGGGCGTCGTGCCCTTGCGTGTGACGGCGGGCGAGCCGGTTGACGACCCGCGCCTGACGCCGGGGATCGAGCCGCCGCCGCACGTCTCGAATTACGCGAGAGACGCGGGGCGCGAATGAGAGCGGGTGAGTTGTGTCGGCGGAAAGGAGATGCGGGATGATTCAGGAGTGGCGACGGGGCGAATACCTGATCAGCACGGATCGCGCGCGGCTGGACGTGAAATTGATTCACGAGTTCCTGAGCGAGTCGTCTTACTGGGCGAAGGGTCGCCCGCGCGAAGTGGTCGAACGCTCCATCGAGCACTCACACTGCTTCGGCGTCTACCTCGGCGAGCGACAGGTAGGGTTCGCGCGCGTAATCACGGATTACGCGACGTTCGCCTGGATCGCGGACGTGTTCGTCCTGGACGAGTTTCGCGGGCGCGGCCTGGGTAAGTGGCTCGGCGAGGTGATGATCGCCTGCCCGGAGTTGCAGGGTTTTCGCCGCTGGGTGCTGGCGACCAAAGACGCGCACGAACTTTACCGGCGCATCGGCTTCGGGGAGTTGCAGCGTCCGGAACGGTGGATGGAGCGGCACGACCCGGCGACCGTGGAGCGGTCGGATTACTGGGCGGCGGAGCCGGGCGCGTAGAGATCGTTTCACTGCCGGGGCGCGCGAGAGACCGAGAAGTTAACTTCCCGTTTCTTTGCGCCCGCGCGCGCCGGTGGTAAGTTCGAGCGGGCAGGATATTCAATGCGTAGACCCGTTATCGTCTGGCTGCTGCTGAGTTTGATCTGGGGCTCGACGTGGCTGTTCATCAAACTCGGTCTGGAGGATTTGCCGCCCTTCACTTTCGCGGGCGTGCGGTTCGTCGTGGCCGCGGCCGTTTTGCTCTGCGTGATCGCGGTGCGGCGCGTGCCGCTGCCGCGCGCGCCCGGCGACTGGCTGCTCATCGGGCTGACGGGCCTGATGGCCTTCACGATCAACTACGGTTTGCTGTTCTGGGGCGAGCAGCGCACCTCTTCGGGGCTGGCGGCCATCCTGCAAACGATCATCCCGGCCTTCGGCCTCATCATCGCGCACTACTACCTGCCCGACGAGCGCATCACCCTCTGGAAGGTGTGCGGCATCGCGCTCGGCGTCGCGGGCGTGGCGTTGATCTTTTCGGATCAGGCGACGGTGGAGGATGGCAAGTCCGCGCTCGCGGGCAGCGCGGCCATCGTCGTCGGCGCGTTCTGCGTGGCCTACTCGAACGTGCTGGTGAAGGCGCGCGCGCGCCACATCGAACCGGCCGCGCTGGCGGCGGGGCAGATGATCTGCGGACTCGTGCCGCTGCTGCTCGTCGGCGTGACGCTCGAAGGCAACCCCTTCGCGTTTCGCTGGACGCCGCTCGCCGTCCTGTCGCTCCTGTATCTCGCGCTCGTCGGCTCGGCCGTCGCGTTCCTGATGTTCTACTGGCTCGTGCGCAACATGGACGTGACGAAGACGATGCTCATCCCGCTCGTCACGCCGCCCATCGCGGTGTTCCTCGGCTGGCTTGTCCTCGGCGAAAGCCTGACGTGGCGCACGGGTCTGGGCGCGCTCGGCATCATGTCGGGGATCGCCCTGATCGTGACGCGCAAGAAGAAAGAGTTGCAGGCGGCGACGGTTGCGACCGTCAAAGAGTGTGAGACGGGTTGACTTTAGACGAAGAGGGAACGATGAAACGAGACGACCATAACGGGGACGAGTGGGAGGGGATGCAGACGAAGGCCGTGCATGCCTCGCGCGAGCATAACCGGACGCACTCCGTCGCTTCGCCGATCTGGCAGACTTCGACCTTTCACGCCGACTCGTCCGAACACTTCACCGAGATCGCCACTGCCACGCGCCCCGCCGAGTTTTACACGCGCTACGGCAACCCGACGCACAAGCAGGCGGAGGCCGTCGTCGCCGCGCTGGAAGGCGGCGAGGCCGCGCTGCTGGCCGCTTCGGGGATGGGCGCGATCTTCACTGCGATGCTTTGCAACTTGCGCGCGGGCGACCACGTCGTCGCGCAGCGTAATCTCTACGCGGGCACGGCGACGCTCGTCGAACAATTACTGCCGCGCTGGGGTATCGAGCACACGTTCGTCGGGCAGACCGACGCGGCCGAGTTTGCCGAAGCCCTGCGCCCGCAGACGAAACTCATCTACGTCGAGACGCCGACCAACCCGCTCATGCGCATCACCGATCTGCGCGCCGTCGCCGCGCTCGGGCGCGAGCGCGGGATCACGACGATGGTTGACAACACTTTCGCCACGCCCGTCAACCAGCGACCGTTAGAGTTGGGCATAGACGTGTGCGTCCACAGCGCGACGAAATACCTCGGCGGCCACAGCGACATCACGGCGGGCGTCATCGTGGGGGCGCGCGAGTTCATCGAACGTGCCTGGAAGTTCGGGCTGGTGGCGGGGGCGGTGCTCGGCCCCTTCGACGCGTGGCTGCTCTTGCGCGGCCTGCGCACCCTGTCCCTGCGGGTCGAGCGGCACAACCAAAACGCGATGGCGCTCGCGCGCTTCCTCGAAACGCACCCACAGGTGGAGCGCGTCCACTACCCCGGCCTCGAATCGCACCCCCAACACGAACTGGCGCGCGCGCAGATGAGCGGCTTCACAGGTATGCTGGGCGTGGAAGTGCGCGGTGGTTTCGGCGCGGTGGAAAAGTTCGTGGGCGCGCTGCGATTGGGCGTGAACGCGGCGAGCCTCGGCGGCTATGAAACGCTGGTCGTGCATCCGGCGGCGATGTGGGGGCTGCAACTGTCGCCGGAGCAGCGCGCCGCGATGAGCATCGGCGACAACCTCGTGCGCGTCTCCATGGGCTTGGAAGACGAAGTTGACCTGCTCAAAGATTTCGCGCAGGCGTTGGACGGCCTCGCGGAATAGTTTGAAAAGTGTGGCCGGAAAATAACGCCTCCGTTTGGGGAGAGAAAAGGCTTGATGAAACTACGCTATCACCTGGTTGATGTTTTCACCGACCGGCAGTTCGGCGGCAACCCGCTGGCGGTCTTTACGAACGTGCGCGGCATCAGCGCGGAGACGATGCAGGCCATCGCCAAAGAGTTGAACTTGTCGGAGACCACTTTCGTGCTGCCGCCGAATGACGCCCGAAACGACTACCACGTGCGCATCTTCACGCCGGGGCAGGAGTTGCCGATGGCCGGCCACCCGACCGTCGGAACGACCTACGTGCTCGCGCGCGAGCGCATGATCGCGCGCGGCCGAGAAGGCGCGGAGACGAGGACGCTACTCGAAGAGGGCGTCGGCACGATCCCTGTCCGTATCGAATGGAGCGGGGGCGAGGCGCGCTTCATCGAGATGAGACAGCCGCTCCCTGCGTTCGGGCCGCGCGTCGAAGATGTGGACGCGGTGGCGGAGATGCTGTCCATCGAGCCGGAAGAGATCAGGGCGACGAACCTGCCGGTGGAAGTCGTCTCGTGCGGCGTGCCGTTCCTGTTCGTGCCGGTTCGGAGTGCGTGGGCGGTGCGTGACATCACCTTTCGGCTCGACGTGTGGGAGCGCAAGCTGCAAGCGGTCGTCCCGCCGGAGGTCTTCGTCTTCACGCGCGAGGTGGATTTCGAAGGCTCGACCGTCCACAGCCGTATGTTCGCGCCGGGCTTAGGGATTTGGGAAGACCCGGCGACGGGCGGCGCGAGCGGCCCGCTCGGTTGTTACCTCGTCCGCTACGGCGTCGTAGCGTGCGACGGCCGGGCAGACATCACGAGCGAACAGGGGATCGAGATGGGGCGTCCGAGTTTCATCAAAATCAGGATTCTGCGAGAGGGCGATGAGATCACGGACGTGCGCGTCGGCGGCGAGTGCCGCTTCATGGGCGAGGGCTATCTGGAGATTGAAGACTAACGGGGGTCGCCCTGAGTTGAGAGGTGGCCGGGGCGCGCCGTCGTGCCCTCGCGGACGGGAGTTTCTATGAGCACGATCCGGATCGCCCTGTTGCAGATGACGGGGTGCGGGTTTGACAGGGCGGCGAGCCTCGCCAAAGGCGAAACTTTTTGCCGCCGCGCACGGGCGCTCGGGGCCGACATCGCTCTGTTCCCGGAGATGTGGAGTACGGGGATGACTTTCTTCGACCCGACGCGCGAGGGCGAACGCGAACGCTGGCAGGCACAGCAGGCCATCGGCCGCGACGACCCGTTCGTCACGCACTTCCGCCAACTCGCCGCCGAATTGAACATGGCGATTGCCCTGACCTACCTTGAGCGTTGGCCGGGCGCGCCGCGCAACTCCGTCTCGCTGATCGACCGGCGCGGCGAGATTGTCCTGACCTACGCGAAGGTTCACACCTGCGAGTTCGATGCCGAATGTGCGCTCACGCCCGGCGACGGCTTCCCCGTGTGCGCGCTTTCGACGGAGCAGGGCGAAGTGAAGATCGGGTTCATGATCTGTTACGACCGCGAGTTTCCCGAAAGCGCGCGGCTGCTGATGCTCGGCGGCGCGGAACTCATCCTGACGCCGAACGCGTGTACGCTCGAATCGCACCGCCTGACGCAGTTCAGGACGCGCGCCTACGAGAACATGGTCGGCGTCGCGATGGCTAATTACGCCGCGCCGCAATGTAACGGCCACTCCGTAGCTTACGACGCGGCGGCTTTCCAGGAGAACGAGGAGCCGCGCGACACGCTCATCATCGAGGCGGGCGAGCGCGAAGACGTGTACGTCGCCACGTTCGACATGGATGCCCTGCGCGCATACCGCGCGCGTGAGGCATGGGGCAACGCCTACCGCAGGCCGCGCCTCTACGGAATGCTCGCCGCCGAAGAAGTGTCGCCGCCCTTCGTCCGCCCGGACGCGACGAGATGAAGGCCGCAGGCGACGCTTAATGTGCGAAGGCCGGTTTTAGTTTGAGGTCTGAATTTTCTTTCTCTCGCGCGGGGAATCTCGATTATATTCTCGCCATGACGACGAGGAACATTCTCCTGGCCTTACTGCTCTCTTTTACGCTCACCTTCTTTGTGGCAATCGCCTTTATGTTTTACCCGCTCATCTCTGCGCTGTTGAGCAACGCGTCGAGTGGTGCTGAGACCGGAGGCATCGGAGCGGTTGCGGGCGGTGTGAGCAATTCCTTTTTCTACGCGGTGTTTATGGTCGAGCCTCTGATATTTCTAACCATCTTCGCTTTGCTGCAAAGAAGAGGGGCAAAGCGCTGATCCTGCGCAAATACTTTGTCGCGGGATGCCCGCGTCCTGATCCTGATATTCATTTTCCCGCTGACCTGCGCCGGAGTTGAGACACATGAGTAAAGTGCTCGTAGCGTTGATCCCCGAACCGCACGCGCCCGTCGAGGTGCGCGAGGTGGCGGAGCCGGAGTTGGAACGAAACTCGGCGCTGCTCGACGTGGAACTCTCGGAGGTGTGCGGCACGGACGTGCACTTGCAGCAGGGACGGCTGGCGGGCGTGCCTTACCCGCTCGTCCCCGGCCACGTCTCGGTCGGGCGTCTCGGCAAGATTCGCGGGCGGTTGCTGGACGTTGAAGGGCAACCCTTCGCGGAAGGCGACCGCGTGACCTTTCTCGACGTGCATCGCACCTGTCACGCCTGCTGGTACTGTCTCGTCGCCAAGTCTTCGACGCGTTGCCCGGCGCGCAAAGTTTACGGCATCACTTACGGCCTCGGCGACGGCCTCTCGGGCGGCTGGGCAGAGAAGATTTATCTCAAGCCCGAGACGCGCTGCATTCGCCTCGGCGACACGGATGCCGAAACGTTCATGGCGGGCGGTTGCGGGCTGCCGACCGCGCTGCACGCCGTCGAACGCGCGGGCGTGGAGATCGGCGACACCGTGCTCGTCCTCGGCAGCGGCCCCGTCGGACTCTCCTCGGTCATCCTCGCACGGATGCGCGGCGCGCTTCGCGTCATCTGCATCGGCGCGCCCGCCGGGAGGCTGGAGACGGCGCGCGCGGTCGGCGCGTCTGCCACGCTCGACATCGAGACGCACGACGAAGGGCAGCGCGCCCTGTGGGTGCTGGAACAGACCGGGGGGCGCGGCGCGGACGTGACCATCGAAGCGACGGGCGTGCCCCTCGCTGTCGCGCAGGCGATGCGCTACACGCGCGACGGCGGCAGGGTCTCGGTCGTCGGGCAGTACACGGATCACGGCGAGGTCTCGTTCAACCCGCACCTCGACCTCAACCGAAAACACCTCGACGTGCGCGGCTGCTGGGGTTCGGACTTCTCGCACTTCTATCGCGGCGCACAACTGATGGCCGACGCGTCGCGTTCGCGCCCGTGGTCGCTGATAAAACTCGAACGCTACGGCCTCAACCGCGCCAACGATGCGCTCGCCGATGTCGCCTCCGGCCGCGTCGTCAAAGCGTTGATCGATCCGAACATTCACTGACGCGCCCGCGCTCTGGCGGCGAGCAGCCCATGAGAAAATTACTGCGCCTCCTGCTGTTGCTTGTCGCCGTGGCGGCGATAGCCTTCGCCGTCTTCTGGTACTCGCGCCCAGTCGATCTCGATTTCGAGGAGTTTCGCGCCGCCGTCCCGCACGCCGCCGCGAGTCGCTTCGCAGAGGTGGAAGGCGTCGGGCGCGTCCACTATCAGGAACGCGGGACGGGTCGCGCGCTCGTGCTGATTCACGGCAACAACTCTTCCGCCTATTCATGGGCGGAGGTCTTCGACGAACTCGCAAAGGAATTTCGCGTCGTTGCGCTCGATTTGAAAGGGTTCGGCTTCACGGCGAAGCCCGAGGGCGATTACCGCGTCGAGACGCAGGCCGCGCTTGTCGTGCGCCTGATGGACAAGTTGAAGATCGAGCGCGCGACGTTGTGCGGCAGTTCGATGGGCGGCGCGGTCGCGCTCGCAGCGGCGATCAACCACCCGGAGCGCGTGGACGCGCTCGTCCTCGTCGGCTCGTCCGCCTTCGAGAAGACGCGCGGCGGTTCGCTCGCGCCCGCCTACGTGCGCTGGCCTTACGTCGGCGCGGCCGTGACCGCGCTCGCGCTCACCTCAGACTCGCTGGTGCGAGAGGGGTTGCGCAAAAGTTTCCAAGACGAGTCGAAGGTGACGGACGAGCGCGTCGCGGCCTACTACCGGCCGCTCGGAACGCGCGGCGGGCAGCGCGCGGCGCGACTCGTGCGCGACCAGCGCGACTACACGCGGATCGAAAGCGCGCTCGATAAAATACGCCAGCCCACGCTCCTCATCTGGGGCGCGCAGGATCGTCTGAATTTGTTGGAGGACGGGCGGCGTCTGCACTCATTGATCGACGGCTCGCAACTCGTCGTCTTCGACGCTTGCGGGCATCTCCCACAGGAAGAGATGCCCGCGGCGTTCGCGCGTGAAGTGTTGAGCTTTATGAAGTCGAGAGCGGAAGCGGGCGATTAGACGAGGCGGCCGGTGGCGGCCAGCAGTTCGGCGTTGAGGATAGCCGCGCCCGCCGCGCCGCGCACGGTGTTGTGGCTGAGGGCGACAAAGCGATAGTCCAGCACGGCGTCCGGCCGGATGCGCCCGACGGAGACGCTCATGCCGCGCCCCGCGTCGCGGTCGAGGCGCGGCTGCGGCCTGTCCTGTTCGTTGCGGACTATGACGGGATGTGGGGGTGCAGAGCGGAGTTTGAGTTCCTGCGGGAGCGCGTTGAACGAAGCGAGCGCGTCTTTGAATTCTTCCAGCCCGGCGGCGCGCGCCAGTTCGACGCGCAACGCCCCGAAGTGGCCGTCGGAGACGTTGACGCGATGACACTGCGCGCTCACGCGCATGTCCGCAGGCGTCACCCGCGCGCCGTCCAGCCGCCCCATAATCTTCAGCGTCTCGCTCTCGATCTTCTCCTCTTCGCCGCCGATGTAGGGCAGCAGGTTATCAACCACGTCGAGCGACGCGACGCCGGGATAGCCCGCGCCGGAAAGTGCCTGCATCGTCGTCGCAACGCACGAGCGGACGCCGAAGCGCGCCTGGAGCGGCGCGAGCGCGAGCGCGATCATGATGGTCGAGCAGTTGGGGTTGGTGACGATGTAGCCGCGTTCGTAGCCGCGTGCCCGGCGTTGAGTTTCGATAAGCGCGAGGTGCTCGTGGTTGATCTCCGGGATGATGAGCGGCACGTCCTCATCCATGCGGAAGGCCGACGAGTTGCTGATGACGGGGTAGCCCGCGCGTGCGAAGGCGTCTTCCGTCGCGCGTGCCATCTCGCCGGGGAGGCTGGAAAAAATGAGGTCGCAATCGAGCGGCGGCTGCGGCGCGGACACGACGAGCGTGCCCGTGTGCGCGGGCATCTCACACGGCAGACGCCACGCGCACGCCTCGCGGTAAGATTTCCCCTGCGAACGATCCGAGGCCGCGAGCGCGGTCACTTCAAACTGCGGGTGTCCTTCCAACAGTTCGACAAAACGCTGACCGACCATGCCCGTCGCGCCGAGTATGCCGACGCGAAATTTTTTGCTCATAACAACTCCTGAAGAATGAGAGGCTAGAGGTTAAAGCTCGGTAAAGCTCTCTTCACTCTAACTTCTAACGCTCGGCATTGCCCACCGCCCACAACGCATCAGGCGCGGCGTCTCGCGGATGACATCTGCGCTATTCGAGGTCGGGTTGCATGCCGAACGTTAGATTGCGCTCGGAATAGCGAGCGCCTTTCATTTAACCGATTGCAGAACCTTCTCGGACAAAGATTGAAGTTGCTCGAAGTAGCTTCTGGCTTCGCCGTTTAGATTCTTAACAACAACCTCCAATTCCTTGGAACATTTCCTCAGGATAGAGATTCTGCGAGAGTCGAGGCGACCCTTTCTTTCCACGAAGGTATCAATGCAACCTGCGGCAAAGGTATCCAGAGAGGTAAGATCAACACCTTCTATTGACGCCCCGGCACAATCTTCGGGGAATGGCCTCGCTTGAAAGTCGCCCCACATTTTCTTGATGTCACTCATAACTCAAAAGCAATCTAACTTCTATTCTAACGCTCCGCGAATTCTTTTGATGCCTTCGGCGAGCGTGGGCGCGTCGGCGCAGAAGGAGAGCCGCAGGTAGCCCTCGCCCTCCGCGCCGAAGGCCGAGCCGGGCACGGTGATGACGCCGTGCGCGAGCAGACGCTCCGCCACTTCCATCGAACTGCCGTGCGCGCTCACGTCGAGCATCAGGTAGAACGCGCCTTCGGGCGCGACCGCCGTCAATTTTAGCTCGCTTGCGATGAGCGACAGCAGCCGGTCGCGGCGCGCGCGAAAGATGCGGCGTGTTTCGGCGCGCTCGGCCTCGGCCTCGTCCGTCCACGCGGCGAGCGCGGCTTTTTGCGAGACGGTCGAGGCGCATGTCGTGACGTAGCCGTGCAGGACGAGCGCGCTGCGGACGACCTCCGGCGCGCCGCACATCCAACCCGTGCGCCAGCCCGTCATGCTCATCGACTTCGAGAGGCCGCCGATGATGACGGCGCGCGGAGCGTGCGCTTCCGAGATCGAAGCCGGTCGCTCGTCGCCGAAATAAATCTCCCGATAAATCTCGTCGCTGATGACGTAGGCCGAACTGTCGCCGAGCGCGCCGGCCAAAGCCTCAATGTCCCGGCGCGAGAAGATGCGCCCCGTCGGGTTCGACGGGCTGACGAGGACGACGGCCTTCGTGCGCGGCGTGAGGCGGCGGCGAAAGTCTTCGGCGTCGAACGCGAATTCGTCGCGCGCGGGCAGGCGATAGAAGACCGGCTGCCCGCCGCACATGCGCACGATGGTCGGGTAGGCGACGAAACCGGGATCGGGCAGCAGCACCTCGTCGCCCTCGTCCACGAGCGTCATCAGCGCGAGATAGAGAGCCTCTTGCGAACCGGCGGTGATGATCACGTTGTCGGGCGTCGCAGCGAGTTGCGGGTAATCGGCGGCGACGAGCGCGCGCAACGCGGGCAGACCGGCGTGCGTGGTGTAGCCGTTCTGCTCGTCTTCGATGACGCGCACGGCGGCGCGGCGGATCACTTCGGGCGTGGGAAGGTCTGGTTCGCCTAGTCCCAGATTGATGCTGCCGGGGAGAGCGCGGTCGAAGAGTTGACGAATCATGCTCTTCTCGATGCCGCGCAGGCGACGCGCGGGCTGAAACTCGGCGGCGGTGTGTTTGCTGTCCATCAAAATAATTCGATCATTACGTGCGGCGTGACCCCGACCCGAATCCCATACGGGAGAGGCGACGCGCCATCGTAGCGGCTGCCGAAACTTTTAGCGGGCGCGAATTCGAGCACTTCGCGCCCGTTCCTGTCGCTGACGTATCGCGCGCCCGCACAATCCAGGAGACGCATCTTAAAAATAGACGTTTCGATGCCCTCGCAATACATGTCCAGATAAACGTCGCCGGCGTACTGAAAAATACTCAGCTCCAGACGCAAGCCGTCCTTCGTGACTTTGAAGTAGTGTGCGGTCTCGTATTCTTCGACCTCCGGGACAACTCCCAGGCACTCTATAAACTCATACTGGTTCCAGACGAGCATCGGCATTTGATCTCAGCGCAGGTAGTCCTCCAACTGCACGGCGCGGTCGGTGCGCTCGTCGCGGTATTTGACGATGACCGGCGCGTAGAGCGACAGCCCCCACGCGCGCCCGCGCTCGCTCTCGACGGCGCGCGAGCCGGGGACGACCACCGCGCCCGCAGGGATTTCGAGCGGCGCGTCCCCGGTGCGGCGATAGATTTTTTCGCGGACGAGATCGTAGACGGGGGTCGAGCCGGTGAGGATCGTCCCGGCGGCGAGCACGGCGCGTTCGCGCACCACCGTCCCTTCGTAGATGCCGCAGCCGCCGCCGACGAGCACGTCGTCTTCGATACAAACGGGCGACGCGCCGACGGGTTCGAGCACGCCGCCCACCTGCGCCGCCGCCGACAGGTGCACCCGCCGCCCGACCTGCGCGCACGAGCCGACCAGCGCGTGGCTGTCGATCATCGTGCCCTCGTCCACGTATGCGCCGACGTTGACGTACATCGGCGGCATGCACACCACGCCCGCCGCCAGGTACGCGCCGTCGCGCACGCTCGACCCGCCGGGCACGAGCCGCACGCCGTCTTGCGAGGCGAACTTGTGGATCGGGTAAGTATCTTTGTCGAAAAACTGTAGCGAGCGGTCGGCGGGCGACATGTCGGCGAGCGCGCCCATGCGAAAGCCCGTGAGGATGCCGCGCTTGACCCACGCGTTGACGCGCCACGCCCCGTCCGACCCGCGTGTGGCCGCCCGCGCCTCGCCGCGATTCAGCGCGCCTTTGAACTCGGCGAACAGCGCGAAGTCTTCTTCCGTGTAAGCGCCCGCGTCCCGCGCCGCGAGCGTTTCGATGCGTTCGTGCAAAGTTGTCATCAGGCGTTTCCTCTGGCCGTCCGTCGTCCGACGAGGCCGAGTTCTTCCAACACCTCACGCACGCGCGCGCGGCTCTGCTCCTGCACGGGCACGAGCGGCAGGCGGAAATTCTCTTCCAGCAAATTCATCAACTTCAACGCGGCCTTCACCGGCCCCGGACTCGACTCGATGAAATTAACTTCCATCAAAGGCAACAGGCGGAAGTGCAGCGCGCGCGCCTCCTCCCAATCGCCCCCGAGCGCGAGGTCGCAGAGGCGTGCCATCAGGTCGGGCGTCTCATTCGAGGCGACGGAGATCACACCGTCCGCGCCGAGCGCGATCAAGGGAAGCGTCAGCGCGTCGTCGCCGGAAAGGACGCGGAAGTTTTCGGGGCGCTCGCGCAAAATCGCCATGATCTGCGAGAGGTCGCCGGAGGCTTCCTTGACGGCGACGATATTCTCCACGTCGCGCGCGAGCCGCAGCGCGGTCGGGGCGGCGATGTTCGAAGAGGTGCGACCCGGCACGTTGTAAATGACGACAGGCAAGCCCTCGATTGACTCGGCCACGGCGCGGAAGTGAGCGTAGAGTCCATCCTGCGTCGGCTTGTTGTAGAACGGCGCGACGACGAGCACGGCGTCTGCCCCGATCTCTCTGGCCTCGCGCGCATAGGCAATCGCGGCGGCCCGACCAATGCCTGAGTCGCCGCCGGTGATGAGCGCGCGTTTGCCCTGGAGCTTGCCCGAACCTTTGTAGCTC
>DATCWB010000171.1:0-5744 GCA_036566625.1 Pyrinomonadaceae bacterium
GCCTATCCGACGACGAAGAAAGGCGAGCAGGTGGACGATTATCACGGGACGAAGGTGGCAGACCCTTATCGCTGGCTCGAAGATTTGGACACGCCCGACACGAAGGCTTGGGTCGAAGCGCAAAACCGCCTGACTCAGGCCTACCTTGCGGAGATTCCGGCGCGGCAAAAAATCAAAGAGCGTCTGACCAAGCTCTGGAATTTCGAGCGATACGGCATTCCCTTCCGCGAAGGCAACCGCTACTTCTACACGAAGAACGACGGCCTCCAGAACCAGTACGTGCTCTACACCGTCGCCTCGCTGACGGATACCCCGCGTGTCCTCCTCGATCCGAACAAACTCTCGGCGGACGGCACGGTCGCTCTCGCCGGCACGGCCATCAGCCGCGACGGGAAGTTGATGGCCTACGGGCTATCGGCTTCGGGGTCGGATTGGGCGGAATGGCGCGTGCGCAACGTCGAGACGGGTCAAGACCTCGCCGACCACGTCAAGTGGGTGAAGTTCTCCGGCGCGAGTTGGACGCCGGACGGCAAAGGCTTCTTCTACAGCCGCTACGACGAGCCGAAGGCGGGCGCAAGCCAGATGGCGGGCGTCAACGAGTTTCAGAAACTCTACTATCACCGTCTCGGCACGCCGCAGGCGGACGACGCGCTCATCTACGAGCGCAAGGATCAAAAAGACTGGGGCTTTAGCGGCGACGTAACCGAAGACGGCCGCTATCTCATCATCCACGTCTGGGTCGGCACGGACGCCAAAAACCGCATCTACTACAAAGACCTCCAGACGCCGGACGCGCCCGTCGTCAAACTGCTCGACGAATTCGACGCCGCTTACAACTTCATAGACAACGACGGCCCCGTCTTCTGGTTCATGACCGACCGCGACGCGCCGCGCTACAAAGTGATCGCCGTGGACACGCGCAAGCCCGAACGCGCGAACTGGAAAACGGTCGTCCCCGAAGCGGCCGAGACGCTTGAAGGCGTGAACGTCGTGGGCGACATGTTCGTCGCCTCCTATCTCAAGGACGCGCACTCGCAGGTGAAGATTCATAAACTGGACGGCGCGTTCGTCCGCGAAGTTGACCTGCCGGGCATCGGTTCGGCGTTCGGCTTCAGCGGTAAGCGCACGGACAAGGAGACGTTCTACGCCTACACCAGTTTCACGACGCCCACGCCCATCTATCGCTACGACCTCGTGACGGGCAAGAGCACGATCTTCCGCCAGCCGAAAGTTGATTTCGACCCCACGCAATACGAGACGAAACAGGTCTTCTACAAGAGCAAGGACGGCACGCGCGTCCCTATGTTCATCACGCACAAGAAGGGGTTGAAACTCGACGGCACGAACCCCACGCTGCTCTACGGCTACGGCGGCTTCAACGTCTCCGAGACGCCCGGCTTCTCTATCAGCAGGCTCGTCTGGATGGAGATGGGCGGCGTCTTCGCGCTGGCTAACTTGCGCGGCGGCGGCGAGTACGGCAAGGACTGGCACGAGGCCGGAATGAAGTTGAAGAAGCAGAACGTCTTCGACGATTTCATCGCCGCCGCCGAGTGGCTCATCTCGAATAAGTACACGTCCACGCCGAAACTCGCCATTCAGGGCGGCTCGAACGGCGGCCTGCTCGTCGGCGCGGTTATCACGCAGCGACCCGAACTCTTCGGCGCGGCCCTGCCCGCCGTTGGCGTCATGGACATGCTGCGCTTCAACAAGTTCACCATCGGCGCGGCGTGGGCTTCCGACTACGGCTCGCCCCAGAACGCCGACGAATTCAAAGCCCTCTACGCCTATTCGCCGCTGCACAATCTGAAAGCCGGGACATCCTATCCGCCGACCCTGATCACGACCGCCGATCACGACGACCGTGTCTGGCCCGGCCACAGCTTCAAGTTTGCGGCGGCGATGCAGGCGGCGCAGGGCGGCAGCGCGCCCGTCCTCATCCGCATCGAGACCAAGGCCGGGCACGGCGCGGGCAAACCCACCTCGAAGATCATCGAAGAATACGCGGACATCTGGGGCTTTCTCGTCCGCACCCTCAAGATGAACGCGCCCGCTTCGTAAACCGGCCGGTTCGCCGCGTGCGCTCGCCGACGCAGACACAGTAAGGGGGCGCAGAGCAAGGCATCGGACAATCTCAAATCCGAGAATTTGAGATCGTCTCCTGCTTAACTCTCTGCGCCCCTTTTGCGCTCTCCATGTCTGCGTCGGTGAACGCTTTAATCCCGAGCCGCACCCGATTGCATCCGGCCGTAATGTTTGGTCAAACTCAAACGCCGCGACGCATCAACGCACGCTCTCGGCAACCGCGATGATGATGAGACTCCCGGCGAACAGGCAGACGACCGAGACCAGCACCACCACGAATATGGCTACGGGCGCGGACGCCCACATCGGCCAACCGAGTCTCGCCCCCAACCGTTTCGCCAGCCACCCGCTCGCCGCGCTTGAGAAGATGATCGACAAAATCACCAGCGCCAGATTGCAGGCGAGAATCGCTCCTCCCGTCGAGCCGTTGTAGCCGTTCGTCCCGACCAGCCACATGAACATCCAGAAGACGCCGAAGGCCATCATCAACAGCGCGGTGATGGCCGAAACGATCAGTGTTTTCGCCACGTCGAATATACCCCTCGGCCGCACACGCGACTTCGCAATTTGATCAAGACGATTGACATAGGCCGGCGGCGCAAGCAGAATAGCGCAACTCTTCGGTGGTGATGCCGCAAACACGAAACATGCTAACAGAGATCGTCGGAAAACCCGTCCCGCGCAAAGAGGGGCGCAGCAAGGTCACGGGCGCGGCGCGCTACGTTGACGACCTGAGAATGCCCGGCATGCTCTACGGCGCAACCGTGCGCAGCGCGGTCGCGCGCGGCCGCATCCGCTCCGTCACTTTCGGCGAGGGCATCCCCTGGGACGAGTTCGTCGTCGTGACGGCGAAAGACATTCCGGGCGAGAACGCCGTCGCCCTCATCCTGCTCGATCAACCTTACCTCGCCTCCGAGTTCGTCAACCATGTCGAGGAGCCGATCCTGCTGCTCGCGCACGAAGACAAACACCTGCTCGAACGCGCGCGCCGCGCCGTCGAAATTGACATCGAACCGCTCCCGGCCGTCTACACGCTTGAAGACTCGCTCGCGCGCACGGAGATCATCTGGGGCGACGACAACGTCTTCAAGTCGTACCTAGTTGACAAGGGGAACGTGGACGAGGCTTGGGGCGAGGCCCATCTCGTCGTCGAGGGCGAATACTCGACGGGCGCGCAGGAGCAGTTGTACATCGAGACGAACGGCGTCATCGCCGTGGCGAACGCGGACGAGGGCGTCACGGTCTGGGGTTCGATGCAGTGCCCGTATTACGTCCACAAGGCTCTGTTGAAGTTGTTCGCGCTGCCGCCGGAGCGCGTGCGCGTCGTGCAGTGCGAGACGGGCGGCGGCTTTGGCGGCAAGGAAGAATATCCTTCGATGATCGGCGGCCACGCCGCGCTGCTGTCCTGGAAGGCGGGCGGGCGGCCGGTGAAGATTATCTACGACCGCGCCGAAGACATGTCCGCCACGACGAAGCGACACCCCTCGCTGACGCGCCATCGCACGGCCGTCACGCGCGACGGGCGACTGCTCGCGATGGAGATCGAGTTCGTCGTTGACGGCGGGGCTTACGCGACGCTCTCGGCCGTGGTGCTTTCGCGCGGCACGATCCACGCGGCCGGGCCTTACAACTGCCCGAACGTTCGCATACAAAGTCGCGCCGTCGCCACGAACGTGCCGCCGCACGGAGCATTTCGCGGCTTCGGCGCGCCGCAATCGATCTTCGCTCTGGAGCGGCAGATGGACAAAGTGGCCGAGGCGGTTGGCCTGACCCCCGAAGAGTTTCGCCGTCGCAACTTCATCCGCGAGGGCGAGACGACGGCCACCGGCCAAGTCATACGCGAGCCGGTTGACATGGCGGGATTGCTCAGGCGCGCCTTCGAGTTGACGGACTATGAGGCGAAACGCGAACGCTTCGCGCGCGAGAACGAGGCGTGCGGCGCGACCTTAAAGCGCGGCATCGGCTTCGCCTCGTTCATGCACGGCGCAGGCTTCACGGGTTCAGGCGAAGACTATTTGAAATCAATCGTCGGCGCGGAAGCAGACGCCGAGGGGCGCGTGCGCATACTCGCCGCGAGCACGGAGATCGGGCAGGGCACGAACACCATCTTCGCGCAGATTGCATCCGCCGCGCTCGGGCTAGACTACGACTTGATCGAGATGGCGCAGCCCGACACGGGCAACGTCCCGGACAGCGGCCCCACGGTCGCCTCGCGCACCTGCATGATCGTAGGCAAACTCGTGGAATCGGCCGCCGTCGGCCTGCGCCAGACGTTGCAGGGCGCGGGGCTGCTGACGGATGAATACACAGAGGGCGAATGGCGCGAGGCGTGTCGCGGGTACGTCGAACGATACGGGGCGTTGAAGTCGTTCAGCCAGTACAAGCCGCCGCCGGGCGTGCGCTGGGATGATGAGAAGTATGAGGGCGACGCCTACGGGGCATTCGCGTGGGCGGTCTACGTGGCGGAGGTGACGGTTGACACGCTCACGTATGAGACGCGCGTTGACGATTTCGTGGCGGTGCAGGAGGTGGGGAAGGTCGTGCATCCCATACTCGCCGCCGGGCAGATCGAGGGCGGTGTGGCACAGGCCATCGGCTTCGCGCTCTACGAGAATGTCGTCTGGCGAGACGGCCGCATGGTCAACAACGGGATGACCAACTACGTGATGCCGACCTCGGCAGACCTCCCGCCCATCCGCGTCCACTTCGAGGAACAGCCCTACCAGTATGGCCCCGCCGGGGGCGCGAAGGGCATCGGCGAACTCCCGATGGACGGCGGCGCGCCCGCCATCCTGAACGCCATCGAACACGCGACGGGCGTCAGCTTCACGAACGTCCCTTTGATGCCCGAAGCGTTGATGCGCGGATTGGGTGAAAGCGTATGAGCGCGGACACCGACCGCAGGGTTGACGTGGCCTGCACGGTCAACGGCGCGACGCAAAGTTTGCGCGTGCTGCCGATGGCGCGCCTGCTCGACGTGCTGCGCGAAGATTTAGGCTTGACCGGCACGAAGGAGGGCTGCGGCGAGGGCGAGTGCGGCGCGTGCTCTGTGTTGATAGACGGCGAACTCGTCAACAGTTGTCTCGTGCCCGTCCTGCAAGTCGAAGGCGCGTCGATCAAAACCATCGAGGGCGTCTCGGCGGGCGGCGCGGCGTTGCACGCCGTCCAGCAGGCGTTCATCGAGTGCGGCGGCGCGCAGTGCGGCATCTGCACGCCGGGCATGATACTGGCCGCCATGAGCTTGCTCGAACAGAACGCCCACCCGACCGACGCGGACATCCGCCACGGCCTCGCAGGGAATCTCTGCCGCTGCACCGGCTACATGAAAATTTTCGACGCTGTGGTGCGCGCCTGCGAGCGGGCGGGAGTCAAAGCGTGAGAGCCTACCTGCCCGACTACCACTTGCGCGCGCCGAAGACTCTCGCCGACGCGCTCGACTTGTTGGCGACTGAGCCGGGCGTGTGGCACGCCTTCGCGGGCGGCACTGACCTGATGGTGCTTCTCGAATTCGGCGCGCTCAAGCCCAAGAATTTTTTGAGCATCCGCCATCTGCCGGAACTCGGCGGCATCGAGGTTACGCCCGAGCACGTCACGCTCGGCGCGCTCACGACCTACACGGAAATCCAACGCGACGCGGACGTGCGGCGCGAGTTTCCGCTCCT
>DATCWB010000172.1:0-20736 GCA_036566625.1 Pyrinomonadaceae bacterium
CCCCTCGTGCTCTGCCGCTCCGCTTTGTGTCTGCCGTGCGGCGCGAGTTAGTATGAGTTACCCGACACACTTACAGAGACGATGGGGAAGGCATGGGCGAGGCTGAGGAGAGGCGCGATTACTACACGGTGCTCGGCGCGGCGCGCGACGATACACGCGCCGAGATCGAGCGGCGTTATAAACGTCTCGCCGTCGAGCATCATCCCGACCGCGGCGGCGACGAAGAGGAGATGAAGGCGATTAACGAGGCGTGGGGCGTGCTTAGAGACGACGCGACGCGCGAGGCTTACGATGCGTTGAGCGAATCCAACGTCGTGCCGCGCCGGCGCGCATACGTCGCGCCCGACTTCATCCCTTCAACCTCCGAAGCGGCGCAGGCCGATGCCATCGGCGGGCGACTGGCGGGCGCGTTGCTGAGCCTGTTCGCGGGCGTGGTGCTGATCTTTCTGGTGCGCTTTCACTACGTCGTGTTCCTGTGGCCGCTCGCGTTGCTGGGGCTGTCGCTGCTTCTCTTCGGCGTGTGGATGGCGCACGCCGCGCTCGCCTACGCGCGCGAGGGTTACGCGCCGACGCACCTTGCGCGGCGTCTCGCGTGGGTGCAGGAGACGCTGTTTTGGTCTGCGGTGGCGGGCTGCGGCTATGGACTCTACGTGCTGCTCACGGCGATTTGAAGATGACGAAACTAACCGGACTTGATCTGCTGTTCCTTGAAGTCAACAGTTTGCATGACTCGGTCGAGTTCTACCGCGATAGTCTGGGCTTCGAGTTGCACACGCTGACGGAGGAGACCGAGCCGCCGATGGCGACGCTCAGCGCCGGGCGTCTGCGCGTGATGCTGGCCGAGCAACTGCTGACGATGGCGCGGCGCGGGCGCGGCGTCCACCTGTTTTTCGGCGTCACGGACGTTGACGAATACTACGAACAACTGCTGGCGCGCGGCGTCGCGCTCGCCGCGCCGAGCGACGAGGGATGGGGCGGTCGCTTCATCACCCTCGAAGACCCGGACCACTACCGGCTCTTCTTCGTCACATGGGAAGAGGGTTGAGAATTGATTCATCGGTTCATCGATTCATTGAACCGATGAACCGATGAACCGATGAATCAATTCTTTCATCTTTCGCGCGCCGCCTCATTGCACGCGATTGGAATCAATCAGGGGAAGCCTCACGGACGCACGAATATGGATAATCGAAGAGAGGGAGAGCGTGTCAAAACCACGCTGCCATGTAACTGGGGGTTGAGCGAAGACAGCCCTCGCAACGGAAACATCACCAGCCTCAGCCACACCGGATGTTTCATTCAAACCACCGCTCGCGCCACAGAGAATCAGGTCGTCTACGTCAATTGCTGGCTGCCGAGCGAACGCTGGTTCGCGCTTCGCGGCCGCGTCGCCTACTATCTCTCCAAAGTCGGGTTCGGCCTCAACTTCGCCGATCTCACCGCCGAGCAACAAGAGATGCTCGCGATTCTCATCGAATACCATCGCGCCGAGAATTGATCCATTGAATCATCGGTTCATTGATTCAATGAAGAAATGGATCAATGAATCAATCCCTATAAAAGTTACGGCCGGCATGTGCGCGCACGCCGGCCGTAACTGAAGCAGGCCATTTGGTAAGGGGAAAGGAGAACACCCCTTTACCCCATGCCTGCAAGCTCATGGTTGTCTGGTTGATAACTCGCGCGCGAGTCCTATTTCGTTTCGGAGAGCGCGGCGATGTAGCAGCCGTTGGCCGTCGCCGTGAGCGGGTCTTTCGCCATGCGCACGTCGGAGATTTCAATGGGGAACTCGCCGCCCGAGCGCAACATTGACTCGAACTTATGAAGGAAGCCCGCCGGTTTCGCCGTGCCGCCCGCGAGCACGATGGGCATCGGACGGTCGATCTTCGGCAGTTGGCTCGACGCGCGAAACTCGGCGCGCAGCCGCTCGATGAGCGTCTGCATCACGTCTTCATAGTAGATGTGCAGCGCGCGTTCGAGGTCGCCTTTGGGCTGGCGCGAGAGGTCGAGACTCTCCTCTTTCTCGATTCGCACCTTGGTCGTGTTGGCTTCGCCCAGAACTTCCGTCACGTTGCGGTCGATGTAGTCGCCGCCCTTCGGGATGCTGAACGTGATCATCGGCATGGACATGAACGACACCGAGACGTTGCACATGCCGCCGCCGAAGCTGATGCCGATGCCCGTGAAGTTTTCCTCCTGCAACTCGGAGAAGACCACGGCCTGACCCTCGTTGATCGAGCGCGCGTTGTAGCCGAGCGTCTGGAGGAAATTGCGCAGCATCGCCTCGTGGTAGACGAGCTTGCCGTTGACGCCCTCGCCCTTGCCGGGCACGCTGAAATAGAGCATCTCTTTGCCGCGCCCGCGCGGCACGAGCCGCTGGATGATGAGCTGCATGATGTGGTTGCTCATCTCCTCCTGCGCGTTCAGAAGGCCGTCGCGCATCGGGCGGCGTGCGTCCACGTTGAGGAAGCTGGCGAAGAAATTCGAGTCGTTGCCGTAGACGTAGAGGTTCTTGCAGTTGCGTTCGTAGACCATGTTCTTGTGCTTGAGCACGTTCTCGGCCATCTCGGAACTGGGGACGGCGACGAAGGCGTTCAACTGCGAGCGGGTGTCTTTCTGCGCCGAGCCGTCGGCCATCACGATGCGGCTCGTGCCGATGTCGAGGCCGACCGCGCCGGTCTTGGCGTTGTTGACGTTGCCTGCTTCATGCTTCGTGCCTTCAACCTTATTCGCGTTGACCTGATTCCTGTCTTCCATTGTCGTTTCTCCTTTTGGTTATCAAGACGCGCGCTCGGCGTGCCTCTTGTGGTTTCCGCCGCGAGCGAGTCGCGGACGGTCGGGCGCAGATTTAAAACAGCGTGTTAGGGGTTTGTTGGCGACCCCGTGGTTGTATCAGGTTTGCCGCGCGTTCGGGCGCGACGCGGTTGTTGCGGGCTGAGAGTCGTTTGTCTGACGACTCGTTTCGGCCGAGGCCGGGTGCGAGGTGCGGAGTCTCAAGGTCAGATTCATCTCCGCCTGATAGCGTTCGCGCATGCGACGGCGCATCTCTTCGGGCGTGAGATTCAATCCTTCGGCGCGGCGATTGAACTCTTCTTCGGCCAGCTTCACGCCCGACCACACGTCGCCGCCGAGCTTCTCCATGATCTCTTCGTCGTAGGTGAAACCGAACTCGCTGACGCTGGCGGGCGCGACCTTGTACTTGTCCGACAGGCCGAAGGCTTCGAAGGGAAAGTTGCGCGCCCAATCGTGGTGGTAGCAGATGAGCATGTTCGAGGGGTTGACGGAGACGAGACCGTGTGTGACGCAATTGGCGTCGCTGAGCTGGTAACGGCTGCGCAAGACCTGTGTGAGCAGTCGTCCGGCGACGAGTTGGGCTTCGGTCAACTGTTCATTGAGCGAATCGGATTTGCTGTTCGTCTCAAAACAGACGCCGAGAAAACTTTCGTTCAGGCCGACGTAGACGCCCTCCGCGTCAGACCACACGGAGTTACCCGCGTGATGCGCCGCGTCCGAGTCGCGCACCACGCGGTAAACCTGCCCGAAACGATCAATCAGGTAGTTGTAAGATTTGTGCCGCCTGACGTATTCGAGCAGGCCGCGCGTGTGTTCTTCGATTGATGCGTTGTTGTCGGACGTGAAAGGCAGCATGTCGCTCTCGGAAGTGTGATAGACGATGCCGACCGGATCGCGCCGGACGTTCTGTGCGCCGCCGCCCGTCTTGACCATCGTCCCCTGTCGGTGCGGGAGGACGACGTAGCCGCGCGTGTGATTCGCGGTCTCGTAGTCGGTCAGGATGCGCGTGCCGTTGCTGTATCGCTCGTAGTTGCCCTGTTGCTCCACGAGCCAAACCTTTTCCGGGCTATAATCGGGCAGGTGTTTGACGCCCGACTCGGCGGCCGGATTCTGGACGGCCGCGGGGCTGGCGACCCGGCGTTCGCTCTGGCGACGCGCCGCCAGGTAAGAGTTCGCGCGGCGAGCAGACCAGACGGCCGTGTAGCCGACGCCCACCAGCGCGACGACGCAAGCGGCCACCGCCGCGCCGTACAACAAGCGGCGCATCTCGTAGCAGCGGAACAGCAGCCGTGTGGTGAGACTGGCCTTGCTGCGTTGCAACAAATTTCGCCGCTCTTTCGACGCGGGCGGCAGCATGTTTTGCAACTCACGGCAGATATGGCGATGCAGCCAGAGGTCTAAAAGGCGGTCGTAAAAGCCCGCGCTTTTGATCCGGTCGTAGAGGCCGAGCCGTTTGATGAGCGAGTGGTTTTCGAGCGCGCGGTCGAGTTTCTCCTTGCAGGCGATCTGGTGTGCGAGCGTGTTGTTGAGAAAACGCAGTCGCTGTTCGGGGCGGTCGAAGAAGCGCGCGTATCGCGCGACCGTCTCCGAGTAGAAGAGCGTCGCTTCGGCGGTCGTCAACTGGCTGACTGAAGATGGTTGGGTCTTGGTTGCGAACATCGTCGTGTGTTGCCCGTTGAAGTCTCGTCGCGGAAAATCGTTACTCTTGCACGTCGGTCGTGATGAAACTCGACACCACGCCCTTGTCGCGCAGTTGCTTGCCGTAGCGTTCCGCCTCGTCGCGGCTGACGAAGCGACCGCTCTGCACCCGATACCATGTGCCGCGCTTCGGTATCTCCACCGCCACGCTGCGCGCCTCGAATCCGGCCGACTTCAAATTAGCGACCCGCGCCTCGGCCTCCGCCGCCGCGTTGTAAGAACCGATCTGAATCGTGACTTTCCCCTCTTTCGCCTCGTCCGCGCGATTCGACGACGCAGGAGGAGCCGCCGGTTTCGTTTCGGCCTCCGGTCGTGCCTTGGTCGTTTCGACGCTCGGCGCGGCAACCGGAGGCGTCGCCTCTTTCGCCTCGGCCGCAATGAACGCGACGCCGGATTCGCTCACGCGCTGGCCGACCTGATTGTTGACCGGAGATTGCGCGGTCGAAGCCGGGACGGTGACGCGATTGACTGATTGATTGGTGGCGTGATTATTGGCAGCCGCTATCAAGCTGTCTCCCGGCCGTCCCGTCGGTTTGATGAGCCAGTTACAGAGAACTATGAAGGAGATGAAACTGAGTCCGGCCAGCAGCAGCCAGACGGGCGAGACTCGCATCAGGCGCACACCCATGCCGTAAACGTCCGAAGGCGCATGGCCGACTCTGCCCGCGCCGTCGGATTTGAGCGACTCTGCGACCAAGGGGGCTGGCACGGCATCCGCTGTTTCATGCACACGCGTTTCGACGCTCTGCGGCGTAGGTTCGGGATAGATTTTCTCCGGCGCATCCTCTACTGTTTCGACGGTCGCCTCCATCGTCAAATCCGTTGAAGATGTTGACGATGTGGAAAAGTCATCCGCCATCACGGGCGACGCCTCAACCTGTAGCAAATCGTCAAACTGTTCCTCGCGCGGCGTCTCCGCCGTAAACGCAAACTCCTCTCCGGACGCCGAAACATCGCTTTCGGTGCGAACTTCGCTCCCAACACTTTCAATCGTCGCCTCGGCGTGGCTGGCCTGTGGCAGAAGGGCTTGAATCTCGCCGTTTACGAAAACTGCGTCGAAGGTGGTCGCGCAACGGACGCAGGCGATGCGCGTCTTCGCGCCCGTGGGCGCGGCGTCAACCTGTCCCTTCAAATCGCACTTGGGGCAAACAATTCTCATAGACTCACTCCCGGTTCCGCCATCTCAATTTTTAACCGCGCCCGCTCACCTTCTCGTTTCGATCCCGGATTTTTATCCTCCAAAAAATCGGCCGACTCTCGCTGCGGACGGATTAGACTTTCAGACTTGAAGCTGTCACAAACTTTGCAATTTACCTGCAAGCGAATTCGGGGTTCGCCACGGCGGCGTTCGCTGTTTGGGCGGGCTGTTGATAAAAGCCGGGTGGGCTTTAATCCGCACGAAAAGATAGTAAAACATCAACAATGTTAAAGCAAGCAAAAACTAGCAAAGCATTGTTTCGGCGAACTTTGGGCTAACTGCTGATATTACTGTGGTTAACATGCATGGTGGGGAGGCATGGGATGATGCGTAGGTGTTAAAAGACAAAATTTTTAGGCTCACCGGGGCAAAAATCCGGTCAAGTTGCTAACCTGGCAAGCCTTTCTGACCGGGCGGCGTGACCGATTTGACCGAAATTTTTGGAATTGGTTGGGGGAATTTCCAGAAAAGCGGGAATTTCATGAGTGACGGCAGTTGGCATAAAGTTTGTACGCAAAGTTGCCGCCTTCCCGTTGGTAGGACAGGCGAGAGCGTTTCAAATTCACTTCTTTAGCACCTCAATTTCCTGTCACCATGATCGCTGCAAACAATCAGAATTTATCCAAACCTCTCAAATGGGCGGGCATCGCTTTGGGCGGCGCTGCTTTAATCGTCTCGGTATCCAGACTTTCCGTCGGGCAGATTGATGTCCCTTTTTTGCTGCTGGCTCTGGTGGCGATTAATATCGGGACACGCATCACGATCAAAATCCCCCACGTACGCGGGCAGGTTTCGCTTTCCGACACGTTCGTCTTTTTGGCGATGCTGCTGTTCGCCGGTGAGGGGTCGGTGATTCTGGCTGCGGTGGTAGCTCTTTGCGCCTCTCTGCGCTTCAGCCGGGAACGCTCCACGCTCCTCTTCAACTCCGCCATCGCCGCCGCTTCCACCTTCCTCATCCTCTCGCTCCTGCGTTACAAATTCGGGGCTGTCACCGCGCTCTCTCACAACAACTACTCTTCCACGCTGATCCAAGCCCTCGGGCTGATCGCGCTCGTGCAGTCGTTTATCCACTCCGGCATCATCACCCTGGGCGAAGACGAAACGACGAACGCTCCGTTCTGGCGACGCTGGGGCAAAAATTTTCTCTGGGCGGGTTTGACTTACTTCACAGTCGCCGCATCTGCGGGCGTCATCGCCAAACTCGTCGGCGTGGCGGGATTCCTCCCCTCAATCGCGGCCACGACCGTGCTCGCCATCGTGCACTTCGTCTACGGCATGTACTTGAAAGACATCTACACGTCGGTCACGCAGGCGCGACAGATGGAGCGGCAGGTGGCGACGTTGCAGGAGAGCGAAGAACTTTTCCGCAGCGCGTTCGACTTCGCGGCTATCGGCATGGCACTGGTTTCCTCAAAAGGGCGTTGGCTGCAAGTGAATCGCTCGTTGTGCGACATCCTCGGCTATACGGAAGAGGAATTGCTCGCGACCAACTTCCAGAAAGTCACGCACCCGGATGATCTGGGCACGGCTCTCAGCCAGATCAAGCATTTGCTCAAGGGCAAGATTCCGTCTTACCAGATGGAGAAGCGTTACGTGCATAAGCAGGGGAACGCCGTCTGGGTGCTGTGGAGCGTCTCGCGGGTGCGCGAGTCGCACACGGGGTTGGTTCATCTCATCTTCCAGATTCAAGACATCACGGATCGCAAACGCGCGGAGGAACGCCTGCTCCACGATGCTTTCCACGACGCGCTGACTGGACTGCCGAACCGCACGCTCTTCGTCGATCACCTCAATCTGGCTATCGCGCGCATGCAGCGCAACCCCGAACAAATTTTCGCGGTGCTGTTTTTAGACCTCGACCGTTTCAAGATCATCAACGACTCGCTCGGCCACATGATCGGGGATCAACTCCTCGTCAACATCGCGCGCCGTCTGGAGACGTGCCTGCGCCCCGGTGACACGGTGGCGCGCGTCGGCGGCGACGAGTTCACCATTCTGCTCGAAGACATGCAGGATGCGACCGAAGCCATCTCCATCGCCGAGCGCATCCAGAAAGAGATTTCCGTGCCCTTCACTTTGAGCGGGCGCGAAGTGTTCACCACGGTCAGCATCGGCATCGCGCCCAGTTCGCTCGAATACGTGCAGTCCGACGACATCCTGCGCGATGCGGACACGGCGATGTACCGCGCGAAGACCCTCGGCAAGGCGCGGCATGAGGTATTCGACAAGGCGATGCACGCCGTGGCGATGAACCTCTTGCAGATGGAGACAGACCTGCGCCGCGCGCTCGAACGCCAGGAGTTCTTCATCCAGTATCAGCCCATCGTCGCGCTCGACAATTTCAACCTGCGCGGCTTCGAGGCGCTCGTGCGCTGGCAGCACCCGGAGCGCGGTTTGATCTCGCCGATGGACTTCATCCCGGTGGCCGAGGACACGGGGCAGATTCTCCCCATCGGCCAGTGGGCGTTGCAGGAGGCGTGCCGCCAGATGCGACGCTGGCAGCGACGTTTCCCGTCCGACCCGCCGCTCTTCATCAGCGTGAACCTCTCCAGCCGCCAGTTTACGCAGCCCAACTTGATCGAGCAGGTGAAGGAGATTCTGGACGAGACGAAACTCGACCCGCGCAGTCTCAAACTGGAGATCACGGAATCGGTCGTCATGGAGAACATTGACACGGCGACCGAAATGCTCAAACAATTGCGCGCGCTCGGCGTTCAACTCAGCATCGACGACTTCGGCACGGGCTACTCCAGTCTGAGTTACCTGCACCGTTTCCCGATTGACACCCTGAAGGTTGATCGTTCATTCGTCATGCGGATGGTGGACAACAACGAGAACATCGAGATCGTGCGCACGATCCTGATGCTGGCGCAAAATCTGGGGATGGATGTGGTGGCCGAAGGCGTCGAGACCAAAGAGCAACTCGCGCTCCTGCGCAAACTCGGTTGCGAAAACGGGCAGGGTTATTTCTTCTCGCGCCCGGTGAGCGTCGGAGGCGCGGAGAAGATCATCGCCGACACCTACGCGCATTCGGAAAGTTCGCCTGACCTACTGCACAACGTCCGCCCGATTCGACCGGCGATGGTGGCTTGAGTAGAAAAGAATTCTGAGGGAGAAGAATAATGGCAGCAGACCGCAGGCAATCGGAACGTGTTTACGTGCGGCTCAACGCGCGCTGGGAAGGCGTGTTGGCGCAGTGTGAGGGTCACATCGTCGATCTCAGCGCGACGGGGTGTTTCGTCCTGACATCGGATCGCGTCAAGCCCAAAGAGTTGATCCGCGTGGAGATTCAACTGCCCACGGAGGGCTGGCTATACCTCTGGGGCGAGGTGGTCTATCGGATCGAGGAGATGGGATTCGCGCTGCGCTTCACGGGCGTCAGCGAGATGGAGCAGGCCATGCTCGACCTCCTGCTCGAATTTATGCGCGAAGAGGCGGGCAGCAACGCGGCCTCGACGTTAACCACGACATGAAATAATAGCGACAGGTCATAGTTTCAAACAGCCCGGTCGGCGGCAGGAGAGTTTTCGCTTTGCGACTCTCCGAAAAGCGCAGGCCGGGTTTTTTCTCGCCCGTTTCACAGGGCAAAAAGCGTGTGCGGCGCGTTGTCGTTGACGCACGGCGGAAATCGTTATATCTGTAGCGCGAAAGCAAAACGCGGGCGAAGAATTTAAAGATGCGCTACATCGAGAACCCACCGAACCCCTGGAACTCCACGCACGTCGAATGGATCGGCGAGCCGCCCGAAGCCGCGCAGGAGGTATTCGAGGAAGAAGCCACGCGTTCCGTCATCACCCGGAACGACAGCCCGGATGTCGGCTTCGACTACAGCGTCAACGTCTATCGCGGCTGCACGCACGCCTGCACCTATTGCTTCTCGCGTCCCACGCACGAATACCTCGGCTTCGGCGCGGGGACGGATTTCGAGCGCAAGCTCGTCGTCAAAATCCATGCGGCCGAACTGCTGCGCAAAGAGTTGATGCGCCCCTCCTGGCAGGGCGACGAACTCGTCTTTTCGTTCACCTCCGACCCTTACGTGCCGCTCGAAGCGCACTACAAACTGACGCGAAAGTGCCTGGAAGTCTGCCTGGAGTTTCGCAACCCCGTGAGCATCGTCACTAAGTCTGCGCTCGTCCGGCGCGACCTCGACGTGCTCTGCGCGCTCGCGCGCGAGGCTTCCGTCTCGGTCTATTTCACGATTCCTTTCAACGACCCGGACACGGCGCGCGCGCTTGAACCATTCGCGCCCGCGCCCGACGCGCGCTTCAAGGCGATGGCCGAACTCGCCGCGGCGGGCATCCCCGTCGGCATCGGCATCGCGCCCGTCATCCCGACGCTCAACGATGCGCACATCCCGCAACTTCTGAAACGGGCGCGCGCGGCGGGCGCGCGCCACGCCTTCATGACGCTGCTGCGTTTGCCCGGCAGCGTTGCGCCTTACTTCGAGCAACGCCTGCGCGAGAAGTTGCCGACAAAGGCCGACCGCGTCTTGAACCGCCTGCGCGAGATGCGAGGCGGGCGTCTGAATTCGAGCGAGTTCGGTGAGCGCATGCGCGGGCAGGGCGAATACTGGCGCATGATCGAACAGCAGTTTCGCCTGCACTGCGAGCGGAACAATTTCAACCGGCACGCCGACGTTTTAGAGACGGAGCCGCGCCGCACGTTCCGCCGCCCGTCGGCGCAAGCCTCGCTCTTTGAATAGAGACGCTTCGCTCTTCGAGTAGAGAAAATTTGTACAAGCGCGCGCGCGGAAACTAATCACTTGATCTTCGCGCCGCGAAGACTTACAACACTGTCAGTTCCTGCCGAATCTACACCCATCTCGACGGAGGTACGGTTTGATGATGACAATTGGCGATGTGATCCGCGAGCGCGAGCCGTATTTCGTGCGCGAATCGGCGACGGCGCTTGAGGCTGCGAAATTCTTGTCGGGACGCAACATCGGTGCGGCCTGCGTGCTCGACGACGAGGGTCGCCTGCGCGGCATCTTTTCCGAGCGCGCCCTCTTGCGCCGCGTCGTTCTGCCCGGACGCGATGCCGCGACGACGCGCGTTGGCGACGTGATGAGCACCATCAAGGCCGTCATCGAATGCAAGAACACGCCGCACGAGGCGCTTGAGTTGATGGAGAAGCACGGCACGCGCTATCTGCCCGTCGTGCGCGGCGACCGCTGGGTCGGCATGCTCGCCATGCGCGACATCATGCGCGTCGAACTCAGCGAGCAGGGCGACGAGCTGCGCCTGCTGCACGAATACATCCAGCACTAGAACGCGATTCAATTCGCCGCAAGATTGGTAGGGGCAGTGCCCGCTCGCGCGCCGTTGTCATGTCAAGACAGCAACGGCGCGGGAACGAGCACTGCCCCCTTTACGTCTCTGAGGGGATGATAATTCAGAGCGTGCGTGTCACCTTCGAGAGCGAGCGCGGCGCGTCGGGGTCGAGCCCTTTAGCGGAGGCCAGGAGCGCGGCGAAGAGTTGCGCGGGGATGATGTAGGGGATGGGCGCGAGGAATTCGTTGATGTCGCGTGGAAGTGTCAGGGCGCGTGTGCCCACGCCCGCGGCCTCCGCGTCGCCGGTGATGACGAGCGTGTCGGCGCGCAGTTCCTTGAGGCGCGCGAGGAGCGTGCGCGTGCTGTCGAGAGTGACGCCGGGCGGGGCGAAGAGGATGACGGGGAAGTGGCGTTCGACCATCGCGAGCGGGCCGTGCAGAAAATCCGCGGAGGAGAAACGCTCGGCGACCACGTAGCACGTCTCCATCAACTTCAGAGCCATCTCATAGGCGTTCGCGTAGAGCAGGCCGCGCCCGACGACTACACAGTTCTCCATAAAAACGTAACGCTCGACGATCTCTTCGACCGCGCCGCGAAGTTCGAGAGCGCGCGCGGCCATTTCCGGTATCGCGTCGAAGTTCGTGTGCTCGGCGCGCCCGTCGGCGAGCGCGGCGGCCAGCATGTGAAAGTGGAGCATCTGCCCCGTAAAAGTTTTCGTGGCGGCGACGGAGCGTTCGCGCCCGCCGTGCATGAGCAGGGTCTCGTCAACTAGCGAGACCATCGAGGACTTCGCCTCATTCGTGATGCCGACGGTGTACGCGCCGCCCGCGCGCGCGTTCTCAAGGACGCGGTTGATGTCTTCGCCCTCGCCCGACTGCGAGACGCCGACGACGAGCGCGTGGCGCAGATTCAGGCGCGCGCCGTAGAGCGTGTGGACTGACGGCGCGCTCAGAGAGACGGGGATGCCCGTCGCCACTTCGAGCAGGTAGCGGCCGAACAGTGCTGCGTTGTCGGAACTGCCGCGCGCCACGAGCACGATCAGGTTGATGCCGCGCGCGCGCAGGAATGCGCCGAGGCGTTCGACCTTCCCGCGCTCCGCCTCTATCGTCCGGCGCAGGGCTTCGGGTTGCTCCGCGATCTCCTCAAGCATCAACGACACGCGTCGCCACCTCCCGCACCCGCTGCCCTCACGTCAACTGATATTCGCATTGATATTCGCATCGGTTTTCGAGTACAAGTCTTTTCGTTCGGATCAATTCGAGTTTCGCCAAAATCACTGTGACAAATAATTTATCACGAAGGCCGCTGCGGCGTCTGTTGTTTGTGTCGTGCGCCGCGCTCATCCTGTTCAACTTCGTCTCTCTCTGCGCGAGCGCGCAAGTGGCAAATGCGACTGGCGCGACCGGCGCGATTCGCCTCATCCCGCAGCCGAAACAAATGACGCCGACCGGCGAGACTTTTCGCCTGACGCGCGACGTGCGACTCGCGCTCGCCGACGCGCGCGCGGACGACGACCGACACGCTGCCGAAGATTTCGCCAGCGACGTGCGCGAGACGGCGGGCGGACTCGCGCTCTCCCTCGGCCGTCCGCGCGCGCGTCGCACCATCCTCGTCGGCGCGCTCCATCTCCAGCCCATACGGGACGCGCTCAAGCGCGCTTCCCTGAGCGCGCCGCCCGATTTGAACGATGAAGGCTACCTGCTCTCGGTCAGTTCGGACGAGGTAGTCGTCGCGGGGAAGACCGCTGCGGGCACGTTCTACGGCTTGCAGACTTTGAAGCAACTCGTCAGCGGCGACGCGCCCGACGCTTTCCTGCCCGGCGTGCGGATCGTCGACTACCCGACGATGCGCTGGCGCGGCATGTCGGACGACATCAGCCGCGGCCCCGTCCCCACCGTCGAATACGTCAAGCGTCAACTCCGCACGCTCGCGGCCTTCAAGATGAACATGCACTCCTTCTACATGGAGCACACGTTCGCCAGCCGCACGCACCCGCTCATCGCGCCCGAGGGCGGCGCGCTCACGCCCGAAGAGATCAGGGAACTCGTCCGGTACGCGCGCCGCTATCACATCGAACTCGTGCCCGAACAGCAGACCTTCGGCCACCTGCACAAGGCGCTCAAATTCGAGAAGTACAACGAACTCGCCGAAGTGCCTTACGGCGACATGCTCTCGCCGCAGCAGGAAGGCTCTTTCCGCCTCGTCGCCGATTGGTACAAGGAACTCGCAGAGTTGTTCCCCGGAAAATTTTTTCACATCGGCGCGGACGAGACGTTTGAACTCGGCCAGGGGCAAAGCCGCGAACAGGTGAAGGCGCGCGGCGTGGGCGCGGTCTATTTTGAACACCTGCGGCGCGTGCGTGAAATTCTGCAACCTTACAATCGACGCCTCATGTTCTGGGGCGACATCGCACTCAATCACCCCGAACTCATCGGCCAGATTCCGAAAGATTTGATCGTGATGAACTGGGCCTACGGCGGCAATGTCGATTTCAACGCGCGCCTCAAGCCGTTTAAAGACGCGGGGCTGGAACAGTTCGTCTGCCCCGGCGTCTCGAACTGGAATCAGGTCTTCCCGAATCTCGACAATGCCACGCGCAACATCACGGGCTTCGTGCGCGACGGGCAGAAGGCGGGCGCGCTCGGCATGCTGAACACGAACTGGGACGACGACGGCGAGACGCTTTTCGAGATGACGTGGTACGGCGTCGTGCTCGGCGCGGCGGCCTCATGGCAGGAGGGGCAGTTGGACTTGGCCGAGTTTGAACGCAACTTCGACTGGGCGTTCTTCCGCCGCGACGGCGACTCGCTCGTGCGCTCCCTGCGCGCGCTCGGCAGCGTCAACACCCTGCTCGGCACGAACACCACCAACCCGCTGTTCTGGCAAGAGCCGTTCACGAACGCCTTTCAGGAACGCGCGCGATCCTTGCGAGAGAAGACGCGGCAGATGCGCCTCGCCGTCGAGGCCGCGGAAGAGACGCTGGTGCGCCAGGGCGCAGGGGCGCGGCGCAATCGCCCGATGATCGCGTCCGCGCGTTTCGCGGCGCAACGTCTCGGACACATGGGGCGGCGCATGCAGGTCATCGAACAGTTCAGCCGCGAATACTGGCAGGCTTATTTGAATCTCGGCGACCGCCGCCAGGTCAACCGGCTCAGGCGTTACCACGGCGCGATCTACAACCACCTGCGCGAGATGGCCGAAGAACTGGCCGCGCTCAAAGTGAGTTACCGCGAACAGTGGCTGGCGGAGAATCGCCCCTACTGGCTGGAAAGCGTCCTCGCGCGCTACGACCTGGCGATCGCCACGTGGCTCGGCCGCAGCAAGGCGATGGAGGAGGCGTTGCGCGAATACAACGAGAGTTCGACGTTGCCGAACCCCGAAGAGTTCGGCCTCGGCTCGCGCCCGGAACCCACGCCCGCGCCGTAGCCGAAAATTTCCAAGCTCGAACTGAAGATAATGATGTCAGAGACACCGGCGACGAACACTGCTCTGGAAGACGGCGGCGACGCACGGCGAGCGGGGCGTCTGCTCTCGCTCGACGTGTTTCGCGGTATCACCATCGCGGGCATGATCCTCGTCAACAATCCGGGCACCTGGGAAGCTATTCACCCGCCGCTCGCGCACGCCGCGTGGCACGGCTGGACGCCGACCGATCTCATCTTCCCGTTCTTCCTCTTCATCGTCGGCGTCTCGATCACGCTGGCCTTCGCACGCCGCGTCGAAGCGGGCGGGACGAAGCGCGATCTCTACCTGAAAATCCTGCGGCGCACCGCGCTCATCTACGCCTTCGGTTTCCTGCTCGCCGGTTTCCCTTACTTCAACCTGTCCACGATTCGCCTCACCGGCGTGTTGCAACGCATCGCGGTCTGTTACCTCTTCGCGGCGATCATCTTCCTCAAAACCAACTGGCGCACGCAAAGCCTGATCGCCGTCGTGCTGCTTCTGGCATACTGGGGCTTGTCCGCGTTCGTCGCCACGCCGGGTTACGCCGCCGGAGATTTGAGCAAAGAGGGAAGTATCGCCGCGTTCGTCGATCGCGTCGTGCTCGGCAATCACATCTGGAAGGGGGGCGGGCGGATTTACGACCCGGAAGGACTCTTGAGCACCATCCCCGCCATCACGACGACGCTCTCGGGCGTGCTCGCGGGACACTGGCTTAGGCAGCCGCGCGAGGCGCACGAGAAGGCGGCGGGTCTGTTCGTCGCGGGCGCAGCATCGGTGGTCGCCGGGTGGATGTGGAGCGGGTGGTTTCCGATCAACAAGGCCCTGTGGACGAGTTCCTACGTCGTCTTCACGACCGGCATGGGCTTACAACTGCTCGCGTTCTGCTACTGGCTGGTTGACATCAAAAACTACCGGACTTGGGCTCTGCCGTTTCGTATTTTCGGCGTCAACGCGCTCGCGGTCTTCGTGCTCTCGGGGCTGGCGGCGCGCTCGATGAGTCTATGGAAACTGCCGCGCGTGGACGGGCGGGCGGGCAACTTGCAGACCTACATCTACGAACACCTCTTCGCCCCATTGGCCTCGCCGGCCAACGCTTCGCTCCTTTACGCGCTGCTCTACGTGCTCGTCTGGCTCGCCCTGATGGCGATCCTGTATCGCCGGAAGATTTTCCTCAAAGTGTGAGGGCGCGCGGAGAGAAGTCTCTGCGCGCGGGAGGGCGTAAACGTGGAAATGCGTCGCGCCGACCCGCCGCCAGCCGTCCGCCCCCGAAGCCCACCCCGGAATTCCCTCGGCGACGATGACTCTCGCCCCGGTGCGCGCGAAAGTTTCGACGACCCGCGCTTTGAGCGCGGCATCGCCCGCCCAGAACTTCTCCACGTCGTCGCCGGTGCGCGTCGAAATCTCCGCCGCGACGCGCACGCGCGCCAGACGCGGCCACGCGTGGAACATCGTGTTCCCGATTGACGCGACGCGTTCGCCCGGCCCGACGCCCATCCGGCGCAACTCTTCTGCCACCTGCCACTGTACGTCCACGCGCGCCCCGCGCCCCGGCGCGAGATCGCGCACGGACGAGTAGAGATCGAGCGCGCTGTAGTACCCCAGCGAGAGCGCAAACATGGCGAGCGTGAAGACGACGAGCGCGTTTGTGAGACGCCGCGCTTCCGGCGTGCGCGCGAGTCGCACCGCCGCGAAGAGGCTCATGCCGACGACGACGACGAAGGGCGCGAAATATCTCTGCTCGAAATGGATAGCCATGTAGCAGGCGGACGCGACGAGCGCGGGCGCGAGTAGAAACCAGTAGGCGGCGGCATCGCGCGCCACGTCGCGTGCGCGTCGGCGGCTCATGTAAAAAAGGATGAAGAGCGCGCCCACGACCGCGCCGGGGAAGAAGCGGTAGAAAAGAAACTGGTAGCCGAGCAGCACGTTTCGCGCTGCGGCCTTGAGTTGATCCCTTAAGTTCGGGCGCGCGTGGACGCCTTCGTACCAGTAAGTCGGGTCGTACCACGGAGGGTAACTGCCCGCGACGGGCGCGGCGAATTCGTAGAGGGCGGGCGCGTCGAAGAGTTTGCGCGTCGGGTGTACGGGCGCACCGTGGCTTCCGGGTCCGCCCTGCCAGTGGATGAAGGGCTGCGTGCCGTTAACGTGCCAGGCGTAGTTGAGCCGCCCCGTGTCGCCGATGGTCGGACGCCCCTTGGCGCGCGAGATGGCGACGACGAACGGCGCGGACACGGCGAGGAAGACCACGAGCGCGAGCGCGATGCGCGGCAGGGCACGTCGCGCGTCGCCGTAAGCGAACAGACCCGACAGGAGGAATATGAAGGCGAGCGGGAACATGAAAGTCTTCGTCAAATAGCCGAGGCCGAGCGTCAAGCCGAAGAGCGCGAACGTGAGCCACCCGGCGCGTCGCATGCGTATGCGCAGCAGCACGCCCGAGGCGATGAAGACCAACGCCGAGACGAGCACGTCGGGACTCGTGCGCGCGACGCGGTTCATCGAGAGCGATGTCCAGATGAAGAGTGTGTAGGCGAAGACGATCCACACCCGGCGGGGCAGCGCGTGCGAGTTGGCGTGCGAGTCGGCTTGCCAGTCCGTTCGAACGTCGCCGTCGTTCATCCGTGTTCGGCGAAAGCGTTCGAGTTCGCGCAGGAAGAAGACGAAGGCGGCGAGCGACACGAGGTAGAGCGCGAAGTTGAGCAGGCGGACGACGGTGAATTCCTGAAAAGGTGAGGGCTGGAAGAGGCGGAGCGCGAGACCCGTGAGCCACGAATAGAGGGGGCTCCACATGGCGTTCACGGCCGCCGCCCAGTCGCCGCGCCAGTAGGCGTCGCCGATGTCCAGATAGGCGATGCCGTCCGCGCCCATGTAGGCCACGCCGTCGCCGCTATGGTGCCTGCGCCCCCACGCCTGCAAGAATCCGAGCGTGGCGGCGACGAGCCAGCAGAGGCGTTCGAGGCGGCGCGGTTCGAGCGTCAGGGGAAATTGCGGGAGTCTCATATTCAAGTCGCCGACAGTCTACCGCCCGAATTGTCCGGCAGGCAATCCGTTTGATAAAAGGCTGCCCGGCTTCATGGAGACTTGAAGCCAAGAGTCTGTTTCACGGAATTTACCCACGGGCGCAACGGCCCCCAAGTGACGTAGTGGCGCTTATAGAAGCCGTCCACACAGGCGATCCATTTATCCGTCCCGAGTTGGTGCGGGTCGATGTTGTGCATCCCCTTGGCATTCCAACCGGCCCACGTGAACCATCTCGCACTCCCCGTCAAGACCGGAGACACCTCCGCCTCGTGCTCCCTGTATTCGGTGGTGCTCAGTTCGTCGATAACAAACGCCCGCACCGCTCTGCCGTAAAACCCGCTGTCGTCCTGCGGGTATCTGACGACCTTATTTTCATGAACGATGACCCTTCCTCCCGGCCTCGCGATGCTGTCATTGCCCGACACGACGGGGCTGCGCGGATGTTCGACCCACGGCCCCGACAGGTCATCCGCGTAGAAGAGGCGCAACGTGTCGTTGCCGAGCACGTCCGCCGCGAATAGCCACCACTTGTCCTCGTAGCGGACTATGGCCGGATCGACGTACATCCCCTTCAACAGTTCTCCGGCGAACGACCAGCCGGTGGGGAAAGAGTGCGCCTTATACAGTCTGATGGCATTGGCCTCGTGCGTTTCGAGGATCATGTAGTGTTCGTCCTGCCATTTGAAGACGTAAGGGAAGGACGTGATGAAAGGCTCGCGGATGACGACCTGCCGGTATGTCCAGCGCAACCCGTCCTCGCTCGTGGCTAACGCGATTTCGGCTCTCGTGTCGTTAGCGACCTCGAAGAACATGTACCAGAGGTTACCCTCGCGGGTCATAAAGGGATCGGCAACGATTTCGGCTTCGAAATCCGTGACATCATCTGCCGTCAGAACCGGATTGTCGATCCCCTCGGCCGGTTCCCACCGAAAAGGGTCGCGCGCCGTATAGATTCCGATGGAGGCTTGCATCCTTACTTTGATAAACCATTTGTCGAACCTCCAGTGATAAAGTGGAATGCCGATCAGTATGGAGAGGGCTAGGAGCGCGCTCAGAATTCTTTTCCGCCTGAATACCCCGGCGACGAAATTTCGACTCAAATCTTCTTGACCCCCTCGGGCGAGTCAGCCCGGCGCTCGCTCACGACAGAAAAAGAGGGCGACGTTCGACACTTCGAAAATCGCCCTCTCAATCGTTGACCCGGCTGCTAGGAACTAGCGCGGGGTGCTATTCGGATTGTTGTGTCCCGGCGGGCAGGGACACTCCCTGACTTCCGCCTCGAACTGTTTCACGCACTTGCCGCGCGTCGTGCTCTTGTCGTTGTCGTTTCTGGCCGTGAAGTCGCAGGCCGACAGGCGGCCTTGAGCCGCGGCCTTACAGTCTTCACACGCCTGCGTGGTTTGCCCCTGCCCGGCCTTCGCCGGAGAGACGTAGTCGAACGGCGCAAGCATGGCCGTGATGGCAAGAGCCAGAGTAGCCGCCGTGTAGGCGAGGTTGCGTTTCATATGTCAAAACTCCTTCCCTGTGATTCGTAAAAAATAGAGCCGGATGTGCGCTCCGCACCGGCGCGTCGCCTGCGCTCCGAACAATAACTTATGGGGGTTCGAAGGGAACGCAAACAGGCTAACCCTGCCGAGCCGCGAAGTCAACGCCGACTGTTAAACGCAATGAAATTGTAAGAATTCCGGCGAGGCGGCCGCACATGCTTTTGCGAACGCCGGGCACGCCTGGCACCTCTCCAGGGCACGCTAGAGCCTCGCGCGCCTGCTATTGTTTTCGCTCGGGGCGGTAGCCCGGCCCGCGCAGCACGCGACCGGCGAGGGCGTTGGTGCGCGCGCCGCCGTCCACGGCGAGTCGGCCGTTGATGATGACGTAGTTGATGCCTTCGGCGTACTGGTTAGGCTGCTCGAAGGTGGCGCGGTCGCGCACGCGCTCAGGGTCGAAGATCGTGATGTCGGCGAACGCTCCGGGGCGCAGCGCGCCGCGGTCGCGCAGGTTCACGCGCGCGGCCGACATGCCGGTCATCTTATGGACGGCCTGTTCGAGCGTGAGCAGTTTTTCGTCGCGCACGTAGCGCGCCAGTATGCGCGGGTAAGAACCCCATCCGCGCGGGTGCGACTTCGTGCCGGAGAGCGGCCCGTCGGTGGCGCGCGCGCCGCTGTCCGTGCAGATGGAGACGTGCGGCGAGAGCAGGGCGGCGCGCAGGTCGTTTTCGGTCATCATGAAATAGATCGCGCCCGTCTGCCCCCTGTCCGCAAGGATGAGATCGAAGAGAGCATCGAGCGGGTCTTTGTTCTGCGCCGCTGCGATCTGCGAGAGGCGTTGACCCTGCAAGTCGGCGAGCGCGCGGTTGTTGACCGAGCCGACGAGGACGCCCTCCGCGCCGCCGCTGCCGAGATAGATGTTCTCCCAGTCGGCCGAGTCGGCCGAGATGTCGCGTTTCAGGCGCGCGCGCGTTTCGGGGTCGCCGAGGCGCGCGAGCATGCGTTCCGTTCCGCCTTCGAGCGCCCAGGGGGGCAGGCAGGCGTTGAGCGAAGTGCTGGCGGCGGTGTAAGGGTAAACGTCGGCCGTGATCTTCAAGCCCTCGCGGCGCGCGGCTTCGATGCGCTTGAGGACTTCGGGCATCCGACCCCAGTTCTTCTTATAAGCGGTTTTGAGATGCCAGATGCCGGTGGGGATCGAAGCGCGGCGCGCGATCTCGAAGACTTCTGCGAGCGACGAATCGAGCGCGTTGGCCTCGCTGCGCTGGTGCGTAGCGTAGACGCCGCCGTAACGTGCGGCGACCTTCGCCAGTTCGACGATCTCATCAGTTTTGGCGAAGCGCGCCGGGACGTATTGCAGCGAGGTCGAAAGACCGAGCGCGCCCTCCTCCATGGCCTGCGCGACGAGGCGGCGCATCTCTCCGAGTTCGGCGGCGGTGGGCGCGCGGTTGTCGAAGCCCATCGCGTGGGCGCGCACCTGCGTCGCGCCGACGAACGTGGCGAGGTTCACGCCTAAGCCCTGACGCTCGACGCGCCGGAAGTAGTCTGTGAGGGTGCGCCAGTCAACCGTGAGGTTGAAGCGTCTGTAATAATCTTCGTCCTCTTTGATGAGCCGTTCGTTCATCGGCGCAATCGAACCGCCCTCGCCCGTCACTTCCGTCGTCACGCCCTGCATCACCTTGCTCATCGCGCGCGGATCGATCAACAGGTTCACTTCCGACTGGCCGAGCATATCTATGAAACCCGGCGCGACGACGAGACCGCTCGCGTCAATCATGCGACGGCCGCGCGGGCGGCGACGCGCCTGCGCGACGAGTGCGATGCGGTCGCCGCGCAC
>DATCWB010000173.1:0-6181 GCA_036566625.1 Pyrinomonadaceae bacterium
GTGGCTCTACGATCTCAAGACGCGCAAACTCGAACAGGTCACGCGCGCGTCGCGCGCGGGGATTCCGCAAAGCTCTTTCGTCGAGCCGGAACTCGTACGCTACAAGACCTTCGACGGGCGCGACATCCCGGCGTGGTACTACCGGCCCGGCGGCAACTTCCAGATCGACGGCCGTCCGCGCGGCGGCTCGAATGGCGACGGCCTCGGCCTGCCCGGCCCGGTCATCGTCAGCGTCCACGGCGGCCCGGAGGGGCAGGAGCGGCCCGGCTTCAACGCCGTCTATCAGTACTTCCTCTCGCGCGGCTACGCGGTGCTCGCGCCGAACGTCCGCGGCTCGACCGGCTACGGCAAGACCTACACGCACCTCGACGACGTGAAACTGCGCGAAGACTCGGTGAAAGATTTGGCCGCCGCCGTCGAATGGTTGAAGACGAGCGGAAGCGCCGACGCGCGCCGCATCGCCGTCATGGGCGGCTCTTACGGCGGCTACATGACGCTCGCCGCCATCACGCTCTACCCCGACCTCTGGGCGGCCGCCGTTAACACGGTCGGGATCGCCAACTGGGAGAGTTTCCTGCGCAACACTTCCGGCTACCGCCGCAAGCAGCGCGAGCGCGAATACGGCACGCTCGCGAGCGACCTCGATTTCTTACGCGCCATCTCGCCGCTCGGGCGCGTTGACCGCATCCGCGCACCGCTGATGGTCGTTCACGGGCGCAACGACCCGCGCGTGCCCTACACAGAGGCCGAGCAGATCGTTAAAGCCCTGCGCGCGCGCAACTCGCCGGTCGAATACACGCTCTTCGACGACGAAGGCCACGGCGTAGTCAAACTCAACAACCGCCTCGCCCTCTACCCCAAGATCGTGGACTTCCTCGAACGACACATGAAATAAGTCCCAGGTCTCAAGTCCCAGGTCTCAAGTCAGCATAGGCTGCGAGACTTGGGACTTGAGACCTGGGACTTGAGGCTTCTGATGCTCGCCATCATCAACTGCTCACAACTCGTGACGCTGCGGGGCGCGGCGCGACCGCGCGTGGGGGCGGAGATGCGCGAGCTTTCGATCATCGAAGACGGGGCGATGCTCGTCGGCGACGACGGGCGCATCGCGGCGTTGGGCGCGCGTGGAGAGATCGAACCGCTCATCGTGGGCGAGTGCGAGGTGATTGATGCCGGGCGTCGCGTCTGTCTGCCGGGCTTCGTGGACGCGCACGCGCATCCGGTGTTCGCGGGGACGCGCGCCGGGGAGTTTGAACAGCGCGCGGCGGGCGCGACGTATCAGGAGATCGCGGCGGCGGGCGGCGGCATACGCGCGAGCGTGCGCGCGACGCGCGCGGCGACGGAAGACGAGTTGGTCTGTGCGTCGAAGCGTTACGGCGAGTGGTTTCTGCGCGGGGGCACGACGACCGTGGAGGCCAAGTCGGGCTACGGTTTGTCGGTCGAGGACGAGTTGAAAATGCTTCGCGCCGTGCGCCGCTTGAATGCCGAGACGCCGCTGCAATACGTGCCCACATTCCTCGGCGCGCACGAAGTGCCGGACGAGTACCGCTCGCGCCGCGCCGACTACGTCGAGTTGATTATTCGAGAGATGTTGCCGCGCGTGGCGGAAGAAAAATTGGCGGAGTTCTGCGACGCGTTCTGCGAGGAGCGCGTGTTCGACGTGGACGATACGCGTCGCATCCTCGTGGCTGCGCGCATGCATAATCTCGGATTGCGCCTGCACGCGGATCAACTCTCGCTCTCCGGCGGCGCGCGACTGGCGGCCGAACTCCGCGCGACGACCGCCGACCATCTGGAACACACGGACGCCGGGGGGGTCGCCGCGTTACAGTCCGCCGGGGTGCAGCCGGTGCTTTTGCCGGGGTCGGTCTACGCGCTCGGCTCTGCGCGGTATCCGGCGGCGCGCGCAATGATCGAGGCGGGTCTCGCCGTCGTTCTGGCGACCGACTTCAATCCGGGGTCGTCGCCCACGCCCTCGATGCCGCTCGTCCTCTCGCTTGCCTCCACGCACATGCGTATGACGCCCGCCGAAGGAATTACGGCGGCCACCATCAACGCGGCCTACAGCCTCGGGCGCGGGCGCGAAACGGGATCGCTCGACGCGGGCAAACGCGCAGACTTCTGTCTCCACGACTGCGCCGATTATCGAGAGTTGTCTTACTTCTTCGGCGTCGAACACGCGCACGCCGTCTACGTCGGCGGGCGTCCGGCGTTTCGTCGCGGCGGTTAAAGTTAAGCCTCAAGAGGGCGGGTAAAATTAACAGTTGACGCGCAACTTATTGATTTTGTATATTTGCCTCAACACTGGAAAGGAGGTGATCAAAAAACGTATATGAGTTCTAATCACAGTGAGGTGGCTGCGGCCTGACCTCCGGACAGAAAACTTGAATTGGTAGGGTTTCCGTCCGTTCGGCCGCTGAAACAAAAGCGGCACACAGGCCAATCCCAACAGTTCACCGGAAAGCCGCTCACGTCTCGGACGTGAGCGGCTTTCTTCTTTCTCACGATACTTTGGCGCGCTGGCGGCACACCGGATAATCTCAAAAATTCCACCCTGATAGGATGCCTGATGTTAATCGTGAGCGTCCTTCTTCATATGCGTGAGCCTCGCCTCAGGCGGCCACATAATAAATCCGCATATGTCCTGACTTCGCTTGCACTCTTGCGTCCGCCGCCGAGTAGTTCTTATCATGCTCTATGGCCGCCTTTAATATTTTTCTTGTCTTCTTCCTCGTCTTCGCCAACGGCTTTTTCGTCGCGTCCGAGTTCGCGCTTGTCGGTGTGCGCCGCTCCCGCATAGCCACGCTGGCAAACACCGGTGACAAAAAAGCCAAGAGGCTGTTGGGCCTGGTTGACAACCTGAACGCCTACATCTCCGCCACCCAACTCGGCATCACGCTCGCCTCGCTCGCCCTCGGCTGGCTCGGCGAACCCGCCATCGCACACCTTCTGGAAATCCCGCTCAAGCCGCTGCTCAACCGTATATTCGGCGCGAACGCCGAGACGGCACTGCACACCATCGCGTTCACCATCGCGTTCACCATTATCACCTTCCTGCACATCGTCCTCGGTGAGTTAGCTCCCAAGACTCTGGCACTCGAACGCGCAGAGAAGACCGCGCTCGCCATCGCCCTGCCGATGCAGATTTTTTACAAGGCATTCTCTTACCCGATTCGCGTGCTCGATTGGGCCGGCACGCGCACGGTGCGGTTGTTTGGCCTGCACCCATCCGGCGAACACGGCTCAATCTACACCGAGGAAGAACTGCGGCAGTTGATAGATGCGTCTCGTCAGAGCGGGCACGTGAACGAGGAAGAACAACAGTTAATCAACCGCGTCTTCGACTTCTCCGACGCCGAAGTGCGCGAGGCGATGATTCCACGAACGGCTGTTGACGCGCTGCCGGTCACGGCTACATTCGAGGAAGCGAAACAGGCGTTCCGTACCCTGGGCTACTCACGCCTGCCCGTGTACCGCGAGCGGCTGGACGATGTTGTGGGCGTAGTTTTCTGGCGCGACATCGAACCCTACTACGAAAAGCAGGACGACGGCTTTGACCTGGGGAAGCTGGCTCATCCGCCCATGTTCATCCCCGCCGCCGCGCAGCTAGGGGCTGTACTCAAGCAGATGCAAAGCACGCGGAATCATCTTGCGTTCGTCATAGATGAACACGGCGGCGTCGAGGGTATAGTTACGCTGGAAGACTTACTTGAAGAAATAGTGGGCGAAATAAACGACGAGTTTGATGAGGAAGTCCGCTCGCAGATTACGCCAGAGCCGGACGGCACTTACCTGCTTGACGGGATGCTCGCCGTCAGGGACGCCAACCGACAGTTCGACCTCAATCTGCCGGAAGACGGGAGCTACACGACGCTCGCCGGATTCCTGATGGCGCAGACAGGGAGGCTTCTACAACAAGGCGAAACAGTCGAGTTTGAAGGCGCGCTGTTTACAGTCGAGCGCGTTGACCGCCGACGCATCCGTCGCGTCCGCTTCGCGACGGAGACTACTAACGAGCAGGCAGCGACGGCTTGAGAGGTTTTTACTTGAATCGCCTGCACCGGCCAAAGTGACGCAGGCCAATCCCGACAGTTCACCGGAAAGCCGCTCATGTCCGAGACGTGAGCGGCTTTCTTCTTTCTTACAGTAATTTGGCGCGCTAGCGGCACACCACTCAATCTCTAAAATTCCACCCGCCTCGTTACATGGAACGAATAATTGTGTTAATGGCGGGATTGTGGTGCGGGTGTTAGTGGAGACAAATCTCAACTGTGGTCTTCCGACAAAATTCTCTCGCAGCAAACTGCTGCCTACCCATAGTTCAGCAACTCTATTTTATGTGCGATTGTGTACATTGTCCGCTTGTGTACAAAAACATATGGTGCTAATGTGAGTCAGCCTATCGAACCACGGTCTTCGAATCTCGCAGCCACGCGAAAGTATTAACTAGGCTGCGGGTTTTTTTTACCTTACACATAATTTCTCACTTACGCTCCGCTTCCAGAAAGGTTGTGACTCATGCCTTCACCATCCCTTCGAATCCTCTGCGTCGAGGATGATGCGGATATTTGCGAGTTGCTGACGACCACGCTCGGCTTTAACTCCTTTGAAGCCGTCTGCGTGTCAGAGGTAGCCGCCGCGCACGCCCTGATGGAGAAAGAGAAGTTTCGCCTGTACATCCTGGACGGCCAGTTGCCGGGGGCGTCGGGGCTGACGTTGTGTCAGGAGATCAGGGCGGTAGATAAGGTAACGCCTATCGTCATCTTTTCCGGTCATGGCAAAGCGTCCGACCGCGCTGCCGGACTACAAGCGGGCGCGGACGTATACATCCTCAAGCCGGATATGAAGGAGATCGTTCCCACGGTCAAACGCCTCCTGGAGCAAGCGCAAGTTTCGGCGTTTTGAACATTCGCCCCGCTTCGAGCATGAGAAAAAGAGTCTGCCCGACAAGGCAGACTCTTTTTCTCATGCGGCTGAATCTTATCGGCCGACGACTCGCAACGAGTTTTTATCGGTGCTGGTTCGCCGCCACTTTGGCGAGGGCGATGGTCAGCGCGGCCGCGCCCAAACCCTGTATGAGGGTCGGATGCTCGGCGTAGAAGTTGCTCGCCATGTCTATGATCGAGGGGTCTTTCTGCTCGGCGCGCTCGGCGATCTCCTGCACGGCCTCGGGCGGCACTTGCTCGGCCATTTCCGGCGTCACCTCGCGCTGCCCGCCGCCGAGCATTCCGGCCAAACCGCTCGCGCCGCGGTTGGCGAGAATCTGCGAGATAACCGTAGGCCCCAAAGCCGAGATGAGCGTGTTGAGTATGCTGGCGCGCTGCGTGCCGTTCGACTGTCCGAACAGTTGGCCGAGCATGTTGCCGAAGGGCGGCGTCTGGTTCGAGCGAAACGCGGCGGCCAGCCCATCGGCCACCGCAGATTGCGGCGCGGCCTGCGCGAATTGACCGAAATCGTTCTGCACGTTATTGGGCGTTTGCTGCTGCGGGCTCACGCCCTGATACTGTTGCAGGAGTCCGCCGATCTGATCTAACCAACTCATGTTGTTTACCTTTCGTCGAGAAAATTATTACCGCGCGGCGACGGCGAGTGCCCGCCGCGTCGTTTAAAAAACTAAGAGTTGGGGGAAGCCGGAGTTTACTTCATTCGGACGCGCATCCGCTAAGGCTGCCTCACGGCCGGAGGCTTCGCAGGGTCGTTCGCCGGGACGGTTTGTTCGGAGGGCAGCAGGCGCGAAGGATCGGGCGCGGAGGGTGAGGTGTGAGTGTGGACGATCTTCCAGCCGTTGTTGATGAGGCGGAAGACGACCGTGAGCCGACCCATCGCGCTCTCCGGCGTGCCGCGAAATTCCTGCGACTGCGTCCAGAGACAGGAGACGACCGCGCCGCCCGCGCCGAGCATCTGCACACGCACGTCGCGCACTTCGAGTTGCACGTTTTTCGCGTCGGGGTAAGAACTCGCGCGGTTCGTGCGCACCTGTTCCCAGGAGCGCGTGACCGTGCCGTTGTTGTTGAAGATGACGAGTTGCGGCGAGTTCCAGTAGACGCTCATCACCATCTCGACATCGGATTTGCGGATGCCGTTCAGGAGCGTCTCGAACGTGGCGCGCACCGCCCGCTCAGCCGGACTCGCACCCACCGCCGCAGTGGTTTGCGTCGCGCCTCCACCTCCGGCGCGGCGC
>DATCWB010000174.1:0-2755 GCA_036566625.1 Pyrinomonadaceae bacterium
TGCGATCAATCTTGCCGCGATCATTTTTCGGGAGCGAGGCGACGAACTCGATCCAGCGCGGGTACTTGTAGAGCGCAAGGTGCGACTTGACGAACTCTTTGATCGACGCGGCCAACTCCTCGGTCGGCGCGAAATTCTCGCGCGGCACGATGAAGGCTTTCGGTTTGACGAGGCGGTCGCCCGCGTCGTGTCCGATGACGGCACATTCGAGCACGGCTTCGTGCTGCAACAGGCAACCCTCGATCTCGACGGGCGCGACGTAGACGCCCGACACTTTCAACATATCGTCCGTGCGCCCGTGATACCAGTAGTAGCCTTCCGCATCGACGTGAAACTGATCGCCGGTCGTGCAATAGTCGCCCGCGAAAGTCTCCTTCGATTTCTCGTGCGCCTGCCAGTAGCACAAGGCCGCCGAATCGCCGCGCACGCGCAGCGTTCCCATCTCGCCCGTCGCCACTTCGCGCCCCTCCGCATCGATCACCTGCGCCTCGTAGCCCTCGACGATGCGCCCCAGGCTACCCGGCTTTACGTCGCCCAGACGGTTCGTGATGTAGATGTGGAACATCTCGGCCGAGCCGATGCCGTCCAGAATCTCTATCCCGAAAGTCTTTATCCAACGCTCGTATAATTCGATGGGCAGAGCCTCGCCCGCCGACAGGCAGAAGCGCAAAGAGGACAGGTCGCGCTCGCGGCCTGCGCCCTCGACGTTGAGCATGCCGTTGATCATCGTGGGCACGCTCGTCAATACCGTCGGGCGGAAGCGTGCGATCACGTCGAACAACTTCTCCGGCGTCGAACGCTCCGAGAAGAGCGCGGTCGCGCCGCCCACGGCGAAGGGGAACAAAAGGTTCGTTCCCGTCGCGTAGCCGAAGAACAGTTTCGGCACGGACACCGTGAGATCATCCTCGTTGATGCCGAGCACGCGCTTCGCGTAGCATTCCGTGTTGAAAGGCAGGTCGTGGTGCAGATGTACCGCACCCTTCGGATGCCCGGTCGAGCCGGAAGTGAACAACCAGATCGCGATGTCGTCGCGATGCGTGTCGGCGGGCGTGAGTTCGTCGGGCATCGCGGCCATCGCCCCGGCGAACGACGCGAACTCGCCGTGCTCGCGCCCGACGACGAGCACCTTGCGCAAGTGTTTCGCCCCGCGCGCGGCCTCGGCGAAAGTCTCCAGAAGCGACTCGTGGATGACGGCCACGCGGGCGCGCGTGTATTCGAGGTAATAGACGTAATCTGCGGCGGGGAGAAGCGGATTGACCATCGTGATGACTGCGCCCGCGCGGCTCGCCCCGAACCACGTCCAGGCGAACTCCGGACAGTCCGGCAGCACAATCAGCACGCGGTCTTCCATCCTCACGCCGCACTCGCGGACGAGCGCGTTGCCCGCGCGATTCGACAGCCGCACCGCGTCGCCGTAGGTGTAACGCTCGTCCTCGAAATACAGGCACACCTTACCGTCGCGCCCCGCCTCCACGTTGTGATAGAGGAAGTAGTCGGCCATGTTGAAGCGTTCGGGGAATTCGATGTTCATAAGCGGCGCGGTCAACTCTTCAATTCGAGACGACGAGTGATAGGTTCAAAATATAACGGGCGTCATCGCTCTGTAAAACTTTCAACTGCCTGCCGTCACGCCGCGGCGCGCAGCGAGAACATGTGCGGGATTTCGACCTGCCAGCCGCCGAGGCGCGTCTTGCCCGGCTCGAACTCTTCCGTGGTGAGGGCATCGGCGTGCCGGTAGGGGAACTCGTGCAGGAACTCCAGGCGCAGCCCCGCGCGGATGAGGGCGTTAACTACGTCCGCCAGACTGTGCGGCCAGTTGTACTCGGTGTGCGAAAAGTCCGTCGCTTCGGGCGCGGCGTAAGAGCCGGTCGCGCGCAACTTAACGGGGTCGGGCGTGTGGAAGTAAGGGTACTCGAAGGTGTGGCCGTCATCGCCGAGCATGTAAATGAAAGGATGAAATTCGGCGATGTAGAAGAAACCCCCGGGCTTGAGAAAGTGTGCGATGACCGCCGCCCACGGGTCGAGTTCGGGCAGCCACGAGAGCACGCCGTAGGAGGTGTAAACGATGTCGAACCGGCCTTCGAGCGCGGCGGGCAGATCGTAGACGTTCGAGCAGATGAACTGTGCGGGGATGTCCAACTCCGACGCGAGCGAGCGGGCGAACGTGATGGCCTCGTCGGAGAAGTCCGCGCCTGTTACCTGCGCGCCGCGCCGTGCCCAGGAGAGCGTATCCAGGCCGAAGTGGCATTGCAGGTGGAGGAGCGACTTGCCCGCCACCTCGCCGACCTCTTCGAGTTCGAGCGGCTTCAGCGAACACCTGCCCGCCTTGAAACTTTCGATATCGTAGAAGCGCGAAGGTGTATGCAGCCGTGTCCAGCCGTTCCAGAGCGAGCGGTTGTTTTCCAGAAATTCGTTCATGTCTAGTGGTGGCCGGCGAACGGACAGCCTGATGCGCCGTGTTTCGTGTCGAGATAGGTGCGGGCTTCCCAGAGTTCGGGGAAGAAGCGTTGGTCGATGGTGGTGCGCAGATAGCCGACGCCCTCCGAGCCGCCCGTGCCGCGTTTCGTGCCGACCATGCGTTCGACCATCTTGACGTGATGCGAACGCCACAGCGAGAAATATTCGTCGTGCGCGATGAGCATTTCCGCCAGCCCAAACTCTTCGGGACGCGCCTCGAAATGCGTGAGCACTTCGAGGACGGCGCGCGTGCGCGCGTGGTAACGGCGCGTGCGCTCGGCCTCGTCCGGCGCGGCGT
>DATCWB010000175.1:0-11202 GCA_036566625.1 Pyrinomonadaceae bacterium
AATCGCTCTCGACCGGCGTCATCTCGCTCGACGAAGAGAACCGCGTGACGACCATCAACGCCGCCGCCGTGCTCATGCTCCGGTTGGGCGTTGCGCCCGCGGCGGGCACGCCGCTCAAAGAGATGTTGAGCGCTGAAGATCATCTCGTGCTGGAACGCGTGCTCATGCGCGCGCGGCGCACCGGGCGCGCGGCGTGGCAGATGGAACTGGCGCGCGGCGCATCCCCGGACGCGGGCGTCGTGCCCGTCGCGCTCACGGCCACCGCGCTCGGCAATTTCAAAGAGGATAGCGCGGGACGCTCCTCGCGCGGCATCGTGCTCGTGATCGAAGACTTGACGGAACTGCTGGTTGCGCAGCGCGCCGCCGCGTGGAGCGAAGTCGCGCGGCGCATGGCGCACGAGATCAAAAATCCCCTGACACCCATCCAACTCTCCGCCGAACGCATCGCGCGCAACTTTCGTCGCCTCTATGGCGCGGGCGAATCCTCCGTCGAGACTGCCCCGTCGAACGGCGGCGCGGCTGCTGGAGGTGGCGAAGGCGGAATCGGGTTGGAGCGCGGCGAAGAGGCGCGCGTGGCGCAGGTGGTCGAGGAATGCACGACGACGATCACGCGCGAGGTGGCGGGGCTGAAGGCGATGGTTGACGAGTTCTCGCGGTTCGCGCGCCTGCCGCACGCGCGCCTCGAAGCGGCCGATTTGAATGAGGTGGTGCGACAGGCCGTAGCCCTCTACGAAGACCGCCTCGAAGACGTGCGCTTGAACGTTCACCTCGCGCGCACGCTCCCGCCCGGCATGCTCGATGCCGAGCAGATGCGCCGCGTCATCGTCAACCTGATTGATAACGCGCTCGAAGCGATGAGCGATTCGGAGGGCGAGCGGCGCATCACCGTCGCCACCGGCCACGACCCTTCGCGCGGCATGCTCCTCGTCGAAATCGCCGACACCGGCCACGGCATCGAGCGCTCCGACTTCTCGCGCCTCTTCCAACCCTACTTCTCCACGCGCGGGCGCGGCACGGGTCTCGGCCTCGCCATCGTCCAGCGCATCGTCAACGAACACGGCGGTCGCATTCGCGCCGAACCCAATCGCCCGCGCGGCGCGAAGTTTCTCGTCGAAATTCCCGTCACGGACGAACCACAAAAAACCAACGAGGAACGCGGAGCGATGAACGATGAAAAGGCGGCCAGTTCATCGTTCCGCGTTCATCCTTCATCGCTTAGCTGATGGCTGACTCGATTCTCATTGTTGACGACGAGCGCGGCATCCGCGAAACGCTGCGCGGCGTGCTCGAAGACGAGGGCTTCGCGGTGGACGCCGTGGCGTCGGGCGAGGAGTGCCTGCAAGCCGTCGAGCGTCGGGCTTACGGCTGCGTGCTGCTCGACGTGTGGCTGCCCGGCATGGACGGCCTCGACACGCTCGCGCGCCTCGCCTCTTCGGGCGCGGACTGCGCCGTCGTGATGATCTCGGGGCACGCCAACATCGAGACGGCCGTGCGCGCGACGAAACTCGGCGCGTTCGACTTTATCGAAAAGCCCCTCTCCATCGAGCGCACCGTTCTCACCGTGCGCAACGCCCTGCGCCAGCGCGCCCTCGAACGCCAGAACGCCACGCTCGCCGCCGAAATCAACGAAGAGAACGCGATGGTCGGCGAGTCTGTGGCGATGCGCGCCCTGCGCAAGCAGATCGCTGCGGTTGCGCCGACGGATGGCCGCGTGCTCATCTACGGCGAATCCGGCACGGGCAAAGAGTTGGTCGCCCGCGCCATCCACGCGCAGTCGCGCAGGGCAGGCGCGGCTCTCGTCGAATTGAACTGCGCGGCCATCCCCGAAGAGTTGATCGAGTCGGAGTTGCTCGGCCATGTTAAGGGGGCGTTCACGGGGGCGACCTCGGCCAAGCGCGGCAAGTTCGAGTTGGCCGACGGCGCGACGCTCTTTCTCGACGAAGTGGGCGACATGAGCGCGCGCACACAGGCGAAAGTTCTGCGCGTGCTCGAAGAGCAACGCTTCGCGCCCGTCGGGGGCGGCACGCAGATACGCGTGGACGTGCGCGTCGTGGCGGCGACCAACAAGCGTCTGGAAGACGAGATCGAGCGTGGGAATTTTCGCGCCGACCTGTTCTACCGTCTCAACGTGATTCCTTTTGAAGTGCCGCCCTTGCGCGACCGGCTGGAAGATGTGCCCCTCCTCGTGGAGCATTTCAACCAGAAGTTCTCCGCCTCTTACGGCAATCCGCCGAAGCGTTTCGAGCTGGAAGCGATGGACGCCCTGCAGAGTTACACCTGGCCGGGCAACGTCCGCGAACTGAGGAACACGGTGGAACGCGTCGTGATCATGAACCGGAAGGCGCGTATCAACGCGAGCGACCTGCCGCCGCTCGGCGGCGAAGCGCCGCCCGTCGCCGTCTATCGTTTCAACTCCTTCAGAGAGGCCAGCGAGGCGCACCAGCGTGAATTCATCAAGCGGAAACTGGCCGAGGCCGACAATAACGTCACGCGCGCGGCCGAACTGATGGGCATGGATCGCAGCCACCTCTACCGGCGCATGCGCGCTCTCGGAATCAAAGTGCGCGGCGAGCGCGAGAACGGAAATTAGCATCAAAGTTAGGCGCACCGGGCGAAGCGAAAATTTGCCTTTTGTTGCGCCGACGGTTACATTCAGTCGTCTGTCGCTTGGGAGAGCAAGGCGACGCTCATCCGCGCCGGGATTGGGCGCGGTTTTTATTGCGGCATTATTAAAGGTTTTTCGATGGATTACACGACCAAAGAACTTCTCAAACGTTACGCCAAACTCGCGCTCGGCCAGCCGTTCGCGCCCGTGCTGTTGAACATCCTCGTCACGTCCGTCTGCGACATGCGCTGCACGCACTGTTTCTTCACGGACGAACTCGACGACCGCCCGCGCAAAAAGCTCCAGATGAAGACGCACGAAATCCAGCGCGTTTCGGAGACTCTGGGCGGCAACCTCGGCGTGCTCATACTCGCCGGCGGCGAGCCGTTCACGCGTAAGGATTTGCCCGAAATCGTCCGCGCCTTCTACGAGAACAACAAGCTCGAATCGGTCTATCTGATGTCGAACGGGCAGATTCAGAAGCGCATCATCCCCGACGTGACGCGCATCCTCCAGGAGTGCCCGAACCTGAACGTGGCCGTCGCCCTCGGCATTGACGGCCTCAAAGATCAGCACGAGAAGATTCGGCAGAAGCCCGGTTCGTGGGACATCGCCATCGACACCGCGCGCCAGTTGCAGGCCATCAAGCGCGAATACCCGCGTCTCGACATACAGACCTGCACCTGCTTCATGAACACGAATCAGGACACCATTTTCGAGTGGTACGATTTTCTCAAGTATGACCTCAAGCCGGACAAGGTCAACTTCAACTACATCCGTCCGCCCTCAGCCGACCCGAAGGAACTGGACATCGACCACGCGCGCTACGCCGAACTCGCGCACATGATCGATTCCGATTCGCGCCATTCGGCCATCAAGAACAACTACGGCGGCGACGCAGGCTTTTTCAAAGCCGCCATAGACATCTACATGCACGGCCTGATCGCCAAAGCGCAGGAAGAGCAGCAGGCGCAGATGACCTGCTACGCGGGCACGGCGGGCGGCGTCATCTACGACGAGGGCACGGTCTCTTCCTGCGAGAACCTCGACGCCGTCGGGAACCTCCGCGACTACGACTGGAACTTCCAGAAACTCTGGCTCTCGCCCGCCATGCAGGCGCGCCGGCAAAAGGCCAAATCGGGCTGCTTCTGCACGCACGAGTCGAACAGCTATTACCCCAGCTTGCCGTTCAACCCGAAGCACTTGATTCAAATCAAGCGTCTCGAACGCGAGATGAAGAAGTCGCGCAAACAGCTTGAGCGTGAGGAAGCCAAAGCGGAAGGTTTGACAGTTAAGGCTTAACAACATGTTTAGAGCCAGAGTCCCGAAAATCCTGATCATCTCGTCCGACACGGGCGGCGGGCATCGCTCGGCGGCGGTGGCTATCGCGGCGGGCTTGCAGAGGTTTTTTGCGGGCAACTCTTACGCCGTGCGCATCGTGCGCGCGATTGAGGAGTCGCATTCGATCTCGGCGAAGCTGGTCAACGTCTACAACTGGGTGCTGCGCCACCGGCAGCACTGGATGAAATATCTCTACTGGGCGGTCAACCGTTTTCGCCCGGAGACGCGGGACTTCTTCTACCGGCGCAGCGTCGGCTACGTGGGCGAGTTGTTCGAGCGTTGGTGCCCGCACGTCGTCGTCAGCGTGCACCCGCTGACGCAGCACGCCATCGGGCGCGTGCTCAGGGAGTTGAAACTCGCCGACAAGATTCCGCTCGTGACGGTTGTGACCGACCCTTGCTACGGCTTCTGGAAGGGGTGGGCTTGCGACGATGTGCGGCTCTACCTCGTGGCGAGTGAAGAGGCGCGCCAGCAGTTGATCGATTACGGCGTCGCGCCGGAGCGGATCAAGATTTCGGGGATGCCCGTCCACCCGAAGTTTAACCTGCCGGACGAACACGCCGCGCAGGCCGCGCGACACGCGCTCGGACTCGACCCGCAGAAGTTCACCGTCTTCGTCAACGCGGGCTGGGTCGGCGGCGGCAATATCCCCGAAATTTTTCGCGAACTCGTGCGCGGCGACCTCGACGTGCAGGCGATCTTCCTCGCCGGGAATAACAAAGAGTTGCGCGCCGAGGCCGAGACGATTGCGGCGCGCGCCAACTTCCCCGTGAAAGTGATCGGCTATTCCGAACACGTCGAGCAGTTGATGCAGGCCGCCAACGTCATGATCTCGAAACTTGGCGGCCTGACCACCTTCGAGGCGTTGGCCTGCCGCGTGCCGATCATCGCCGACGCGACGACCGCGCCGATGCCGCAGGAGGCCGGAGCGGCGACGATGCTGGCGAAACGCGGCGCGGGCGTGTTGCTCGAACGCGCCAGCGACATCGTGCCCGCAGTCCGGCGCATGGTCGAAGACGCGCGCTACTACGCGACGATGCGCGCGGCCACGGCCAGTCTCGCCATCCCGCACTCCACGCGCCGGATCGTGGAAGAGATCACCGCACTGATCCCGCCGCCCGTGCTGGCGGAAGAGGAGCGGGCGACGGCCGCAGACGTGCGCATCGCTTGAAGGCGACGGCAAAAGCTGCGGCGCATGGCGAACATGAGATCATGAGCCAAGTTGACGCCCGCACCGTGTTCGCGCTTTAATTCTCGAATTCATTACATCTCGCCCGCTCCGAGTAAATAAGGAAGCGGGCTTTTTTGGAGAGCGGCCAAGTTGAGTCTTTTGCTGGAAGGGAAACGGGCGTTTATTTCGGGGGGCACGCGCGGCATCGGCGCGGCGATGTGTGAAATCTTCGCGCGCGAAGGCGCGGACGTGGCTTTCAGTTATCACTCACGCGAAGACCTCGCCGAAACAATGTCGCAAAAGATCAAGGCGCACGGCCGTCGCGCACAGGGGTTCAAAGTTTCCGTCACGGATCGTCTGGGCATGAAACGCCTGACGCGCCAGCTCGTGGAGGAGTGGGGCGGCGTCGATATTCTCGTCAACAACGCGGCGATCAATCGCGGCGACAATTTTGCGACGACGACCGACCGCGCCTGGGACGAAGTGATCAATACGAACGTCGGCAGCCTTTTCGCCGTGACGAAGCCCATCTACAAGCAGATGATCCGCCAGCGCAAAGGCGCGATCCTGAACATCACCTCCATCGGCGCGATCCGCTCGCTCCCCACCTCCGTCCACTACGCCACCTCGAAGGCCGCGATGATCGGTTTCACCAAGTGCCTCTCGCGCGAGGCCGCCAATTTCAACGTCTCCGTCAACGCTATTGCCGCCGGAATCTTCGACACCGAACTCGCGCACACCCTGCCGCCGCACTTACTGGAGATGCACAAGGGCTGGTCGCCGCGCGGGGAACTGGGACGCCCCGAAGAACTCGCGGAGTTCGCCGCCTTCATGGTCAGCGACCGCAACAGCTTCATGAACGGCGAGATCGTCATCGTTGACGGCGGCTCGGTGACGTAAGCCGCGACCCACATAAATCGCCCGATTTCACACCCCGCCGGTCGTTCTCCGAGATCAACTTTTAACTCACGCGCCTGACGCCGACTATCTTCAAAACCCGCCGCGCCATTTTGCAACTGAAAACGAATTTCATTGTTAAGTTTAATTATTTCAATACTTAACTTGACAGCAGAGGGGCCGGGCAGTAACATCGGCCTGCATTCGAACATTCGACGGTTTTTCGCGGGAGGCTTGAACCTGATGGCAGACGCTAATTTAATCGACGCCTTGAACCGCGCGCTCAGTCTCGAACTCGGCGCGGTCATACAGTACATGCAGCACAGCTTTCTCGTGACGGGCATCGAGCGCGAAGTCTATCGCAAATACTTTCGCTCGCAGGGCGAGGAATCGCAGGAGCACGCCATCACACTCGGCGACAAGATCGTCTCGCTCGGCGGCGTGCCGACGGTCGAACCGGCCATGATTCGCCAGTCAACCGAACTCATAGACATGCTGCGCCAGGATTTGGAGATGGAGCGCGAGGCGCTCGCCGCCTACATGACGGCGTGGGCGGCCTGCGGCGACGACGAACTCCCGACGCGCTTCCAACTAGAAGAGCGCATCTACAATGAGAAACTACACGTCGAAGAACTCGAAAAACTGACCTCCGAGCGCAAAGCCAGCGTGACGAACGAACGGATCACGCTCAAGCAAATCAGTTAAGAAAAGGGGCGGCGAAGGGATTAGGCCGAGCGCGGACGAGTGGCGCGGCGAAAATGAAAAAGGCAGCGGGCAGATTCATCATCTGCCCGCTGCCTTTTGCTTTGTTTTCGCTGTTCTTTAGAGTTTCAGCCGACGTTCGGGAGTTGGATGACCTGTGCCGCCGGTCTGAACTGTCCGTCATCTGCGCGCCGGCGATTGAGGCGATGCCTGGCGACGCTGATGGCGTGATGCAGGTCGTCCAGTTGTTCGCCGTCGAGCCGGATGGTCTTCTGCGTGCACCAGCCGAGACCATCCGTCCACGTTGACAGGCGCAACGCGACGCAGCCCGTCCCGTCTTCGAGTATGATTTCGACCTGTTGGTCTTCGCGGCTGGACGGCAGAACGTGCGCCGCCGCTCGATTCGAGGATTCCAATGTCTTAACTCCTGAGAAAATTCGCTGATGGCTTTGATTTCGGACTTCAATCGCCGCGCGGGGAGCGGGCGAAATTGAAATCCAATTTCAAAACCTATTATCGTAGCCGCGTCTCATATCTGTCAAGAAAAATTTATTGCCGGACGGATTTTTTAGCAGGGCAGAATTCCGGTTCAGTCATCGCGGGAGGATTTTTCGAGTGCGGCGAGGCGCGCTTCGAGTTGGCGAATCGTGCGCTGCATGTCGCCGAGGCGTCGGAAGGCGGCGGTCGAGCGCAGCCAGTCGCGGTTGTCGAAGGCGGGGATGCCGGAGAGCATTTTGCCCGGGGGTACGTCGTGGCTGGTCGCGCTCTTGGCCGTAAGCACGCAGTCGTCGCCGATGGTCAGGTGGCCGGCCACGCCCGCCTGACCGGCGAGGATGACGCGGTTGCCGATGTGCGAACTCCCCGCGAGGCCGACCTGCGCGCAGAGCAGCGTGTCTTCGCCGACCGTACATGAGTGGCCGATCTGTACGAGGTTGTCGATCTTCGCGCCGCGCGCGATGCGCGTCTCGCCAACCGAGGCGCAATCGATCGTCGTGCCCGCGCCGATCTCCACGTCGTCCGCGATAGCCACGCGCCCGGTTTGCGGAATTTTCAGCCAGCGGCGTTCTTCGTCCTTTGCGTAGCCGAAACCGTCCGAGCCGACCACGACGTTATTGTGGATACGGACGCGCGCGCCGACCTGTGTGCCCTCGCGGAGCGCAACGCCGGAATGGAGCACGGAATCTTCACCGACACGCACGCCGTCGTAGATCGTCACGTTCGGATAGATGCGTACGCCCGACGCGATCTCCACTTCGCGCCCGATGACGACGCACGCGCCGATGTGAACGCGCTCGGCAACGCGCGCCGAAGGATCGATGACGGCCGAGGGGTGTATGAAGGGCGCGAAATCCGGCTCGGGATGAAAGAGGCGCAGGGCGCGCGTGTAGGCGAGATAAGGGTCGGACGTGCGAAGGACGGCGATGTCCGCTCTGCCCGCTTCGACGCCCACGGCGAGATAGACTGCGGAGGCGCGTGTCGTCTGCACGCGTGGCGTATAGCGCGGGTTGGCGAGGAAGGCGACGTGTCCCGCTTCGGCTTCATCGAGTCCGGCCGCGCCGTTGATCTCGATGTCGTCTGCCGCGCCTTCGATGGTCGCGTTGGTTAAGCGTGCTAATTCTGAAAGTCTCATCGACAAACCGGCATGCGCTCAAAGTTCACCGTCGGACGGGTCTCTTCTGTAGCCGCACGCATCTCCTACATTAGATTCACCGGATCGATCTCTACGTTGACGCTGTTCAGGTCGCAGCCCGGCGACGCGCCGGCCTCCGCGAGCGCGAGGTCGAGGAGCGAGCGCATGCGCGTGCGCTGGCGCGACTTGAGCAGAATTTGAAAGCGGTGCTCGCCGCGCAGGCGCGCGAGCGGCGCGGGCGCGGGGCCGAGGATACGACAGGCGCGCTCGGTGTTGGCGCGGTCGAGGGCTTGCCGGATTTCCGCCCCCGTCGCCTGCACGCGCGTCAGGTCTTCGCCGTGTATCAGCAGCGAGGCGAGCGAGACGAAGGGCGGGTAGCTCAAGGTTTCGCGGTAGCGAATCTCCTCCTCGTAGAAGGTGTCGTAGTCCTGCGCGCAGGCGTGGCGCAGCGCGTAGTGTTCGGGGTGGAAAGTTTGAATGAGCACGCGCCCGGCGAGCGTGCCACGCCCGGCGCGACCGGCCACCTGCGTGATCAACTGGAACGTGCGCTCGCTGGCGCGAAAGTCCGGCATGGCGAGACCGGCATCTACGGAGACGACGCCGACGAGCGTGACGTTCGGGAAGTCGTGGCCTTTGGCGATCATCTGCGTGCCGACGAGCATGTCGAGTTCGCCCGAGCCGAAGCTGAGGATGGCCTGTTCGTAAGTGTGGCGGCGCGCTGTGGTGTCGCGGTCGAGGCGCGCGATGCGGAGCGTTGGGAAGCGTTCTTTGATGATCTCTTCGATCTGCTCCGTGCCCTCGCCGACGAAGTAAATGTACTTGCCTTTGCAGGAAGGGCACTCGGTCGGCGGCCGCCGCCTGTGATCGCAGTAGTGGCAGATGAGGCTGCGTTCGCGCTGGTGATAGGTGAGCGTCACGTCGCATTGCGGGCACTGCATGCGCTCGCCGCACGAGCGGCACAGGACGAAACTCGAATAGCCGCGACGGTTCAACAGGACGATTGATTGCTCGCCGCGCGCGTGCGTCTCTTCGATGGCGTCGAAGAGTTGCGGCGAGAGCGCCTGCTGCTTGCCCGCGCGCTGGAAGACTTCGCGCATGTCCACGATCTCGGCCGAGGCCATCGCGCGATTGGCGATGCGGTTGGGCAGACGCAGGTAACGATACTTGCCGCCGCGCGCGTTGTGGAAAGATTCGAGCGAGGGCGTGGCCGACCCCAAGACGACGACGGCGCGCTCTTTCGAGGCGCGCATCACCGCCGTGTCGCGCCCGTTGTAATAGGGCGACTCCTGCTGGCGGTAAGAGGCTTCGTGTTCCTCGTCCACGATGATGATGCCGAGGTCTTGCACGGGCGCGAAGACGGCCGAGCGCGTGCCGATGACGACGCGCGCCTCGCCGCGTTTGATGCGACTCCATTCGTCGTAACGCTCGCCCGTCGTGAGCGAAGAGTGGAAGATGGCGACCGACTCGCCGAAGTGCGCGCGCAGGCGGCGCGAGAAGACGGGCGTGAGCGCGATCTCGGGGACGAGCATCATGGCCGACCGATTCAGCTTGAGCGCGGTGCGCATGGCGCGGATGTAGATTTCGGTCTTGCCGCTGCCCGTGACGCCGTGGAGCAGAAAGGCCGCGTAGGCGCGTTCGGCTTTGAGCGCGGCCTCGATCTCGCCGAAGGCCGCCGCCTGCTCGTCGGTCAGGGTAAACTCGGTGTTCTCCGGCAGCCGCGCGTGCGCCAGCGGGTCGCGCCGCACTTCGCGTACGAAAACTTCCACGACCCCGTGCCGCTCCAGCGTCTGGATGGACGACGCGCTCGCGTTCGCACCGTCGAGTAATTCAGCGAAAAGCATCTCGCCGCCGGATTCGATGAGCGCGCTCACGATTCGCTGCTGTGCCTCGCTCAGAGCGCGCGCGCCGTCGCCCGCGTGGGCTTCGGGCGGCAGGAGGCGCACGGCCTTGCGGCGTTTGGCGCGCGCCTGCGCCGTGCGGGCGCGGTGCGTGATCTTGATCCAGCCGTGTTGTTCGAGTTGCCGCGCGAGCGTCGCGGCGCGGGTCTGGCCGAAGTGTGTGGCGAGATTGCGCAGAGTCGTTTCGGCCTCTTCGGCGATGAGTTGCAGCGCGCGGGCTTTGTTCGTGGCGGCGCGGCGCGCGGGGAGGCGTGCGAGTTCGTCGCGGCCTTCGGCTGTGGCGGTCAGGATTTGTTCGACGGTCGAGTTGAGACCAGCGGGGAGGGCGGCCTTGAGCACTTCGCCCCACGGCGCGGCGTAGTAGTCCGCCAGCCAGCGCGTCAGTTCCAACACCTCTGGCGAGATGAGCGGTTCGGCATCTAAGAGCGCCTCCGCCTCCTTGATCTCCGACTCCTCCAACTCGACGCCCGCGTCCAACTCCTGATGCAAAGCGACGACGTAGGCCGTCAGCAACTTGCGCCCGAACGGCACGAGCAGGCGCGCGCCGACCTGCACTTCATCGCGCAAGGCCAGCGGCAGACGGTACGTGAACGTCTGCGACAATCGGAGCGGCACGGCGACCTCCGCATACTGCGGCGGCTGTGCTGCCTGCGCGGCGACGCTCGCGGGTTTGGCGTCAGTGTCGGATGGGCAGAGGATGAAGGTCGAACTTTGCACGGCGAGTTAAATTAACGTGAAGCGCGCAAAAGGTGAAGCGTGGAGGGTGAATAAGTCAGGGCCTCGCACGACACCCTATCCAGCATGGCTTGGTGAGAGAAGGGGAGTGTCTAAATCAAAGCTGCCAATGTTAAGCTGAGAATATGAGTCAATGCCCGCATTGCGCATCAACAGAAGCGCAGACCAAAGCCGGTCATACGCACACCGGCAGCCAACGCTACAAGTGCCGCCCGTGTGCGCG
>DATCWB010000176.1:0-2708 GCA_036566625.1 Pyrinomonadaceae bacterium
TGGCACTCTGCGCGCGCGGCGGGCGGTGGAGCGGCGCACGGGGTTTATCGCCTACCTCGCCGTCATCGGGCCGGGGATGATCGCCGCCAACGCGGGCAACGACGCGGGCGGCATCGCCACCTATTCCACCTCCGGCGCGGAGTTCGGCTACACGCTGCTGTGGACGTTCATCCCGATCCTCATCAGCCTCGGCCTCGTGCAGGAGATGTGCGCGCGCATGGGCGTGGTGACGGGCAAGGGCTTGGCCGACCTGATCCGCGAGCGTTTCGGCGTGCGCTGGACGATGGTCGTGATGACGGCCCTGCTCGTGGCGAACGCGGGCGTGACCGTCTCGGAGTTCGTCGGCATCGCGGCGGCGACCGAGTTGTTCGGCGTGCCGCGACAAATCTCCGTGCCGCTCGCCGCGCTCTCCGTCTGGTGGCTCGTCGTGAAGGGATCGTACCGGCGGGTCGAGCGCGTCTTCCTCCTGATGTCGCTCGTGTTTCTCGGCTACATCGTCTCGGCTTTTCTGGCGCGCCCCGATTGGGGCGAGGTGACGCGGCAGATGGCGCGCCCGACGTTTCGCTACGATAACCACTATCTCTTTACGCTCATCGCCTTGATCGGCACGACCATCTCGCCCTATATGCAAGTCTTCGTGCAGTCGTCGGTGGTGGAGAAGGGCGTCGGCCGCGACGGCTATAAGCTGGTGCGCGCGGACGTGTGGGTCGGGACTCTGTTCGCCATGTCCATCGCGTTTTTCATCGTCATCTCGACGGCGGCGACGCTCGGCGCGGGCGGCTTCGCGGGCACAATCGAAACGGCCGCCGACGCCGCCCGCGCGCTCGTCCCGCTCGCGGGCGAGTATGCCGGTTTGCTTTTCGCCGTCGGACTCTTCGGCGCGTCCATGCTGGCGGCGGGCGTGCTGCCGCTCGCCACCGCCTACTCGATCAGCGAGGCGCTGGGGTTCGAGAAAGGCGTCTCGCGCAGTTTTCGTGAAGCGCCGATCTTTATCGGCATCTTCACTTTCCTGATCGCGGTGGGATCGCTCATCGCGATCATTCCGGGACTGCCTCTGATGCGCGTGCTCGTCGTCACGCAGTTCATCAACGGGCTGCTCCTGCCCGTGATGCTCGTCGCGATCCTGCGCCTGGCGGGCGACCGTAAATTGATGGGTGAATACGCGAACGGGGCGGTCTATAATGTGCTGGCGTGGCTGACGGTCGTCATCGTCTCCGCCCTGTCGCTCGTGTTGGTCGCAAAGACCGTGTTCGGCGGACAGTAAGGTGCGCACGCGGTCATTTCAAACAAACCTGTCGCGCGTCGTTCGCCGTTGACATGCTAACGCTTCAAGATGAGTAGCTCCCGTCTCAAAAAACAACTCGTCCTTCCGCTCGGCGCGACCGCGCTGTTTGCCGTCCTGCTCTATTTCGTCCTGCCCTCATTCGCGCCGCCGACGCCGGCCGAGAATCTGAGGGCGAACGCGCCCGGCTTCTACTGGGCGCAACTGCTCACGAAAATCGCCCTGTGGCTCAGCCTTATGTTCGTCGGCGTGCGGCTGGCCGGGGCATTTCTCTTCGACTTCATTTTCCGCATCCGCAAAGGCCGTGAAGCGCCGAGCCTCATCCGCGACCTGTTCTCCATCGTCGCCTACATACTGATCGTCGCGTTTATCCTGAAGCACTTCTTCGACCTGTCGCTCGGCGCGCTCCTTTCGGGATCGGCGCTGCTCGGCATCATTCTCGGCCTCGCGCTGCAAGACACGCTCGGCAACCTCTTCTCCGGCATCTCGCTCCACGCCGACAAGCCCTTCGAGGTCGGCGATGTGATCACGGTCGGCAAGTGGATGGGCGTCGTCGAGAGCGTCACGTGGCGCGCGGCGAAGATCAGGACGTTCACCAACCACGTCGTGCTGCTCAGCAACAGCCAGATCGCGAAGGAGGCCATAGAGGTCTGCCCGAGCGACAACCCGAACGCCCGCCTCGTCTTCTTCAACGCCCTCTACTCGCACTCGCCCGATCAGGTCATCCGCGTCGTGCGCGACGCCATCCGCGAGACGGAGAACGTGCGCCGCGAGCCGGCGGCCTTCGTACGCGTACGCAACCTCGGCGACTTCGCCGTGGACTACGAGATCAAATACTGGCTCGAAGATTATGCCCGCTTCAACGATACGGACGCGCTCCTGCGCCAGCGCGTCTGGTACGCCTTCAAGCGCGCCGGGCTGAGCTTCGCCTACCCGACGCAGACGCTCTACATCGAACGCCCGAAAGCCGCCGCCGGCCCGGCGGCCGACGCCGAGACATTCACCGGACGCCTCTCCGCCACCGACATCTTCGCCCCGCTCAACGCAGACGAGCTTTCGCAACTCGTCTGCGCCTCTCGCAGCCACACCTACGCGCCCGGCGAAACCATCATCCGCGCTGGCGACGAGGGCGATTCAATGTTCGTCGTGCATCACGGCAATGTCGCCGTGCAAATCAACGACAACGGTCAGCCGCGCACCGTCGCCACGCTCGGCGAGGGCGACTTTTTCGGCGAGATGGCGCTTTTCACGGGCGAACCGCGCTCGGCGCATGTCATCGCCGCCGAAGAGACCGAAGTCCTCGAAATCGGCCACGAGGCGATGAAATCCGTCTTCGATTCCAACCCGCAATTGGCCGAAACGCTCGGCCAGACCATCGCGCACCGCCGCGCCGGTCTCGCCGCCTCCGCCGAAGTCGAGGACGAAG
>DATCWB010000177.1:0-21783 GCA_036566625.1 Pyrinomonadaceae bacterium
ACGTGAGATGCAAGGGAATATTCCTTAACTTCTCGTATAGGCTTTGCAACATTATCGCGTGAAGATGTGCGCTCGTTAAAATCACGAAGCCGTGAGCGTTCGGGCGGGCGTCGGGCAGCGGTCGAGTCGGAGCGGAACCTCCTCGCCGGTGCTTTGCCACTCAAGCCGAGGTTTAAACGACTATGTTTCCCATTGGCGATGATAACTCCGACCGGCACTCGACGCCCGTCATCAACTATCTACTGCTCGCGGCGAATATCCTCGTCTTCGTTCTCTTTCAGGGATTCGGCTCGAACGACCGCTTCACCTACGCCTGGTCAACCGTGCCGGCAGAGATCACGACGGGGCGCGACATCGCGTCGCCCGACCGCGTCGTCGTCGAACCGATCACGGGCGAACGCATGAGGATGCCGGGGCTGCAAGAGACGCCGGGCAGCGTCTATCTCACGCTCCTGACCTCGATGTTCATGCACGGCGGACTCGCGCACCTGTTCGGCAACATGCTCTTCCTCTGGATTTTCGGCGACAACCTCGAACACCGCATGGGGAAGGTAAAGTATCTCGTCTTCTACCTGCTGTGCGGGCTGCTGGCGTCGCTCGCGCACGTCTTTTCGACGATTGGATTCGGGCAGAACCCGCTTATTCCGAGCCTCGGCGCATCGGGCGCGATCTCGGGCGTGCTCGGCGGCTACCTCCTGCTGCACCCGACGCGCGGCGTCCACGTCATCATCTTCAGTTTTATCGTGCGCACCGTTCCGGCCTTCGTCGCCATCGGCCTCTGGTTCGTCTTCCAGTTGATCAACGGTCTCGGCATGCTCGGGCAGGGTTCGCAGGAGGGCGGCGGCGTGGCCTACGCCGCGCACATCGGCGGCTTCGTCGCCGGATTCCTGCTCGTCAAATTGTTCGACTCCGGCGCGAAGCGCGATCCGGCGCAGGCGTGGACGGGCGGCCGCACCGGTTATTAGGGTTACCAGCGAAACGCGGCGCGCCGTCGGCCGACCTGTGAGCCGGACGCCGCGACACGAAACTGCAAAAAGGGAGAAATGAAATGGCTGATAACGATAATGCGATCTCCGTACTCAATAACTTGATCGAAACTTGCAAGGACGGCCAGGACGGTTTCCAGACCGCCGCCGAAGGCGTGAAGCGCAGCGACATCAAGTCGCTCTTTTATCAATACTCACAGCAGCGGGCGCAGTTTGCCGGTGAGTTGCAAAACGAAGTCACGCGGCTTGGCGGCGATGCGACGCAAACGGGCAGCGTCGCGGCCACGCTGCATCGCGGCTGGATCAACATGAAGTCGGCCGTGACGGGCGAGGACGAAAACGCCGTGCTCGCCGAATGCGAACGCGGCGAAGACTCCGCCGTCTCGAACTACAAGGATGCGCTCGCCGATGCGAACCTGCCGTCGGACGTGCGAGCAATCGTCGAACGCCAGTACGCGCAGGTGCAGGAGGCGCACGACCGCATCCGCAACCTCGAACGCGCGACCGAGACGGGCAGCGGCGGCGCGAACACCGCGAGCGCGTAAACATCTGTCATTCACACGAGGGGACGGCGAAAACGCTCCCTCGTTTTTGGTCAAACGACCCAACCAGTTCACATAGAACAATCAAAAGGGAGAACGAACATGGGAAAAGGTAAAAGACTCAGTTTCATTTTAAGCACGGCGACGTGCCTCGCGCTGCTGGCCGCGACGGCGGCGGCGCAAAACACGAATTCCGGCACGACGAACTCCAGCAGCATGAGTTCCGGCAACGCGAACTCCAATACGACGGCCACGCGCGGCGCGGGCAATATGGCGACGGTTAATTCGTCCGACAGGAAGTTCGCGATGACGGCGGCGATGGGCGGCATGGCCGAAGTCGAGATGGCGCGGCTCGCCCTGACCAAAGCGTCGAGCGATGCGGTCAAGCAGTACGCGCAGAAGATGATTGACGATCACACGACGGCCAACGCCGAGTTGATGCAGATCGCGTCGGCGAAGGGCATCACCCTGCCGACCGCGCCCGACGCCAAGCATCGGGCGATGATGATGAAGATGGAAAAACTCTCCGGCGCGGAGTTCGACCGCCAGTACATCATGATGGCGGGACACAAAGACCACCAGAAGATGGAGAAACTGTTCCGCGACGAAAGCATGCGGGGCAGGGACGCGGACTTGAAGGCGTTCGCCGCCAGGACGCTCCCCGTCGTGCAGCAGCACTTGCAGATGGCGCGCGACCTGCACGGGTCTATGCCGGGCATGAATCACAACAACAACAAATAGGCCGCCTGGCGAGAGCTAGTGGTGAACCGTAAGCGAGAGGCGGAAGCGAAGGGGGCGGCGACAACAAAGCCCTCCGGCTTCCGCCTTTTGCTTTCTCGCGCGCCTCAGGTAACATCCGTTCGTCGTTAAGTTTCAAGGAGTACAAGACAATGTCAGCCACCGAAATAGCCGCGCCGCCCGTCAATCAACAGGGTCTGGAAATTCGGCCGACGCCGCGCGCGGAGATGAACCTCTACCCGCTCGACACGTTCCCTTACGAATTTGCCGGGCGCGAGATCACCGTCAGCTTCGAGATGCCGGAGTTCACGGCCATCTGCCCCTTCTCCGACTTCCCCGACTTCGCCAATATCCGGCTCGCCTACGTGCCGGGCGAGCGTTGCGTCGAACTGAAAAGCCTCAAGCTCTACATCAACTCGTTTCGCAACGTCAAAATTTTTCACGAGCACGTCGTCAACGTCATCCTCGAAGACTTCGTGCGCGCCTGCGACCCCCTGAGCGTCGAACTCGAAGGCGACTTCAACATTCGCGGCAACATCAAGACGGTCGTGCGCGCCAGTTACAAGAGAGTGAGCGGTGAGTTGTGAGCAGTTAAAACACAACCGCGCTGCTTCTCTCGCCTGACCGCACACTGCTCGCTGCTCACTGCTTACCATGACGACTATCGGAATCATCGGCATCGCCATCCTCGTCGCGCTGGTCGTGCTGTTTCTGGTGTGGCGGACGGTAAAAATGTTCGTCAAACTCGCGCTCGTCGGCCTGATCGCGCTGCTCGTCATCGCCGCGCTCGTGTGGTGGAACTACGCGGGCGGCGCGGGTTCGATGCCGAACGCGAACCGCCCCGCCGCGGGCACGCGTCGCAACACAAATCGCTGATTTATCCCCGCGCCCGTTACCGTCTCTGGAATGGCCGAGACCGACACCGACCCCGCCGACGAGTTTGACGCCTCGATCAGTCCGGGCGCGCTCGACGAGCGCACGCCCGGTCTCTTCCGCCGCTACCGCAGCCTCCCGCGAAACGTTCTGGTCATCAGCCTCGTCAGCTTCCTGAACGACGCTTCGAGCGAAATCATCTATCCGCTCCTGCCGGTCTTTCTCTCCGTCGCGCTCGGCGTGTCGCCGGCCGTCATCGGTTTGATCGAAGGCGGCGCGGAATCCGTCTCGAGTTTTCTGAAACTCTTCGCCGGTTACTTCAGCGACCGCAGCGGGCGACGCAAAGCCCCGGTCGTCTTCGGCTACGCGCTGGCGAGCATCTCGCGACCGCTTCTGGGCTTTGCGACGAGTTGGCCGCAGGTCTTCGCCGTGCGCTTCGCCGACCGCGTGGGCAAAGGCATTCGCAGCGCGCCGCGCGACGCCCTGATCGCCGATTCGGCCGCCGCGCACGAGCGCGGCCTCGCCTTCGGCTTTCACCGCGCGATGGATCACTTCGGGGCGGTCGTCGGCCCGCTGCTCGGCTTCGCGCTCCTCGTGCTCATCGCCGGCAACTACAACGCGCCGACGCTCGACGAATACAGGTTGATTTTTCTCGCCGCGTCCGTTCCCGCGCTCGCCGCCGTGCTCGTCGCCGCGTTCGCGCTTCGCGAGACGCGCAAAGACCGCGACGACGGGCGCGAGAGCAGGAGAGCCGAACGCGAACGCGCAGACGCCCTGCGCGCGGAAAGCAGCGGCAGCCCGCCCCCGACGGCTGTCCAACCGGGTAGTGACCCGAATGCTCCTCCGCGTTTTTCGCTGCGCGGCTTCGACGGAAACTTCAGACGCTTTCTCGTCATCCTCGCGCTCTTCACCCTGTCGAATTCTTCGGACGCGTTTCTCCTGCTGCGCGCACGCGAGGTGGGCATCTCGACGGCCACGATCCCCCTGCTCTGGGCTGCGCTGCACGCGATGAAGGTGATCAGTTCGCTTGTCGGCGGCGACCTCTCGGACAGGCTCGGGCGTAAGACCCTGATCGTGACGGGCTGGCTCTTTTACGCCGCCGTCTATCTCGGCTTTGCGTTCGTCTCGACGGTCGGGGGCGCGTGGACGCTCTTCATCATCTACGGCATCTATTTCGGCCTCGCCGAAGGCGCGGAGAAGGCGCTCGTCGCCGACCTCGTGCCCGCCGACAAGCGCGGCACGGCTTACGGCCTCTACAATCTCGCGTTCAGCATCACGGTCTGGCCTGCGTCGCTGTTGATGGGCGCGTTGTGGAGTTGGCGCGGCGCGTCCGTGGCCTTCGTGACGAGCGCGTGCATCGGCACGCTGGCTGCCCTGCTCCTTGCCACCACCATCCGCGCCGACGCACACACCACGGCACGTTTACCCGCGCGCTGAACAAAAGGATGAGAGCGGCGGTTAAATGATGATATAGTGCGCGCGTTTTAATCCGACGCGCGCCTCTCGCGCCGCGCCCGCTGGAGACGACCCTTCATCTTGTAACAGGAGCACAAAACCCCCATGAACAGCCAAATCACCGACAACATGCTGCGCAGCATCATGCCGAACCTGCCGGCCGCCAAACGCCAACTCTACCTTCCCTATTTAAACCAGGCCATGCGGGAATTCGAGATCGCCACCTATCTGCGCGCCTCGGCCTTCCTCGCGCAACTCGCGCACGAGTCGGCCGAGTTTCGCTACTTCGAGGAGATCGCTTCGGGCAAGGCTTACGAGGGGCGCAAAGACCTCGGCAACACGCAGCCCGGCGACGGCGTGAAGTACAAAGGCCACGGGCCGATCCAGATCACCGGGCGCGCCAATCACACCGCCTGCGGCAAAGCGCTCGGCCTCGATCTCATCAACAACCCGACGCTCATCACCCAGCCGCCGAACGCCTTCCGCTCTGCCGGTTGGTTCTGGGACACGCGCGGCTTGAACGCGCTCGCCGACCAGCGACTCTTCAAAGCGATCACCAAGAAGATTAACGGCGGCTTCAACGGGCTGGCCGACCGCCAGAAATATTACGACCGCGCGCTGCGCATCATCCCCGAAGATTTGAACCTGGGAGCGGCAAACCTGAACGTCCCGCCCGACAATAAACACGGCGACGTGCCGCCGTCCGTCATCGCGGCGGCGACCACCCCTGCCGCGCCCGCCGACACGCCTGCGGTTACGACGGTCACGACGGTCACGACCATCACGACGCCCGAAGCCACGGCCGGAGCGGGCGTGGAGTTTGAAGCGGGCGGCCCGTGTGAGGAGGCCGACGGCACTGCTACCTCCGACAATTAAGGTGTCGCACGAAACACGCTCGCGCGCTTTCGCTTCCTCCGGTGCGCCGTTCCCCGGCTTGACTTCCGACCGTTGTTCTCTGTATCACGGTTTCGTCATTCGCCCGGGTGAAATCAGATGCGGGGGCAGAGGCTAGAGTCCCTGCCCCCGCATTCCATGTAGTTCGTCATTCCGCACGGCGCAGGGGGAATTTGCGCCCTCGCCGCCAGCCGGAATCCGTCCGGGCATTTATTCCGGCAGCATAATTTTCTAATGGACTCACAGAACTATCGTCTCATCACCGACCGGGCGGAACTCGCGCCGGCGGTCGCCGAACTGTCCGGCCACGCCGCCGTCGGCTTCGATACGGAAACCACCGCGCTCGATCCTTACCGTGGCCGCATGCGGCTCATGCAATTCTCCGCGCCCGATGGTGCGGCCTACATCATCGACCTCGACCGTTTCACGAGCGGCGACGGCGCGCCCGACACGGCCGCGCTCGCGCCGCTCGTCCAACTGCTGGCCGCGCCCCGCCCCGTGAAGGTGGCGCACAACGCGAAGTTCGACGCCAAGTGGACGAAGCACCAACTCGGCACGGAACTCGGCGGCATCTTCGACACGATGCTGGCGAGCCAACTCGTCTCGGCCGGGGAATCCGAGGATCGACACTCGCTCGCCGCCGTCGCCGCGCGCTACCTCGACGAGACCGTGGACAAGTCCGAACAACTCAGCGATTGGAGCGGACAGCTCTCCGGGGCGCAACTCGAATACGCCGCGCGCGACGCCGCCCTCATGCTCCCTTTGCGCGACCGCCTCATCGAACTGCTCAAGCGCGACGAACTCGTCAAAGTCGCGCAACTCGAATTCGAGTGCGTTGTGCCCGTCGCCTGTCTCGAACTGGCCGGGATTTTTCTCGACGCGGCGCGCTGGCGCGAGCAGTTAGCCATCGTCGAAAAGCGGCGCGCTATCCTCGCCGAAGAGTTGCAGGTGATGCTCGCCGAGGAGTCTTCGCAACAGTCCTTCTTCGGCCCGACGCGCAACGACATCAACCTCGATTCGCACGTCCAACTGACCAAAGCCCTCAAGCGCGTCCTGCCCGGCGTGGAACTCCCCAACTCGACGCGCAACTGGAAACTGCAACCGCTCGCCGCCGAGCACGAAGTGATCAGGGTGCTGCTCGAATACCGCACCGTCCAGAAGGCGCTCACGAGTTACGGCGAAAACATTCTCAACGAGATCAACCCCGTCACCAAACGCATCCACGCCAACTTCCACCAGATCGGCGCGCCGACCGGCCGCTTCGCGTGCCTCGCCGGAGATACGCTCGTGCCGACTCGCACCGGCTTCAAACAGATGTCCGAGATCAGGGAAGGCGACGCGGTAAAAACGTCTTACGGTTTCAAAAAAGTTGAGAAGGCTTGGATGACCGGCGTGCGCCGGCTCTTCCGAGTCCGTCTTAAAGACGGCCGCAGCATCCGCGCGACCGCCGATCACAGATTCCTCACCGGCCGCGCTAACGAGTGGAAGCGGCTCGACGAACTGCGGCCGGGCGATCCGCTCTTCGTCTCGCTCAAAGTCTCCGAGTTCGAGCGGGCGGAAGAGACGCCGCGGATCGACCTGCCCGCACCCGCTGTCAGGGCGCGCAAAGCCGTCCGCCTGCCGCGAGAACTGTCGCCCGCGTTGTGCGAGTTGATCGGCTTGATCGTGGCCGACGGGTTTCTCGGACGGCGACACGAAAGACCCGTCAAGCGCGGCCGCGTGGCCGGGACGCCCGCCGTGTACGACCGGGTTTACCTCGCGTTCGGTTGGCACGATGACGAGTTAATCGAGCAAGTGGTCGAACACAGCCGCGAGTTGTTCGGACAGCCTTTCGTGCCCGTCAAGTCGAAGACGTGCCGCGTGCTGCAACTCGCTTCGACCACGCTCGCACACTTCTTCGCCGGGCTGGGGCTGGAAGGGAACGCGCACACCAAGTCAGTCCCGAAACTCATCCTCTCCGCCCCCGCGAGTTTTCAGGCCGCGTTCCTGAGAGGTCTGTTCGAAGGCGACGGCTACCGTGTGGACAACGCGGTCGGCCTGACGAGTGTGAACCTGTCGCTGCTGTCTCAGGTTCAGTTGATGCTCTCCAATTTGGGCATCTACGCGACCATCACGCGGAGAACCGACACCAGCGGCTTTTCGGGTTCGTGCCGGTTCGACCTGAAGGTGCATAAAAAAACCGACCTGTCGAGGTTCGTGGAGACGGTGGGTTTCATCTCCGGCAGAAAGAACCGCCCGTTTGTCCCCGTTCCGCAGATCACGGACGGGATACGCACGCCGTTCCGCATCTCCGGCGCGCAACTTTATCGGGAGGCCGTCGCCGCGGGAACGACGGAAGCCTCCCGCGGCGGCGTCAAACCTTTCATCACCTACTACAAGAATTCATACCTCAAGGACGAGTCGGTCAAGAAGTTGATCGACAAATTCGGCCTGCTCCCCAGTTTGCAGCCGGTCGCCCACTATCTCGCCTTACGAGTGCGCCCGGTCGAAATCGAGTCGATCACACCTGACCGGATCGAGGAAGTTTATGACCTCACCGTCGAGGACGTTCACGAGTTCATCGCGGGCGGGATCGTCGTCCACAATTGTACCAACCCCAACGTGCAACAGGTGCCGCACGCCGTCGAGTACCGGCGTTGCTTTCGCGCGCCGCAAGGGCGCAAGCTCGTCATCGCCGATTACTCCCAGATCGAGTTGCGAATCCTGGCGCACGTCACGGAGGACAAGGGCTTCATTGACGCGTTCAATTCCGGCGCAGACCTGCACCGCGTCGCGGCCGCGCAGGTCTTCAACACGCCGCTCGAAGAAGTGACCAGAGAGCAGCGCGATTTCGCCAAGCGGCTCAACTTCGGCGTGGTCTACGGCATCGGCGCGCAGCGGTTCTCGATGATGACAGGCATCCCGCTGACCGAAGCCGAGAGCATCCTCTCGCGCTACTTCCAGACCTATCGAGGGCTGGACACCTGGCTCAGAGACGCGGCGCGCAAGGCGTTGCGCGAGCGCACGGCGCGCACCATGTCGGGGCGACTCGCCCGCTTCAGCTTCGACGCCGAAGACCGGCAGGCGGCCTCGCTCGCGCAGCGCAACGGGAAGAACATGCCCATTCAGGGCGCGTCCGCCGACATCCTGAAACGCGCTCTGCGCCTCCTCCATGACAAGTTGAAAGAGACCACGGCGCGACTCGTCAACATCGTGCACGACGAGATCGTCGTCGAGGCCGACGCCGCCGACGCCCCGGAGATCGCGCGCACCGTGGAAGAGGCCATGTGCGCGGCGGGCGAAGAATACGTCACACGCGTCCCCGTCAAAGTGGAGACGGAAATCGCCGACGAGTGGGTGAAGTGAAAGAAGAATTGATTCATTGATTCATTGATTCATCGGTTCATTGAATCAATGAATCAATTCTTCATCGTTCCTCTCCCCGTTGTATCATCCGCGAGCGTTGCAGTTCGTCAGTCCTCGCTTCTGTTCCTTTAACTCTCACCCGGCTGATCCCATCAACCGCCGGTTTCCCACAGGAGTCTGCCCCGTATGAAAAAATCCGTTATGAAAAAATCTACGCGCCGCGCTGTCGCGGGTGCGCTCATGCTCGTCGCACTTTTTCTCTCACCCTTCATTTCGCGCGCCGCGGATTTCCGGCGCGAGGTCGTCTACCAGATCATCACGGATCGCTTCTTCGACGGCAACTCCGCCAACAACAACCCGGCGCAGAGCGCGGGACTCTACGATTCAACCAAGACGAACTGGCGCGCCTATTGGGGCGGCGACCTGCAAGGCATCCAGCAGAAGATGTCGTATCTCGCCGGGATGGGCATCACCGCCATCTGGATTTCGCCGCCCGTCGATAACCTGAACGCCAACATCCCCGACGGAAACGGCAACCCCACCGCTTCTTACCACGGCTATCAGGGACGCGACTTCAAACGCATCGAAGAGCATTCCGGCAGCGCGTCGAACGCCTGGACTGATTTCGACAACCTCGTCACGGCCGCGCACCAGAACGGCATCAAGGTGATCGTCGATTTCGCGCCCAACCACTCGACGCAGGACAATGCGGGCGAGTTCGGCGCGCTCTACGACAACGGCACGTTCCTCGGCAACTACACCAACGACACCAACGGCCTCTTTCACCACAACGGCAACATCTCCAACTGGGACGACCGCTATCAGGTGCAGTATTACACCCTGTTCAACCTCGCCGATCTCAATCAGGAACATGCAACCATCGACGCTTACATGAAAGCCACCGCGCAGTTGTTCCAGCAGCACGGCGTTGACGGCTTCCGCATAGACGCCATCAAGCACATCACCTGGGGCTGGCAGTACAGTCTCGCCAACTCGATCTACGCGAACGGCGACAGCTTCCTCTTCGGCGAGTGGTATCAGACGAGCACCAATGATCCGCTCTACCGCGACTCTTACAAGTACACCAACAAGAGCGGCATCTCCATGCTCGACTTCCCGCTCAACACCGCCATCCGCAACGTCTTCGGCTCGAACGCCAACTTCTCCGAGATCGACGCGGTGCTCACGGCCGAGGCGGCCAACTTCACCTGGGATGAAGACCTCGTCACGTTCATAGACAACCACGACATGACGCGTTTCCTCTCGCTCCTGAACAACAACAACCGCCTCCACCAGTCGCTCGCCTTCATACTCACGCAGCGCGGCATCCCCTGCATCTACTACGGCACGGAGCAATACCTCCACAACGACACCTCGGGCGGCGGCGACCCCTACAACCGCCCGATGATGAACGCCTTCAACACCTCGACCACCGCCTACACGCTCACCAACCGCCTCTCCGCCCTGCGCCGCAACAACCCGGCCATCGGCTACGGCACGACGCAGCAGCGTTGGATGAACAACGACGTGTACATCTACGAGCGGAAGTTCTTCGGCAACACGGTGCTCGTCGCCATCAACAAGAACGAGACGACCTCGTATCCGATCACCGGACTCAACACCGCGCTGCCCGCCGGCACTTACTCGGATCACCTGACGGGCTTGCTCGGCGGCTCTGGCATCACCGTCTCTTCGGGCACGGGCGGCAACAACCCCGTGGCGAACTTCACGCTCCCGGCGCACACGGTCGCCGTCTGGAGTTTCACGCAGTCGCCCTCCACGCCGCAGGTCGGCGCAATCGGCCCCACGGTCGCGCACCCGGGCGTGCGCATCACCATCGGCGGCAAAAACTTCGGCACGACTGCGGGCACGGTCAAGTTCGGCACGACGACGGCCACCATCAACTCGTGGACTTCGACGAAGATCGTCGCGACCGTGCCTGCTGTCACCAACGGCAACTACAACGTGACCGTCACCAACTCTTCGGCGCAGGTCTCGAACGGCATCGGGTTCACCGCGCTCGCCGCGAAACTCATCCCCGTCACCTTCACCGTCTACAACGCCTCGCCGACGCAGACGGGCGACCACATCTTTCTCACCGGCAACACGGTGGAACTCGGCAACTGGGCGACGACGTGGGACGCCGCCGTCGGGCCGATGCTTACGCCCAACTACCCGAACTGGTTCCTGAACGTGAGCGTCCCGGCAGGGAAGACGCTCCAATTCAAGTTCATCAAGATCGCCGCCAACGGCACGGTCACCTGGGAGTCGGGCGCGAATCACACCTACACCGTGCCCGCGAGCGGCGTCGGGTTCGTCAACGTCAACTGGCAGTATTAACGACGGAGAAAATTAAACACGGAGGGCACGGGGAACGCAGCGGAAATCATTCGTGATCTCAAATCTGAAATTTGAGATTTCTTTCTTCAGCATTCCTCGTACCCTCCGCAGCTAAACTGTCTTCGGATAGCCTGTCTTCGGCATGAGGTCTGAGCGATGAAGAGGTTTTTTGTTCTCACGAGTCTGTCGCTCGCCCTGACACTCGACGCGCAGGCGACGGCGGCGACCCCGCAAACTCAATCTACGACTGCGCCCCCGGCTCAAGCGGGCGGCACGGCGAAGAGCGGCGCGAAGGTTGACGCCGCCGCCTTGAAAACTTATACCGGCCGCTACGAGGTGGGCGCGAGCGTCATCCCCATCACCACGCTCGACGTGACGCTCGAAAATGACGCGCTCTGGGTCAAGCCCACGCTCGTCAAAAAACGCAGGCTCGTTGCCACGCGCTCGCGCCGCAGTTTTCTCGACGAGATCGAGGGCACGCGCTACACGTTCAACCGCGACGAAGAGGGGCGCATCGTCAGTCTCACCTTTCAATATCAGGGAAGCCCGTACACGGCGCGCAGAGTCGCGCTGCCGCCGCCGAGCCTGAAAGGAAACACGACCTTCAGGCTGCGAGGCTACCCGCAGGCGCGCCTCGTTGTGCTCGCCGGCTCGTTCAACAACTGGAACGAATCGCAGTTGCTCTTCGCGCGCGAAGGCGACGAGTGGGTCTGCCGCATTGACCTCGCGCCGAACCGCTACGCCTACAAATTCGTCGTCGACGGCAACTGGCTGCTCGACCCCGCCAACCCCGACACGGAAGAGGACGAATACGGGAATCTCAACTCCGTGCTGATCGTCAAGGAACAGTAAGGGTGTCAAAGAAAGCCGGGTCTGATCGCGTGTGCTCTGGACAAGCGCACCGCACACGCGTTTTAGCCGGACGCTCTTTAACCGTCCGGCGCATCAAGCCCGGCTAGCCGCTTGCGCCAGAGAAAATAGACGGGGATGCCGGTGAGTACGAGCAGGTAGCCGATGCCGGATGTGCCCGGCGTGAGGTATGCCAGATCGAGAACGAGCAGGAGCGCGAGCAGGATGTAGACGAGCGGCACGAGCGGATAGCCGAACGTGCGATAGGGGCGCGGGGCATCGGGGAGTTTGCGGCGCAGGAGCATGACCGCCCCGACCATCAGCGCGTAGAAGACGAGATCGGCGGAGATGATGTATTCGAGCAGTTGCGTGTAGACGTTGCCATAGGTGACTGAGACGGCGAGCGTTTGCGGGTCAACCGTCTCCGTCACGGTTCGCGGCAACGTCAGCAGCGACGCCCACACGCCCTGTATGATGAGGGCGACGGCGGGCACGCGGCGCGCGTTCAAAGTGCCGACGCGCGCGAAGAACACGCGGTCGCGCGCCATCGCGTAATAGACGCGCGCCCCGGCGAGGATGAGTCCGTTGTTGCAGCCGAAGGTCGAGATGATGATCGCGCACGCCATCAGAACCGCGCCCCGCTTGCCCAGGATGACCTCCATCGCGGCGGTCGCCACCCGGTTCTGCGGCGCGGTCTGAATCTTCGCGAGCGGCAGCGTCAGGACGTAAGCGAGGTTGGCGAGCAGGTAGAGCGCGACGACGAGCGCGCACCCCCGGAGCAGCGCGCGCGGCAGATTGCGTCCCGGCTCTCTGACTTCGCCCGCCGTAAACGTCACGTTGTTCCAGGCCGACTGCGCAAAGAGCGGCCCCACCATCGCCCGCCCCAGCAAAGCCACGAGCGCGAGCGTGCCCGTCAGGGCCAGATCGCTCTGCGCGCCCTGCGGCGTCCAGCCGTTCGCCGCCGAGTCCCACCACGCGGAGGTGAAAGCCGCGCCGCCACGGTTTGCGCCCACGAACAGACCGAGCAGGATGAGCGCGCCGAGCGCGGCCGTCTTCGTAAAAGTGAAACTGTTCTGGACGAGTTTGCCGAGTTGCAACCCGCGCGTGTTCATCGCGGTCAGCAGCAGTATCATGAGGACGGCGACGAGTTGCTGCGTCGAAAGACTGACGGCGTATCTGCCGAAGACGCGCCGCGGAGCGAGGAGATAATTACCCGCCGACACGTCCGGCGCGAGCACCCCGACGAAATTGGCGAAGGCGATGGCGACCGCAGCAATCGTGCCCGTCTGGATCACGAGCAGGAGCGACCACCCGAACAGAAACCCCACGGCCGGGCTGTACGCCTCGCGCAAAAACACATACTGCCCGCCCGCCCTCGGCATCATCGCCGCGAGTTCCGCGCAACACAGCGCGCCCGTCACGGTGAGCAAGCCCGCGAGCGCCCAGGCCATGAGCAGCCACCCCGGCGCGCCCACCAGACGCGCCGACTCCGCCGACACCAGAAAGATGCCCGACCCGATCATCGAGCCGACGACGATCATCGTCGCGTCGAGCAGGCCGAGGCCGCGTTCGAGTTTGGGGGAGGGAGGCGTCTCTGCCACAGGGGTCTTCATAGTTACCGCGTGCCGGGGTAAATTGGTTGTAGCGGGCGCGTATGTTGTAGCGTCCGCGCCGCCCTGTCAAGGTTTATGATCCGAATCCCCACTCGCTTGACAGTCGCCGCGCGGCTCACCTAGTCTTGATCGTTAGTAAATCAAACACATCGTCCGGTAAATCAAACACTTCATCATCTACACGACAAGGTATCGGGACGCAAAAAAATTCCTATGCTCAAAGAAGAACTGACAGCATTAATTAACGAGCGGCGCGCGCATGTCGGCGTGATCGGGCTGGGCTACGTGGGTTTGCCGCTCTCGGCCGAGTTCGCGCACAAGGGCTTTCAGGCCACCGGCTTCGAAGTTGACGAAGCGAAGGCCGCGCAGATCAATCGCGGCGAGTCGTACATCGGCGACGTGCGCACGTCGCTCGTCAAAGAGTTGGTCGAGGCCGGACGGCTGCGGGCGACGACCGATTTCAGCGAGTTGTCGAAGTGCGACGCGATCATCATCTGCGTGCCGACCCCGCTGCGCAAAACCAAAGAGCCGGACATCTCTTACATCCTCGCGGCGGCGGGCGAGATTCAGAAAAATCTGAGGGGCGGCCAACTCGTCATTCTCGAATCGACGACCTATCCGGGCACGACCGACGAAGTGCTGCTGCCCATGCTCGAAGAACGAGGGATGCGACTCGACGTGGATTTCCTGCTCGCCTTCTCGCCCGAACGCGTCGATCCCGGCAACCCGCAGTTCCAGACGCACAACATCCCGAAGGTCGTCGGCGGCTGCACGGACGATTCCACGGAAGTGGCCGCCGCGCTCTACAGCCAGATCGTCAACAACGTGCATCCGGTCACGTCGGCGCGCGTGGCCGAGGCGGCCAAACTTTTGGAGAACACTTTTCGCGCCGTCAACATCGGCATGGCGAACGAGATGGCGCGCCTCTGTTACGCGCTCGGCATAGACACCTGGGAAGTGATCCGCGCGGCGGCGACGAAGCCCTTCGGCTTCATGCCCTTTTACCCCGGCCCCGGCATCGGCGGCCACTGCATCCCGCTCGACCCGCACTACCTCTCCTGGAAAGCGCGCCAGCACGGCTTCGACTCGCGCTTCATCGGCCTCGCCGAAGAAGTCAACTCGCGTATGCCCGACCACGTCGTCACGCTCGTCGCCGACGCCTTGAACGACGAACGCAAGGCGCTCAGAGGTTCACGCGTCCTGCTGCTTGGCGTGGCCTACAAGAAGGACGTTGACGACGTGCGCGAAAGCCCCGCGCTCTCCATCATCGACCGCCTGCGCGCAAAGGGCGCACAGGTGAGCTATCACGACGAATACGTCTCGGGCATACGCTTCGACGACGCGCACACGGAAGGCAGCGGCGAACCGCTCGAATCCGTCGCGCTCTCGGACGACCAACTCGAAGCAGCCGATTGCGTGGTCATCGTCACCGATCACAGTTCGGTTGACTACCGGCGCGTCTGCGCGCTCTCCACGCTCATCGTGGACACCCGAAACGCCCTCAGCGGCGACCTGCGCCGGAACAGCAGCGCGCGCATCATCCGGCTTTAAAAGTTCCAGGTTTCAGGTTTCAGGTTTCAAGTTAAGAGAAGAGACGAAGCCTGAAGCCCGAAACTTGAAGCTTGAAACCATGCTCAAAGTTATTAACGTCGTGGGCGCGCGCCCGAATTTTATGAAGGTCGCGCCAATCGTCGAGGCGATGCGTCGGCGCGCGACGGAGTTCGCGCCGCTCGTCGTACATACGGGGCAGCACCACGACGCGCTGATGTCCGACGCATTCTTTCGCGATCTCGAATTGCCCGAGCCGGACGTGCATCTCGGCATCGGGTCGGGCACGCACGCCGAGCAGACGGCCGCCGCGCTCGAACGCTTCGAGCCGGTCGTCCTCAGAGAACGCCCCGACTGGGTCGTGGTCGTCGGCGACGTGAACTCCACGCTCGCGTGCGCGCTCTGTTGCGCGAAGCTGGGGGTCAAGGTGGCGCACGTCGAGGCGGGATTGCGCAGCCGCGACCGCACGATGCCGGAAGAGATCAACCGCTTGCTCACGGATCAAATCTCCGATCTCCTGCTCACGCCCTCGCCCGACGCAGACGAAAACCTGCTGGCCGAAAATATCCCCAGCGAGCGCATACGCTTCGTCGGCAACGTGATGATCGATTCGCTCTACGCGCAGATGGAGCACGCCGGCCGTTCGCGTATTCGCGAAGAGTTGGGGCTGGGGCGCGGGACGGATTACGCGGTCGTGACGATGCACCGCCCTGCGAACGTGGACGCGCGCGAGCCGCTTGAGCGCGTCCTCTCCGCGCTCGAACGCATCGGCGAACGCCTCCCCGTAGTCTTCCCCGTACACCCGCGCACACGCCGCCGTCTGGAAGAGTTCGGATTGCTTGAGCGCGCGCGGATGAGCGCGCCTCGCCTGCGTCTCATCGAACCGCTCGGCTATCTGGATTTCCTGCGCCTGTTCAGCGGCGCCTCGCTCGTGCTCACGGATTCGGGCGGCATCCAGGAGGAGACGACCGCGCTCTCGATCCCCTGTCTCACCTTGCGCGACAACACGGAACGCCCGATCACCATCACGCACGGCACGAACCGGCTCGTCGGCACAGACGCCGAGGCGATCACAGAGGCCGCCTTCGACGCCCTCGATCACCCTCGCGCGAGCGTGCCGCCGCTCTGGGACGGTCAGGCGGCCGACCGCATCCTGAACGCGCTGCTCGAACAGCAGTGGCGGCAGTGACGGTATAAACTCGCGCTCTAAACAATCAACTCGACAATCAACTCGACGGCCGCCATCCACCCTGCACTAATTACACATCACTTCGCGGTCAGACCCGTGTAGAAACTTGACACAAACTTTTCAACGGCTCGTCTCCGCGTTGTGACCGCCCGTTCGCGTCACGGTCTTCGTTGATGCCAGTCCGCGCACCGAAGAGTTGATGACTTCGGCGACGGCTTCGGGCGTGAAGTATTTTTCGACGTGCCGGTGGCCGCGCTCGGCCAGCCGCTCCCATAAATCCTCCTGCTCGTAGGCGCGCACCACGGCCGCGGCGAACGCCTGCGGATCGTCTGCGATCAACGCCTCGACGCCGTCGGTCAAGCCGAAGCCTTCCGCGCCGGTCGGGGTCGTGACGACCGGCAGCCCGTAGGAGAGCGATTCACCGAGTTTGCCTTTGATGCCCGCGCCATAGCGCAGCGGCACGACCATCAGGCGACAGTCGCGAAAGAGCGGCTCGATGTCGGGCACGTAGCCCAGCACTTCGATATCCGCCGACGCGTAGGCCGCAATCTCAGGCGTCACCCGGTCGCCGACGACGTAGAACTTGACGCCGGGCAGCGCGCGTTTGACGAGCGGGAAGATGTCGCGGATGAAATGATGCACGGCATCGGCATTCGGGCGATGGGAAAGGTTGCCGAGAAACAGTAGATGCTCGCGCCGGGCAAAACTCTTGCCGCGCGTGTGCAGCGGGTGGATGGTCGGAACGACTTCGATCCTGACCTCGGGCGCTTCGCGCGCGACGGCCTTCCTGTCTTCGGACGAAGCGCACCAGACGAGATCGCTGGCGCGCACGAGTCGCAGTTCAAGCTCTCGATAACGCCGCGCCTCTTCCGCCGTGCCCTCGTCGAGAGTGAGGCGGTGCTCGCGTTCAAGCCGGATGAAATAAGTGTCCACCATGTCGAAGATGATCCTGAGCGAGGGGCTGCGGCTGCGCAACGCGGGCAGCACCGCCTCCGCTACGTGTGGCCGGCTCAGAATCGCGACCTCAAACGTTCCGCGCTCGGCGAGATCGAGAAAGTCCGCCGACCCAATCGTCTCGACCCCGAGCTTCCACAACTGCCGCTCATATTCCGGCCGACGCTCCTTGCTGAGCGACACGAAGACGGGGCGGCACCAGCGCGCCAGCAGCCCGAGAGTGAAGACCATGCGTGCGCTGCCCGCATCACGGTCGGGCGTGGGCACGCGGTCGCTCACGACGAGCACCGCCGGGCCTGCGCGCCTGTCCGCCGCGCGTTCAAGTGACGCCGCGCCCTGCTCGAAGTGTTCGCGCTCAAGCGTCTCGCGCCACTTCTCCCGAAACTTCTCCCGGTTTAAAAGCCGATGTTGCTCGAATCCCGTCCCTGCGTCTTGCCCCGCGGTCGCGTCCTCGAAATGGAGGAGGCGCGAGTGGGGCTGATAGATAACCTTGTAGCCGAGCGAGCGGACGCCGAAGCAGATGTCCGTGTCCTCGTAGTCGGCGGGAGCATAGCGTGTGTCGAAGCCGCCGAGACGCTCGAAGAGGTCTCTGCGAATGAGGAGCGACGCGCTGTTGCAATAGTCCGCTTCGCGCGAGAAGTTGTAGCGCGGGTCTTCGGGCGACTTGCCCTGCCCGTACGGTAACGCCTCGCCGCTTTGCCAGACGATGCCGCCGGCCTCTTGCAGCGTCCAATCGGGAGAGACGAGCATTGAGCCGACCGCGCCGGCCTGCGGATCGTTAGCGGCAACCTCGACCAGAGATTTCAACCAACCCGGCAAGACCACCGTGTCGTTCTTGAGGAAGACCAGATACTCGCCACGCGCCGCGCGCGCGCCCTCGTTATAGCCGCCGACGCTGCCGAGATGGTGTCCGAGGTGGAGCGCGCGGATGAGACCGCCGAAGTGTGAGAGGACTCGCTTCGTCTCATCCGTGGATGCGTTGTTAACCACGATGATCTCCGTGTCGTCGAGCGCGACTTCGCGCAGGAGCGAGCGGAGACACTGGAAGGTAAGCTCGATTTCGTCGTGGCACAGAAGGATGATCGAGGTGCGGATAGGCCGTTCGGGCGCGGGTGCGGAATCGCCGCGCCCGGAGATCGCATCCATCAGGAGGAGGAAGTCGTGCGCCCCGTACTGCTCTGCGAACGGCGGGCGCGGCGCGGCCTTCACGTCCCAGGCGCGGTGCAGGTCGAGCCCGTGCGTCACGGCGAGCGCCACGACGCGTCCGCCGAAATTGTAGACGCGCGCCGACAGGCGAACGAGCGCGCCCACAGTGTTGACGAAGAGACGCCGCCCGAAGAGGCGCGCGGAGTAAGGCATGCGCTCTCGGAAATTTTTTTTCGCGCGGGAGTTGAAAGTCATTGACCGGGCGGCCTCGTTCCCGCGTTACCGCCGTCGAGCCGCGTCTCCCACGCCAGCAGCGGGCGCACGACGCCGGGGATGGAGCCGATGTAATCGCCGCGCGCCGAATCGCCCTGCTGGCTGTCGATCACCTGAAAGGCGACGACGTTGCGCGCCTGCGCGTGGAGTATCGTGCGGGGCATGTGCGACATGATGGAGACCTGTGCGCGCAGCGTCCCTTCCGAGAGCGTGTTGCCGGGGATCGTGATGACGCTTGAGTAGCGACCGGCCTCGCGCGGCGTGCGCCGCCACTCTTCGCCCGTGTCGTGCGAACTGAAGGCGTAGACATCCTCCTCGTTGTGAAACTCGACGTGCGGCGTGAGGACATGCCCGCCCGCCAGCACGTCGTAAGTGATCTCGACGCGGACGGGGCGGCGGATGTCGAAGGCGGTCGAGGGCGCGCCCGCCGCGTCGAGCACGCGCACGCGCGCAAGGCGCACCACGTCGTTGCCGGGCGCGTCCGCCGGTTTCAACCATTCGCGCACGGCCGTGATATTCCAACTGGCGTTCAGGTAATCGTTGACGACGGCCTGCGGTTCGCCCTCGCTCACGATGCGTCCCTCGTGCAGCAGGATGACGCGGCGGCACAGGCGCGTCACGGCGGGCATGCTGTGGGAGACGAAAAAGATGGTGCGGCCGTGCTGGCGGATGGCGTGCATCTTGTCGAGGCATTTCTGCTGGAACGCCGCATCGCCGACGGCGAGCACTTCGTCCATGATCAGGATTTCGGGTTCGAGGTGCGCGGCGACGGAGAAGGCGAGGCGCACGTACATGCCGGAGGAATATCGCTTGACGGGCGTGTCGATGAATTTTTCGAGTTCGGAGAAGGCGACGATCTCGTCGAACTTGCGCGCGATCTCGGCGCGGCGCATGCCTAATATCGCGCCGCTTAAAAAGACGTTCTCGCGCCCGGACAACTCGGCGTGAAACCCCGTGCCTACTTCGAGGAGCGAACCGACGCGCCCGTACATGGCGACGCGCCCCGTAGTCGGTTTCGTCACGCGCGAAAGAATTTTCAGGAGCGTAGATTTCCCCGCGCCGTTCGGCCCGATGATGCCGATGAGTTCGCCCGGCCCCACGTCGAGGTTGATGTCTCTGAGCGCCCAGAAGTCGCGCCGCGCTTCGCCGGCCGCCCCTTCGTCGTCGCGCCGTTTGAAGGCGACGCGCCCGAGCGCGCCGGCGACCATGCCGCGAAACGTCAGGTAGCCGGGGTGCAGGCCGCCGAGCCGGTAGCGTTTGCTGACATTTTCGATGGTGACGATTGGTTTCATCGGCGGCCGTCTAGATGATGTCTGCGAAGGTCTCTTCGATGCGGCGGAAGAGGTAAAACGAACCGGCGAGCATGGCAAGAGTACCGGCCACGCCGAGCAGCGTCGCCACGGGGTCGAACGCGCCGCCGAAGAGGGCGGCGCGAAAGCCCTCGATGATGCCGGTCAGAGGATTGAGGGCGAGCAGGTGTCGCCAGCCGCCGGGCACGCGGTTCGCGGGGTAGATGACGGGCGAGGCGAACATCCAGCTTTGAATCAGGAAGGGCAGGGCGTGGCGCAGGTCTCGATACTTCACGGTCAGCGCGGAGATGAGCATCCCGACGGCCAGCGCGAGCAGCATCGAGAGCAACAGAAAGACGGGCACGAGCGCGATGCTCCACGTCGGCGTGATGCCGTAATAGGCCACCAGCCCGACGAGGATCAGGCTCGCGATGGTGAGGTCAACCAGCCCCGCCGCAACCGCCGCCGCCGGAATGAAGGCGCGCGGGAAATAGACCTTCGTGATCAGGTTCGTGTTGTTGATGAGGCTGTTGGTGCCGTTCGTGACGGCGTTCGAGAAGAACGTCCAGATGAGCAGTCCCGTGTAGGCGAAGAGCGGGTAGGGAACGCGCCCGGTATCGAATCCGGCGAGCCGGTTGAAGATGAGCGTGAACAAAAGCATCGTGGCGAGCGGTTGGATAATCGCCCACGCCGCGCCGAGCGCGGTCTGCCGGTAGCGCACCTTGATGTCGCGCCACGTCAGGAAGTAGAGCAACTCGCGGTACGACCACAAATCCGAGAAGGCGAACTGCACGCCCATCTCTTCCGATTCGATCCGGATGAGCGGCCGGTCGGGCAGCGAGAGGTGTGCGCGGTCGCCGTCGTCGTCGGCGTTTGTCTGGGACGGGGGCGGTGCGTGTGTGACGGGCGCGGCGGCTGCGGCGTGGTGCGGAGACGCGATTGGTTCGCTGGTGTGTGAATCCATCAAATTCGAGGCGCGTCCGACAAAGCGTTCGAGCGGCGCGCGCCGGCTAATGCGCGATTCCGGCGATGCGCGGAGAAGTTTTGAGTCAACAGTACGAGGCAAGTCTAGACACACGATGGTGAAGCGTCAAGAATGTAAGGCGCAAGGCCACGGTAAAGGTTCGAGTATCGAGGTGTGCAGCCTCCGCAAAATAATGTTCTTGACACTCGGATGGGCGCGGCGTAGATTGCCCATACCCCATCAACCCCCGGCAACGGCGCTTGTTTCGGTCGGTTCGACACGTAACAAACGCCACTCCAAAACCACTCACCTTCAGGAGAATCCATGAAACTTTTTTTTAGGACGAAGAAACGTTTTGTTTTTGCCTCACTGACTTTAGCACTGGTGTTGTCGAGCGCATTCATTCCCTTGAATGCCGGTGTGGCTGGTCGCACATATTGCAGCACCGTGTACGCGAAGGAAATTCTCTACTACAGCGACGCGTCGTACACGAATCACGTCGGCACCGGCATGATCTACTGTAACGGGTCGTCAACTCTCGACGGAACGAGCACCCCTTACCGTCAGGAAAACATCATGGACGTTTGTTGTAGAGACCCCGGCTGGAACGGTTGTGTGCCGTGTTAACTCTTAAACGCCCCGCTAACCGTGGCGGAGCCGTCGCTCCCTGTATCAACAGTGGTTCGGGCACAAGTTAAAAAGCGCCCGTAAACATTTGGCCGGGAGCCGCGAGACTGAATAACGCGCAGGCGGAAGGAAGGAAAGAACACACTCGTAAGTGAGTA
>DATCWB010000178.1:0-11746 GCA_036566625.1 Pyrinomonadaceae bacterium
GATGATCGCGAGCCTCGGGGGCATGCGCGATCTCGAAAGCCGTCTCAATCTCGCCGAACGCTCGGCGGTCGTCGGCCGCCTCGCCTCGGCCATCGCACACGAGATACGCAACCCGCTCAACTACATCAACCTCACGCTCGATCACCTGCGCACCTCGCTCGCGCCGAGCGACCCGCAGAAGCGCGCGATGGTCGAACGCCTCACGACGCAACTCAAAGCGGAAGTCGCGCGCATCAACACACGCATCTCGGAGTTCCTCAAGTACACGCGCCCGGCGCAACTGGAGATGCGCCCCGTCAACCTGCGCGAGTCGGTCGAAGACGCGCTGCGCATCGTCGAGGTGCAGGCCGCCGAGAGCAACATCGAGACGCGCATCGAGTCGGACGGCGACATCCCGCCGGTGCGGGGCGACGCCGAATCTTTACGTTCCATCTTCACAAACCTTATTATCAACGCGGTGCAGGCGATGGAAGGCGACGGCACGGGCGGGCGTCTGACGATCATGCTCTCGGCGAGCGATCCGAAACGCGCGCGCATCGACATCGCGGATACCGGGCGCGGCATCGAAGCCGAGAACGTCTCTCAAGTGTTTGAACCCTATTTCTCCACGAAGGAGACGGGGACGGGACTCGGCCTCGCCATCGTCAAGAAAGCCGTTGACGACCACGACGGCACGATCACCGTCGCCAGCAAACACGGCGAAGGCACGACGTTTACAGTTACACTACCAACAACGGAAGAAGTGACGAGTGACGAGTGATGAGTGACAAGTTAAAAACAACAACTTGCCTTCTCGCTCGTCACTTGTCACCTGTCACTTGTCACTGAGGTATCTATGGCACGCAAAAGCATACTCGTGGTGGACGACGAGCGGGCGCAGCGAGAGATTCTGGAAATGATCCTGTCGAGCGAGGGCTACGACTTGACGACCGCCTCGTCGGGCGAGGCGGCGTTGAAGATCGCGCGCGACAAGCGTTTCGACCTCGTGCTCACCGATCTGAAGATGACCGGCATGGACGGCATCGAACTGCTCCAACGCCTGCTCGCTTACGACTCATCCATCATCGTCATTCTGCTCACGGCGCACGGCTCGATTGACTCGGCCAAAGAGGCGCTCAGGCGCGGCGCGTTCGATTATCTCGAAAAGCCCTACGACCGCGAGACGCTCTTAGACACCATCCGCCGCGCGCTCACGAAACTCGAATCGCTCGACAGCGAGATCATCTCCGACTCGCCCGAGATGGAGTCGGTGAAGAAGATGGTCTTGAAGGTCGCGCGCTCGGCCTCGACCGTGTTGATTCGCGGCGAGTCGGGTACGGGCAAAGAGTTGATCGCGCGCGCGATTCACAACCAGAGCCAGCGCGCGACCGAGATGTTTCAGGCCGTCAACTGCGCCGCCATCAACGAGAACCTGCTGGAGTCGGAACTCTTCGGCCACGAGAAAGGCAGTTTTACGGGCGCGCACGCCGAGAAGAAAGGTCTCTTTGAAGTGGCCGACCGGGGCACGCTGTTCCTCGACGAGATCGGCGAACTCGACATCTCAATGCAGGCGAAACTGCTGCGCGCCTTGCAGGAACGCGAGATCAGGCGAGTGGGCGGCACGCGCCCGATCAAGATCGACGTGCGCGTCGTCGCCGCGACGAACCGCGACCTGCTTGCGATGGTCAAGGACGGCCGCTTCCGCGACGATCTCTACTACCGCATCAACGTCCTCTCCATCGACATCCCCCCCTTGCGCGAGCGGCGCGAGGACATCGCCGTGCTCATCAACTTCTTTTTGAAGAAGCACACGCGCAACACCTCGCGGCTCATCCGGGGCTTGACGCCGGAGGCGCGCATCGTGATGCTCGAATACGCTTGGCCGGGCAACGTCCGCCAACTCGAATCGGCCATCGAGCGCGCCATCCTCCTGGCCGAGGCCGACCTGATCACGGTCGAAGACCTGCCGCTCGAAGTGAGACAGGAGGTGCGCCCGCAGACAGAGGGCGCGTTCAAGTTGCCGCACGAAGGAATCTCGTTCGAGGACTTCGAGCGCAGCCTGATCCTGCAAGCGATGGAGCGCACCGACTACAACATCACCAAGGCGGCGAAACTGCTCGGCCTCACCTTCCGCACGCTGCAATACCGCCTCGAAAAATTCGGCATCAAGCGCGCCGACAAGAAGCAAGGGGCTGACGAGGAAGAGGACGAAGAAAGCTGAAGCGGGGTCGGCCGAACGCACGAGCAATTCTCTTCCCCGCTCCGACCCGGCCGACGAATCCACGGCGACGCTTTCGTCGCCTCGTTTCGACGCCCAAGTTTCCGAGCCTAAGTTTCCGAGTCTTCCTGCCATGCCACGCCCAGCCGGTATTTCGTCGCAAGTTCGGGCGGCCACGACGTTCTAAGCGCAGGACATCTCAGAGACCAGCGGAGGCAACACATGAAACACTACACGGCCGTCGCCTGCATCACTTTCCTGCTCGCCCTTTCGGCTTGCACGGGGAATCGCGGAGCAAACGTTGCGCAGCGGAGTCCCGGCGCGAGCGTCAGGGCGCGGCAGGAAACAACCGAGTCATATGCGACGGAAGCGGTGAGGCCGGTTACGGCGGAACGGGAAGGAAGCAGCGACTCCGAGGGGGCGAAACCGGAAATCCTGACCGCCTCGCTGATGCCCGGCGACGCGGCGCAGACATCGCAGCAGGTCGTCGTCGTCGAGCGCAAGATCATCCGCGACGCCGAGCTCAACATCGAAGTCGCTTCGCCCGCGGAAGCACAGCACAAACTCGGGGCCATCGCCGAAGCGCACGGCGGCTTCGTCGTCACGTCCGAGTCGCGTCTGCAAGGCGAGGGCGGCGCGCCGACGGCCGACGTCGTGACCGTGCAGATGCGCGTCCCGGCGACGCGCTTCGACGCGGCCGTCGCCGAGATTCGCGCTGTCGGCAGCCGCGTCCGCGCCCAGAAAATCACGGGCAAAGATGTCACGGAGGAGTTCATCGACCTCGACGCCCGCCTGCGCGCGCAACGCGCGCTCGAAGCGCAGTTTCTCGAAATCATGAAACGCGCCGACAAAGTTTCCGATGCGCTCGAAGTGCATAGCCAACTAGCCGGCGTCCGTACGGAGATCGAGCGTGTCGAAGGCCGACGCAGATTTTTGGAGAATCAGGCCGCGCTCTCCACCATCAATGCCACGCTCCAGTCGCCCGCCCCGCTCGTCGGCGCGAACACCAGCGGTTTCCTACACGGCGTCAGGCGCGCGTTCGGCGACGGCTTGGACATCGCGGCCGAGATCGTCCTCGGCATCATCAGCATCAGCATCGCGCTGCTCCCCGTGCTGTTCCTCGTCGTGCTGCCGTTCGGCCTCCTCTGGCATTTTATTTTGCGCCCGCGCCTGCGCCGGCGGAAACCGGGCGCGCCGCCCGTCGCCGACGCCGTGCCCTGAATGTTTCCGCCGGGCGAACTCTCCGCCCCCGGACTTGAGACTTCGCCGCGTCCACTTTAGACTCTGGCCGATGGAACAATTTACACCCTATCCCTTGCGTCTCGCGCGCCTTGTTTTGGTCACGCTCGCAGTCGCGCTCTCGTGCGCCTGCGCCGACAATTCTTCGACGGCGAACGCGCCCGCCAACTCTGCGAACGCCTCAGCCCCCGCAAACGCAAACGCCGCCACGCCTGCGCCGAAGTCGCCGCTCGCAGGGATCGTGCGTGCGAGCGCGGAGCAGGTCGAGGCGCGCGCGGGCGAGACGGTCGGGGCGACCGTGCGCCTCTCAATCGCGAGCGGCTATCACGTGAACGCCAACCCGGCGACGGAGCGGTTTCTGATTCCCACGTCGCTTGAGGTCGAGCCGGAGGCGGGCATCCTGGTTGGCAAGATCGTCTATCCGAAACCGCTCACGAAGAAGTTCTCTTTCGCCGAAACGCCGCTGGCCGTCTACGAAGGCGACGCGCGCATCACGATGTCGGTTCGTGTGCCGCGTGACGCCACGCCGGGGCAACACACGCTCGCGGCGCGTCTGCGCGTGCAGCCGTGCGACGACGAGAAGTGTTACCCGCCGACGACGGTCGAGACATCCATTCCGGTCACGATCCGCTAAAAGTTTTGCCGAACCGAGAAGACAGAGAGGACGCGAGCGAGATGCGAGCGGGCGAGCGGCAAGTCGAAGACGCGCGCGCCAAGGATTTTTCGACGCGCATGTTCGCAGAGCGTTGGAGCGTCGTCGCGGGCATCTGCCTGCTCGTCGCCGCCGCCCTCTTGCTGTTCAGGCGTATGGACGCGGCTTTCGTGGTGGCTACGCTCGGCGTCGTCGCGTGGTTCTGGAACGAGCGCAACCGCCTGCGCCCGCGCGGCATCGAAGCGGACGAGAGATTTCGGGACGAAGACGAAGGATTTGAAGATCGAGATGAAGAATAAAAATTTCACTCTGACCGTCGGGCTGCTGGCGGCGATTTTTCTGCTGACGCCGGCCGGCGGTTCGGTCGTGTCTGCCGCGCGGGCGGGCGTCGCTTCGAGCGAGGCGGAAGCGCGCGGCACGGTCGAGCGCGCGTTTCAACAATTGAAGGGTGGTGATTACAACTCGCTTTACGAAGTGCTGCCCTCTGCGTCGCAGCGTCGAGTGACGCGCGAACGTTTCGTCGGCGCGCTTGAACGCACGCGCGGGATGTACGAGTTGGAACGCCTGGAGATCGGCGCGGTGCGCGTCGCAGGCAATCTCGGTATGGTGGATTCGGTGGTATACGGGCGTGTGCGCGCGCCATTCGCGGGCGAGGCCAAGATCGTGGCACGGCAATACCTCGTGCGCGAGGGCGACCGCTGGCGCGTGACGACCGGCGACGCCGCCACGATCCGTCCGCTGCTCGCCGCCAATCCGGCCTTCGCCAAAAAATATCCGTTCACGCAGCCGCGCATCTACCTGAAGCGTGACAATCGCTGGGTTGATGTCAGCAAGGAACTTGGGAGCCTCCGCCGCCGCGCGACGAGATAACGCACATCCGGCCGGAGAATAACGAAACAACCCGCGCGTTTGCTTGAACGCGCGGGTTGTTCTCGTCTCGAATCTTCCTGCTCACATTAAGTCTTCAAACGAGAGTTGGGTCTCGTCGGTCGCCTGATGCGGAGGCGCGCGGCGCGTGCGGGTTTTGGTTTGCGTGCCGTCGAGCGCGTTCATCACGGCCGAGAGGTGGAAGCGCATGAGGCGCGGCGTGAGCCGGACGGAGGGGATGCGGCCTTCGCGTGCGAGGCGGCGCACGGTGGACTCGCTCACCTGTAAGAGTGCGGCGAGTTGGCGCGCGGTCAGAAATTCTTCGCGCTTGTCCGTGTGTGGCGCTGTAGCCTCTTCCATTGAAGCCTTGCCGACATCAACTATCAGGGCGTGGGTTTGAGAGAGAGCGCGACGCGATAGACGGCCGCGCCATCCACTTCGACATCTTTCGAGGCCGCCGTCATACCATCCATTTTGGCCGTGACGCGGTAGCGACCCGCCTGCGGCGGGAGACGGAAAGCGAAGTCGCCCGATCTGGTCGAAATGCGCCCGTCGATTTTCTTGGTCGCGCCGCCCTCTTCGATCCGCGCGAGTTCTACCTGCGCCCCGCGCAGGCTGAATCCTTCTTCGTTGAAGACGCTCCCTTTAATGAAGACCAGCGAGCCTTCGTCTACCGGCAACACGAGGTCTCCGGCGAGCGAGCGAGCCTTGCCGGCAACCACCTCAAAGTCCTTGATCTCCGCGACGCTCAGGCCGGTCTTGCGGAACATGAGGCTGTAACGCCCCGGCGCGAGCCCGGCGACTTCAAACTGGCCTTTGCGATTCGTGGCGGCCGTCGCCACCTCGCGCTCGCCCTGCCGCGCCGTCACGCGGACGCCTTCGGCCGAGCCGCTTTCCGTCTTGACCTTGCCCTTGATGCTTCCCGTCGTCTTGTTCTTCTGCGCCGCGACGCCGAAGGCGAAAAGCGACATTAACAGGAGTGTGCCGATGGTTTTAAGTTTACTCATAAACGTGATGCTAATCCGCGCGCGGCGAACTGTTTTAATTTTGGCGTGGCCGACCCTGTCTGTGGGGCGTTTATTATACATGCAAAAGGTCGCCCTTTGTTACCCGCGCTCGCGTCGCGCGTCTCTCATTGATGCGGCGCACGCCGCTCTCTGTTGCTTGCGGCGCGGGCGCGGGGGTGACACCGGCGCGGCGTAGTCCGTATAATGCGAACACACTCCCACGCTCGGTTGTCGAAACAATCCGCGCCTGACCGACGTTGAAGTTGTCTGACGAGTTCGCTTTCGAGTTTTATGCTGTGCCCCCGCAAAATTTCGCCGCCCGCGAAGGTTCGCGCCCGCGTGCAACGCGCCGCACGCGCCTTGCTCTGCGCGTGCGCGCTCGCTCTCGCCGCGTTCTTCAATTCCCCGCCTCTCGCGCAGAGCCAGCAGCAGCAGGCGCAACCTGAAAATCAGACGCCGCAGCAACGCCCGCGCCGCGTCGCCCCGCCCGATGTACAGGAAGATGACGATGAAATTCTGCGCGTGGACACAGACCTCGTGCTCGTTGACGTGACGGTGACGGACGCCGCCGGGCGACCCGTGCGCAATTTGTCGGCGGAAGATTTCAAAATCTATGATGAGGGCGTCGAACGCCCCATCGCCTTCTTCAACGTCGAGCGGCGGCGCGGCACGCCGCGCCCCGTGGCCGTCGTGTTCGCCGTGGATGTGTCGGGCAGCATGTCGCCGCAGGAGATGGAGCGTCTGGGGGCGGCGATGCAGTTGTTTTCGCGTCGCCTGTCGGATCGCACATCGCTCTTTGCCGTGATGAGTTTTGGGATGAGCGCGCGCGTGCTGCAACCTTTCACGAACGACGAGCAGAAACTCGAACGCGCCTTCATGCGTCTCGCACGCGAAGCGAACGGCCTCTCGACCCACACTTACGACGCCGTGGACGACGCCATCCGCCTGCTCACACGCCACGCCCCGCGCACGCGCGACAAACGCCTGATGAAGCGCGCGGTGGTGGTCGTCACGGACGGCTTCCCGGTAGGCGACACGGTCGCGCCGAAGACCGTCATCGAACGCGCCAACGCAGCGGACGTGAGCGTCTACACGGTGACGCTGCCCTCTTTCTCGCGCCTCTTCTCTTCGCGCGGCGCGACGGCTAAGGGAGCCAACGCCCACGCGCCGCTGCCGACCCCGCTCGACGTGAGCGAGTTGGCCGAAAAGACCGGCGGCTCGAACGTCTACGCGACCGAGCGAGATTTCGGCCCCCTCTTCCAGACGCTCGCCGAAGAGGTCACTTCCTCTTACATTCTGGCCTTCTACCCACCCGAAGAGAAACGGCGCGACGGGCGTTTCCACCCGCTGCGCATCACGGCACCGGCCGGCCTCAACGTCCGACAGAGCCGCCCCGGATATGGAAAGCAGTGACGAGTGACAGGTGACGAGTGACAAGTCAGAGAGGATGTCTCGACTTGTCACTCGTCACCTGTCACTCGTCACTGTCTTTAAAAGTCCTCTTCTTCTTCGTCGTCATCCAACTCGTCGTCTTCGACGATGTCGAGTTCGACCGGGTCGAGTCCGACGATTTCGAGTTCCGTACCGCACTCCTCGCACGCGACAGAGTCGCCCTTGTCGGCGTCTGTATCAACATGCACATCGGCGTCGCATTCGGGGCATGTTCCGGTTGGCACTTCGTCTCTACCTCCAGCGCATCCAGGAGGAGTGCCCTAATGTTTCGGGGAGACCTCCACCTTGAAGTTTATTTGTTTTAACCCGCCACAATCTAACCGCGCCCGCCTTTTTTTGCAACACTCATTTTCTACTCTTCACAAGTAATTAACCCGCCCGCGATTTCGCCGCCAAGAAGCGAAGCGCGCCCAGCCCGCCGGACGAAACGATTAAACCCCCGCGCTCGCGGCCAGACCACTGGCCTTCCAGCGGACGATTGACGGAAATGCGGCGGGTAAAAAAAAGCTTTCGCCGGGTGTCCGTTTTAGGCTACGATTCGCGCCTTACTGGTTAGCAGGAATTTTCACGCGACCATTAATGCCGCCGCTCTCTGAAAATTGCGGGGGCGAAAAAAGACCGCGTGATAACTGCCTCTCAAACTGTCGCCGTCACTTGCCACTTGCCGGAGCCGTAGCCCGCGCCGCCGGCGCGACGCGCTAACGCCGTTTCAAAGAAAGCCGAGGATGCCATGAAATCTCGCCGCACAATCGTCTTACTCAGCCTGAGCCTAACGCTCGGCCTGTCGTGCTTATTCAATCTCTCCGTCCCGCCCGCAACGAACGTCGGCTCCGAGGCGACGCCGCCCGTCGCCGACACCGGCCGCACCCGTGCGGGAGCGTTGCCGTCAACCGTCTCGGCGGAAACCTCGCTCGCGCAAGCCGAGGCGCATGAGGCGTACGGAAAGTTGGAATTGCAATTCGAGGCCAACCGGGGACAGACCGATGCGTCGGTCGACTTCCTCGCGCGCGGCGCGGGCTACACGATGTTCTTGAAACCGGCTGAGGCCGTCTTCGTCCTGACTCGCCAGCGAAGCAGCGATCCGACGTCACGCCCCACGCAGAAACAGATCGACGACGACGTGCCCCTGACGGCGAGCGCGGGCAAAACGCCCGCACCCGCCGCGCCCTCTCGCGCACAGGCAGTTCTGCGCATGAAGCTCGTCGGGGCGGACGCATCTGCCGCCGTCGCCAGCGCGGACGAACTGGCGGGCAGGGTCAACTACTTCAAAGGCAACGACCCGAAGCAGTGGCACACCGACATTCAGACCTTCGGGCGCGTGCGCTACAGCGAAGTGTATCCGGGCATAGACCTCGTGTATTACGGCAACCAGAAACAGTTGGAATACGACTTCGTCATCGCGCCCGGAAGCGACGCGCGGACGGTGAGCCTGCAATTCGAAGGCGCGGACAAGGTGGAAGTTGACGCACAGGGCGACCTGCTGCTCACTTTGGGAGACGCTGTTATTCGTCAACCGAAGCCGTTCGTGTATCAGGAGGTGGCGGGCGCGCGGCGCGAAATCGAGGGCGGCTACGCCCTCGGGGCAGACGGGCGCGTCGGCTTCGAGGTCGGCGAGTACGACGCGGAACGCCCGCTCGTCATCGATCCAGTCTTATTTTATTCAACCTATCTCGGCGGCAGCGACTTCGAGGACGGCAGCGACATCAAAGTAGACTCCGCCGGCCACGCCTACGTCTGCGGCCAGACCTCCTCGACTAACTTCCCCACGGCCAACGCCTTTCAGGCCACCTTCGGCGGCGCGACCTTCGAAGGCGGGCGCGACGGCTTCGTCACGAAATACAACACGACGGGCACGGGCTACGTCTACTCCACCTACCTCGGCGGCAACGGCGACGACCTGTGCAATAAAATCACGGTGGATTCCGCCGGCAACGCCTACGTCGCGGGCGAGACCACTTCCTCGACCAACTTCCCCCGCGCAAACGCCTTCCAGAACACCTTCGGCGGCGGCCTCTCGGACGCCTTCATCACGAAGATAAACGCGGACGGCTCCGCGCTCATCTTCTCAACCTACCTCGGCGGCAGCGTTTTCGACGCGGCCAGCGGCATCGCGCTCGATTCCTCAAACAACGTTTACATCACGGGGCGCACCACCTCGGCCAACTTCCCCACGGCCAACGCCTTTCAGGCGACGCAGGCCGGCATCTTCGCCGACGCTTTCGTCACGAAGTTCAACGCGGAGGGCTCCGCGCTCGTCTACTCGACCTACCTCGGCGGCAGCGACGGCACCGAAGGCGGATTTGACGCAGGCTTCAGCATCGCGGTGGATTCCGCAGGCAACGCATACGTCACGGGACAGACCCGCTCGACCAACTTTCCGACCCTCAACCCCGTTCAGGCCACCTTCGGCGGCGGCTTCCCCGACGGCGACGCCTTCGTCACAAAGGTCAACGCGGCGGGCAACACGCTCGGCTACTCAACCTATCTCGGCGGCAGCGAGAACGACAGCGCGTTTGAAATCGCGGTGGACTCCGCCAACTCCGCCTATGCCGTGGGCGTCACACGCTCGCCCAACTTCCCCACGGCCAACGCCATCGGCTCCTCGCTCGGCGGCCCGTCCGACGCCTTCCTGACCAAGTTCAGCCCGGACGGCACGTCCTTCGTATACTCGACCTACTTCGGCGGCACCGGCGATGATTCGGCCAATGGCATCGCGGTGGATTCCACCGGCAGAGCACACCTCGCCGGTGGCACCTCTTCGACCGACTTTCCCCTCGCCGCCGCCGGGCAGAATCTGAGCGGCGGCGGCATCGACGCCTTCATCACGCAGTTCAACGCGGCGGGCAACGGGCTTCTCTATTCCTCCTACCTCGGCGGCAGCGGCACCGACGCGGGGTTGTCTATCGCTCTGGACAGTGAACAGTCGATGTACATCGTGGGGCGCACCACGTCCACCAACTTCCCCACCCTCAATCCCGTCCAGAGCGCGAACGGCGGCGGGCAGGACGCCTTCGTCGCGAAGCTATCTCTTACCCCCCCGGCCACGCCGACCCCGACCCCGACTCCGACGGCGACGGCAACGCCGACGCCGTCGCCGTCGCCAGCCGTCGTGCAGTTCGCGCAGGCGACTTACAACGTCGCCGAGGGTATGGAGTCTAACAGCGACCCGGCCTCGCTTGTCGTCACGGTTACGCGCACAGGCGACGCGTCCGCGGCGTCTACGGTCGAATACCGCACGCTTGATCTGCCGGACGCCGTGCGTTGCGACACGGCGAACGGCACGGCCTATCACCGCTGCGACTACGCCACCACGCTCGGCACGCTCTCGTTCGCCGCGGGCGAAACCTCGAAGACCTTCTCCGTCTTCATCACTGACGACGCGCACGTCGAAGGCAACGAGACCTTCCAGATCACGCTCGCCGGAGCGTCCGGCGCGAATGTCGGCGCGCAAGCCTCGACGACCGTGACGATTCACGACAACGACGCGCAGGCGGCCGTCACGAACCCGATTGACACGCCCGAGTTTTTCGTCCGCCAGCACTACATTGATTTTCTGGCGCGCGCGCCCGAGGCGACGGGCTTCGCCGCCTGGGTGAACGCGCTCAACTCTTGCGGCGCGGGCAATGGCGACCGCGGGCGCGACCCCGCGTGCGACCGCCTCATGGTGTCGTCCGGCTTCTTCCGCTCGGCGGAGTTTCTACAGGTCAAAGGCTACTTCGCCTATCGCTTTTACGAGGTGGCGCTTGACCGCCGCCCGACCTATCAGGAGTTCGTGCGCGACCTGCAACGCCTGACCGGCACGACCCCTGAAGACGCGCTGGCGCGACAGGCGGCCTTCACCGTCGAGTTCACCGAACGGCAGGCGTTCCGCGATGCTTACCCGGATGCCATGACCCTCGGCGCATACGTTGACGCCCTCTTCAACACCGCAGAGATCGGCGAGCGCCAATCCATCACGCGGCAGGACGGCACGACGCTCACGCGCGCGCAGTTGGCCGACGGCAGCCGCACACGCGCCGCCATCCTGCGCGAGATCGTCGAGAGCCGCGAGGTGGCCGCCATCTTCTACAACCGCGCCTTCGTCGCCGCGCAATACTTCGGCTATCTCAGGCGCGACCCGGAAAGCCCCGGCTACGAAATGTGGCTCGCTTATTTGAACGCGAACCCGAACGACTTCCGCACGATGGTCAACGGTTTCCTGAATTCGGTCGAGTACCGTCTCAGGTTCGGCAGGCCGAATTAGCGAGTTGCAGACGGGCGCGGCACGGGCTTAAGTAACTCGCCACGGAGGAGAGACGGACAGCACGGCGGGGGCGCGGAGGAAAGCATTCA
>DATCWB010000179.1:0-2121 GCA_036566625.1 Pyrinomonadaceae bacterium
AGCTTTACTGGTTCGGATATAGTCTCGTCAGTTCAGATGATGCTCTGGCCGTAGTCGCAGTATTCGACGATGGGGCAGCGTTCGCATAAAGGGTCGCGGGGGCGGCAGAGGGCGCGGCCGTGGCGGATGAGGTTGACGTGGAAGGAGTAGAATTTGCCGGAGGGGACGAGGGCGTTCATGGTGTCGTGGGCGCGGCGGTCGGTGCATTTCGGGGGGATGAGGCCGACGCGGCGCAGGATGCGGAAGATGTGCGTGTCGAGGGGAAAGACTTCCGTGCGGCAGGCGAAGAGGAGCGTGCAGGCGATGGTCTTGGGGCCGATGCCGCGAAATTGTGAGAGGTATCGAACGGCCTCGGCAGGCGGGAGTTCGTGTAGGAAGGAGAGGTCGAGCGCGCCGCGGTCGTGTTTGATCTGGCGCAGGAGGCTCTTGATGACGGCCGCTTTTTGATTGGCGAGGCCGCCGGATTGGATGGTCTGGGCGATGGTTGATTCGCGTGCGCGAAGCGCCGCGTCCCAAGTGGGGAAGCGGCGTTTGAGTGCATCGAAGGTGCGCCGGCTGTTGGTGTCGCTGGTGGCCTGCGAGAGGATGATTTGGACGAGCATGTCGAGCGGGTCGGAGGGCGCGTAGTTCTCCGGCACGCCATAGGCGCGTTCGAGGTTCTGGATGATGTAGCGAATCGGCCGCCCTTCGTCGGAGGGCGCGTCGGCCGTGTCGGCAGTCGCGGCCGGCGCGGCGGCGTCTTCGTCAGTTGTGGCTCGCGGCGAGGATGCGCTCATAAAATTCGACGTAACGGGGGATGACGAGGTCTGTGTTGTAACGCGCGAGAGCGGACTGGCGTGCGCGGCTTCCCATCGCGCGGCGGGCTGCTTCGTCGGAGAGCAGCTGGGCGGCGTCCGCGCCCATCTTGTCCACGTCGCCCACGTCGCTCAGGCAACCCGTCTCGCCGTCCGTCACCACTTCGGGCACGCCGCCGACGCGCGAGGCGACGACCGGCACTTCGCAAGCCATCGCTTCGAGCGCGGCCAGCCCGAAAGATTCCTGCTCCGAGGGCAGGAGCAGCACGTCCGCAACCGAAAGATAGTCGATGATGCGCGGCTGCTTGCCGACGAACGTGCAGAATTGTTCCAGCCCCAGACAACGCGCGCGATGCTCGGCTCGCCCGCGCTCGCTGCCGTCGCCGACCATCACGAGGCGTGCGTCCACGCCGCGCCCGCGCACGCGCGCCAGAATCTCCACGCAGTCCACGGGACGCTTGACGGGGCGGAAGTTCGAGACGTGTACGAGGAGCGGTTCACCTGCGGGCGAGAGTTCGGCGCGGAGTTCCGGTCGTGGTTGCCGCGCGTATTCCGAGCCGCAGACGAAGTTCGGGATCACTTCGACCTCAGAGTAGCCGAAGGTCTCTTCGGTCTCGCGTTTGAGGTAGTGCGAGATGGCGGTCACGCCGTCGGACTGCGCGATGCCATAGCGCGTGATGGGCAGGTATGAGCGATCCGCGCCGACGAGCGTGATGTCCGTGCCGTGCAGCGTGGTGATGACGGGCAGACGCCGCTGCGGCCGCAATGACTCGCGCGCGAGGATGGCGCTGATCGAATGCGGGATGGCGTAGTGGACGTGCAGGAGATCGAGTTTTTCAGTCTCGGCGACGGTCGCCATCTTCGTGGCGAGCGCGAGCGTGTAGGGCTGGTGCTCGAAGAGCGGGTAGGACATCATCTCGACTTCGTGAAAGCGCACGCGCTCGTTCAGTTCGGTGAGACGCGTCGGGAGCGCGGAGGCGATGAAGTGGACGGTGTGGCCGCGCCGCGCCAGTTCCTTGCCGAGTTCGGAGCCGACGATCCCGCTCCCGCCGTAAGTCGGGTAGACTGTGATGCCGATGTTCATAAAAAATACACTACAGCTATTAGCCGTCAGCCGCCAGCAGACAGCATTCGTGCTGACGGCTGACGGCTGATGGCTGACCGCTAAAAATAGCAAGAGGCAGAAAGCCCTCGCTACTCTCTGCCTCTTGTCTCAGCTTGTCATCACCTGTAAAGGGGACAAGCGAGGAACTTGAATATAGACCCTTTAGGCGGATTTGACAATGGTTCTTTAAATAAATTTTCACGCACTTAATTCTATTGTTCG
>DATCWB010000180.1:0-6360 GCA_036566625.1 Pyrinomonadaceae bacterium
GGCGTCTGCGTTCGCGGCGGCGTCCATCAGGCGCGTCACGGCGAGGCTCTGCACGGCGCGCGCGATGGCGGCGTGATACGGATCGCGTGGCGCGTCGGCGAGCCATGTGCGCGCGACGAGGGCGTCGAGTATCTGTTTGAAGTTGGGGTTCGCCGGGTTGAGCGCGTGAAAGTTGTTGAGACGCGCGGCGCGATGTGGTTCGACGAGTGGGAGGATGGCGAGGTCGGCGGCGACGGTCGCGGCGGCGAGGGGGTCGAACACAGGGTCGGCGCGGTTCTGGAAGTATTCGCCCGTGCCACCCTCGTAGCCGAAGGCGCGCGGCGGGATGAGCGCGAGTATGCGCGGCGGGACGGCGAGCGTTTCAGGCCGGAGCGTGTCGAGCACGGCACTCAGCGCTTCGCGTTGGCGCGCGGGCGCGACGATCTCGTGCGTGCGCGGTGGGTTCACGCCCGCGGCGGTCTTGACGGCGTATGTGTAGTAAAGCCCACCGACGGATTTCACGGCCGCCTGTAGCTGGTAGCGATGATGCAGGTAGAGCGGCAGGAGCTTCGCTTCGAGCATCGAGAGCGGCGTGCCGCGCGGGATGTTGCCCAAGCCGAACTGCGCGAGGCCGATGCGGCGCACCTCCATTTCATGGCGGAGCATCTTTACCGGATCGTCGCCGTTGTCCCAGAGGTTGGCGAGCGGGTGCGCCGCGCCGAGCGGGCGCGCGTCCCGGTCAGAGATGAAGAGCATGCCGCGCGTCGTTCCGTCCGCGATGAGGCGTTCGAGTTCCGCCGCCTCGTCCGCGCCCGGCGCAAATTGCGCGTAGGCATAACGAATCGCAAACTTGTCATACTCGCCTATGCCGCGCCCGTAAGCGTTCGAGAAATCCAGCTTGCCGTTTTTGATCTCGACCATCGGCGCGGGATAGTCCATGACGGAGGCGCGCCCGCCGTAGGTGCTGGCCGCGAAGTTGTGCGCGAGTCCGAGCGTGTGACCGACCTCGTGCGCGGAGAGTTGGCGTATGCGCGCGATGGACATGGCCGCGGAGTCGGTCGAAGAGTCCTGCGTGAGATAGTCGTCGTCGCCGCCGCCGGACATCATGCCGAGTTCGCAAGAGGCGTCATCGCCGCCGCCGCCGTGCCGCGCGCCGCCCGGAGCGTAGGGCGGGATCATGCCCGTGCCGAGCAGGAAGTCCTGGCGCACGCGCAGGCTGCCGAGCGTGACGTTGCCTTTGATGATCTCGCCCGTGCGCGGGTCTTCGACGCTGCCGCCGTAAGACCAGCCGCGCGTCGAACGATGCACCCAGTTGATCATGTTGTAGCGCACGTCCATCGGGTCGGCTTCGGGCGGCAGTAGTTTGACCTGAAAGGCGTTGCGGAAACCGGCGGCCTCGAATGCCTCGTTCCACCACGACGCGCCCTCGACGAGCGCGCTGCGAATCGGTTCGGGCGCGCCCGCATCGACGTAGTAGATGATCGGCTTGACGGGTTCGGAGACGGCCGCCGCAGGGTCTCGCTTCTGCAAGCGGTGGCGGTTGATCCAACGCTTCTCGATGGGTTCGGTAATGGGCGAGGCGTAGTCGTAAAACTCCACGCCCATCACGCCGACGCGCGGGTCGAGACGGCGCGGCGTGTAGCCCGCTTCGGGCAGGGCGACGAACGAATGATGCTGGCGGACGGTGATGGCCTGCGGCGTCGGCACGGTTTCGCGCACGAGGCGGCCGGGTTCGTCGCCCGTGAAAGTGAGTTGCGTTTCGACCTCCGTGTTCTGCGGAAAGTTTTTCGTGCGCGCGAGATGGAAACTGCTCCGCGACTCGTCCAACTGAAAGCGTCCCTGATTGGCACGGCGCAAAGTTTCGACGACGCCGTGCGCATCGCGCATGAAGAAGGCGGTCGCGTCAACGAGCACACGCGCATCGTCCGACGCTTCGACTTTGAAGCCCCACAGCACGGAGCGCGCGAACGACTCTTCGACCGCGCGCCGCTCCTGCGCATCGTTCGTGATGGCGCGGTAGCGATAGTTCGGGCGCACCAGCATAACCTTCTGGCCGGTGCGCTCGAAGAAGACGACGTTCGTGCTGCCGAGTTGGCCGCGGTCGAGGCCGATGGGGTTCGAGCCGACGCCCGTCGGCAGCGACACCTGATAGAGAAACTCCGCGTTGAAGCGTTCGATCTCCAGCAGCAACTTGCCGCCCTCTGCGTCCCAGTAAAGCGGCATGTAGCCGTCGAGTTTCTGCAAATTCTTCGTGCGTGCGCGGATGCTTTTATCTTTCTCCTGTGCCCCGGCATCGAGCGTCAAGACGAAGAGGACGACGAACAGCGCGAGTAGTGAACGTTTCATGTTTAACCTCGAATGAATTTGTGAGGCGCGAGCGCCGAACGAATAGTGAAGCACGTGGCGAGCATTGTAGCCGCGTCGGGGAATACGCGCCAGAGCTTTTTCGACCCCGCGTGATTGCCGGGGGCTTCGAGGCCGACGCCCCGAATTTGCTTAGTTCCGGGGCTGCCATTAGTATGCGAAAGCGTTCTTCTAACTGAGCACACAAACGCGGTCGTCCAAACGATACACACGCGGATGCGCTTCGTCTTCTCAAAACTCTTTTACGTGCTGCTCGCGCTCGGCTTCGTGCCGCTGTCGCTCGCCTGGAGCTGGCCCGACCTGCGCTGGTACGTCGCCTGCTACGACGTGACGCTCCTGCTCGTCGCCTTCATAGATGCGCGCATCAGCCGCGCGCTGCCGGCGGGCGTCGAGATCAGGCGCGAACTCGCGGGGCGTTTTCACATCGGCGCGGAGACGGAGGTGCGCGTCGGCATCGCCAATCACACGCCGCGTCCTCTGAGCTTGCAGGTTAAGGACGAGCATCCGCCGGAGTTGCGGCTATCGTCGCCGCGCGAGGCGTCTCTGCAAGTGGAAGCGCAGAGCACGGCGACGCTCGTCTATGGGCTGACGCCGCCGCGACGCGGGCGTTACGAGTTCGGGCGCGTGGCCGTGCGTTATCTTTCGCGCCTCGGTCTGGTGTGGTGCGCGGCGCGCGTGGGCGAGCCGCAGTGGATCAAGGTCTATCCGAATTTGCGGCGCGCGCGCGAGGCGGAGTTGAAGGCGCTCGGCGCGCGTTCGCTCGTCGCCGCGCACAGGCGTTCGACGTGGCGCGGGGAAGGGCGGGATTTCGAGTCGCTGCGCGAATACGTGCCGGGCGACGAGTTGCGCCACATCAGTTGGAGCGCGACGGCGCGGCGCGGAAAGCTGACGACGCGCCAGTATCAGATCGAACGCGACCAGACGATCCTCGTCGCGCTCGACGCCGGGCGACTGATGACGGCGCGCATCGAAGACGAGTCGAAGTTCGATTCGGCAATTCACGCCGCGCTCGCCCTGATGAGCGCGGCGGCGCGCGGCGGCGATAACGCGGGGCTGGCCGTCTTCGGTCGCCGCGTCGGCGCATACATCCCGCCCGCGCGCGGGCACGAGCAGATGGAGGCGGTGCTCGAAGCTCTCCACGGCGTCGAGCCCGAGATGATCGAGCCTTCCTACACGCGCGCCTTCGAATACATCGCCGCCAATTGCAGGCGGCGCGCGCTCGTCGTCGTCCTCACCGATTTAGTTGACGAAGAAGGCTCGCGCGAACTGCTCACGTCTCTGAAACTCCTGCGCCCGCGCCATCTCCCGCTCGTCGTCACCATCGGCGACCGTGACCTGAGCGCGGCCGTGCGCGACACGCCGGAGACCGTGCGCGACCTGTTCACGCAATCCGTCGCCGAAGAGATCATGTTTCAACGCGAAGCGGCGCTCCGCATGGTCGAACGCCTCGGCGGCCTCGCTCTTGATGTGACCGCCGCCACGCTCGCGCCCGCGCTCTTGGAGAGTTACATCCGGGTCAAAGAGCGCGGCTTACTGTAGTTGAATCTTCCTGAGTTTCTTCCCGCCCCGCGAGCAAAAGGTAAGTGTAGAGCGCGACGCCGGTGGCGGCGGCGACGCCGAACTTGTATGCGGGCGAGATGGGCGCGGGCGAGATGAAGCCTTCGATGATACCGGCGAGGACGAGCAGGGGGATGCAGCCGACGACGAGCTGGATGCTGTCGCGGCCGCGCAGGCGCAAGGCGTCGAAGCGCGAGAGGTCGCCGGGGACGAGGATCGCGCCGCCGACGAGCAGCCCCGCGCCGCCCGCGACGAAGATGCAGGTCAGTTCGATAACGCCGTGCCCGGCCATGAAGGCGACGAGTTCGTGCCCGTACCCGGCGCGGTAGGTGAGCGCGAGCACCGCGCCGATGCTCGCCCCGTTCATCGCCATGATGTAGAACGTGCCGACGCCGACGAGCGCGCCGAAGGCGAAGGCGTAGAACATGACCTGTATGTTGTTGGTCATGATCTGCGCGCCGCCCACCTGGTTGGCGTCGTTCAGAGAATTCCACCAGCGCACGCGCGCGTCCGTGTTCGCGGCGCGCCAGGCGGGGCTCATTCCGGCAAGACCGGAAAACTCCGCGTCGCGCCATGTGCCGAAGAATCCGGCGAGGAAGAAGACCAGGAAGACGGCGAAGGCTGCGGCCGTGTGACGCCACGTGCGGCGAAACGTCCGCGGGAAGTCGCGCGAGAAAAAACGGCGCAGGCGATCTCCCCCCTCTAACGCCCCGGCGCGGTAGATGCGCCCGTGCGCGCGGATGACGAGGCTGTTCAGGTAGTTGACCAGGCGCGGGTCGCGCGATTCGGCGCGCGCAATCGCCAGGTCGGACGACGTGCGGCGATAGATGCGACCGAGTTCGCGCACCTCTTCGCGGTGCAGGCGGCGCAGCGACATGCGATCCAGCAGCACCAGCAAATCTTCCAGACGTTGCCATGCGCCTTTGCGCTCGTTGATGAAACGGTTGGAGGACATAAAGGAGATGTTCGATGTCGGCGGCCAGATGTTAGAATCCACGGACATCGCCCCAAACAGATTGTCACATACTAACATCCGGGGTCTTGCGTTCGTCAGGCGTTTATAATCGAAAATATCGGCGGAATCAAAATCGGGGAGGGGAGCTTAAAAATATGCGTTGGAGAGGGCGGCGTGAAAGCGCGAACGTGGAGGATCGGCGGGGCGTGTCGCGCGGCGGGATGGCCGTCGGCGGCGGACTCGGCACAATTGTCCTGGTGGTGCTGGCGTTGCTGTTCGGCGCAGACCCGCGCGAGTTGCTCGATCAGGGTCAGGGCAATCCCGCGCAGGGGACGCAGACCTCACGGCAGGTCAACCCGCAGGAAGAAGAACTCAAGCAGTTCTCCTCGGTCGTGCTGGCCGAGACGGAAGACGTGTGGAACACGCTCTTCCAACAGGCGGGCAGGCGTTACCGCGAGCCGACGCTGTCGCTCTTCACGGGGCAGACGCGCTCGGCCTGCGGCGTGGCGGGCGCGAGCGTCGGCCCCTTCTATTGTTCGGGCGACGAGAAGGTTTACATAGACCTCTCCTTCTACCGAGACATGCGGACGAAACTCGGCGCGCCCGGCGACTTCGCGCAGGCCTACGTCATCGCACACGAGGTCGGCCACCACGTCCAACACCTGCTCGGCACGATGGAACAAGTCAGCGCGCAGCAGAGACGCATGAGCGAGGCGCAGTCCAACCGTGTCTCCGTCATGTTGGAACTGCAAGCCGACTTTTACGCCGGCGTCTGGGCACACTACGCGGCGCGGCGCGGCATCATCGAACCGGGCGACATCGAAGAGGCGCTCGGCGCGGCCAGCGCCATCGGCGACGACCGGCTGCAACGTCAGGGGCAGGGTTACGTCGTCCCCGATTCGTTCACGCACGGCAGTTCCGAGCAGCGCGTCCGCTGGTTCAGGAAGGGATTCGAAACCGGCGACATCCGGCAGGGCGACACCTTCAGCGCGAGGAATCTCTAAGCCTCCGCCATGCGAGTCGAAATTCGCGAAGCCGGCAAGGATGAACTCGAAACGCTGTTCCCGTTGCTCCTGCTGGCAGAGCCTTCCGCGAGCGCGCTGCGCTGGGGTTTGAAAAATCTGAGCGACACAGTCTATCGCATGGACGCCGGCGGAGAGTTGGTCGGGGCGGCGACGATGCGCTGGCGGCGCGACCCGTGCGAGATGTTGGAACTGGCTATCACACGCGAGCGACAGGGCGAGGGACTCGGCAGGCAATTCGTGGTGTGGCTGGTCGAGGAGGCGCGGAGGCGCGGCAAGGCGGAGATCATCGTGGGCACGAGCACGACGAGCGCGGCCAACATCATCTTCTACCAGAAGTGCGGATTCAGAGCGCACCACGTCCGGCAAGATTACTTCTGGTATTACGACGAACCCGTCTACGAGAACGGCCTCGCCGTGCGCGACATGCTCGTCTTTCGCCTCGACCTCAAAAGCGGCGACGCAGAGAGAAGAAATGATGAA
>DATCWB010000181.1:0-6715 GCA_036566625.1 Pyrinomonadaceae bacterium
GCCCCGCTCCGCGCATCGCCTAAAAGGACGGGCACGCAGTCGGCGGTCTGGACGCCGACGAGGATGTGCGGGGCGTTCGTGGCGAGCGCGTCACAGCGTTCGACGCTCGTGTCGAGCGCGCCCTCCGTGTCGGCGCGAACGACGCGCACGTCCGCGCCGTGAACCTGCCAGCAGGTGGCGAGCCGCCAACGCCCGCGAAAGAGTTTGAGAAAGCGGCGGCGGTTTTCGTGGATGTTGGCCGCGTCGTCCTCGTCGAAGCCCGCGAGATTGAGCGCGCCCTGCGGCATGGGGCTGCAACCTCCGGCGCGCGTCGAGAAGCCGTTGGCGAAGCCCTCCGTTTCCAATTGCGCACCGGCGAGGACGCGCACGCCGCCCTGCTCGCGCCAGTGGAATCCGGCGCGCTCAAGGAATTCGGAATCCGTCGTGATCATCTCAATCGGCATAGACATCATCGAAGTGGCGCGCGTCAGACAAGTGTTGCGGCGCACGCCCCGTTTTGCCGAGCGCGTCTTCACTCCGGGCGAGCGCGACTACTGCGAGCGGCGCGGCGTGGTTGCGCCGCAGCACTACGCCGCACGATTCGCCGCGAAAGAGGCCGCGCTCAAATCGCTCGGCACGGGCTGGAGCGGCGGCCTCGCGTGGCAGGACATTGAAGTCGTCTCGAACGCGGCGGGCGCGCCCTCCGTCGTCTTTCACAACCGCGCGCGCGAACTCTTCACACGCTCCGGCGCGACGACCGCACACCTCTCCATCTCTCACACCACCGAACACGCCATCGCTCAGGTCATCCTCGAACGCCGCGACGCAGATTCGCAGGCGACACGGGAATTGTAACGCAGACGGCGACAAGTTAAACCCGCAACGCAATTAAATCACGGACGGGGGCGGCGGCAGTGAATGAAATTTTTCACGGCGTTGATGATACTTTTCGCGCCGCAACTCCGCCTTATGTATCAGCACCGCCCGGTGTTTAATTTTCAGTAGCACGCACGCAAGGAGATCGAGATCATGAAACGACAAACTATCTACTGCCTCCTGACGCTCGCCGCCCTGTCGCTGTCGCCCCTCGCCTATTCGTCGCCAGCCCCGCGCCTGGGCAATACGAGCCGGACACCGGACGGGCAGGATCAGTCAATGAAATCGGATGACGCACAGCCCGGCGTCGGCCTGACCAAAGTCGGCCCCGGCACGCTGACGCTCAACTACGTCGTCAGGCGCAATGACGGGGATACTAAAGTTGAGTTAATTGCCGAACGCGGCGCGGTGAAGAAAGTGACTGCGACCGACGCGTCCGGCACGCGCACCCTGAAGCGCGTCAAAGCGGGCGTGCGGCTCGCGCAGCAGTCGCAGCCGTGCGGCGCGGAGGGGCAGACCGAGAAGTCGCTCACGCTTGAGGACGGGCAGGTCGTGGAGGTTAAAGCCTGCAACGCTATCCTGATCGGGATACTGCTGCCCGCGGTGCAGAAGATCAGGGAGCCCGCCGCCCGTTCAAAACCCGCCGACGGGAGCAACCGGATCACTGCCGCCGCCGGTGCGCGTTGCACGGCAGATAAGCCCTGCTGTTTTGAGGACGAGAAATTGGGGATGATCGTCTGCTGGCATCCTTAGAACGTCGGCGCGTCGCACATCCTCCGCGCGATCAGTGCCCGGCGGCGCGGGCGGAGACGACTTGCGGATCGTTTGTGAGACGTGCGCGTCCGCTCCGACTCTGCTCGATTCGCGTGGTTTGTTGAATCGAAGGCGCAGGGAGGGCTACCGGCGCGCCGTTTCCGTGCGACGCGTGCGCCCGCGACGACGTAGCGACGCCGCGCGTGGAATCATCCGTGACGACTGTTGTTTGGGGCGCAGGTTGTTCTGTGCCGGTGGCGGCGAAGAGAGACAAGGGCGTTTGATGCGTCAGGCACTCGAAGGTCGGGGCGAGCGCGTGTGTGACGGCGATGCGTTCGCGCTCGGGGCAGGAGGGCGAGGCGAGTTGCCCGGTCGCCGGATCAATCTCGACGGACGTGACGCCCGCCGGGCGCAGAAAGGCCGCGCCGCCGAGTTCCGGTCTGAGTTCGAGCGCGCCGCGCACGAACTCCGTCCAGACGGGCAGCGCACTGTCCGCGCCCGTCAGTCCGAGTTGGCGATTGTCGTCGAAGCCGACCCAGACGACGCAGACGAGGCGCGGCGTGTAGCCGACGAACCAGCCGTCGCGCGACGTGCCGGTCTTGCCCGCGACCGCCGACAGTTTCAACATCCCGCGTGCCGCGCGCGCCGTGCCCTCGGCGACGACGTTCGTCAGCATGTCCGTGATCATGTAAGCCGTCGAAGGCTGAACGACCTGTGCGGACGAAGGGAGAAATTCTTCAAAAAGTTTCACGCCGTTGCCGTCAACCGCGCGCATGAGGGACGAGGGGCGCGTGCGCGTGCCGCCGTTAGCGAAGGCGGTATAAGCCGAAGCTATCTCAAGCGGCGTGGCCTCCGTCGTGCCGAGCGCGAGCGACGGGTAAGCGGGAGCTTTCGGCAGCCCGAAGGTCTCCGCCAGCGCGGCGACGCGCGGCAAGCCCGCCTGCATTGCCAGGTCAACCGTGACGACGTTCAGAGATTTCGTGAGCGCGGCGCGCATCGTCACGTCGCGCATCGAGTAGCCGCCGCCATAGTTGGCCGGGCGGTAGGCGGGACTGTAACGGTCGAACGTGAAGGCGCGCGGCGCGTCGGCAAACAGGCGCACGGGCGGGATGCCGCTCTCCAGCGCCGCCGCGTAGACGATGGGTTTGAAGACCGAACCGGGTTGCCGCCGCGCGTCCGTGGCGCGATTGAGTTGCGACGCAGCGTAGTTTTTACCGCCGACCATGGCGAGCACATGGCCGGTCTCCGGGTCGAGCGCAACGAGGGCGGCCTGCGGCCGTGCGTCGCCCTGTTTGTAAACTCGTTCGAGTTGCGCGAGTTGCCGCGCCACGGCCTGTTCCGCCAGTTGTTGCAAGTCTAGATCAATAGTGGTGTAGACGCGCAGAGATCGCTCGTCTGCGCCCGCCCCGTCGCGCAGTTGCGCTTCAATGGCGCGGTTGACGTAATCGACGAAGTAGGGCGCGGTGGCGCGGGCGGCCGGGTCAACGGGCGCGACGCTGACGGGTTCGCCGGAGGCGGCGCGCGCCTCTTCGGCGTTGATCGAATTATCTCGGAACATCGCGGCGAGCACGGCGTCGCGGCGCGCGCGCGACTCTTCCGGGTGGCGGTCGGGCGCGTAGCGCGCGGGGCTTTGAATCATCCCGGCGATGGTCGCGGCCTCGCCGAGCGAGAGGTCGCGCAACTCTTTGCCGAAATAGACGCGCGCCGCCTGTTTGACGCCGCGCACGGCGAACGCGCCGCGCTGGCCCAGATAAATCTCGTTGCAGTAGAGCGCGAAGATGTCCTCTTTCGACAGGCGGCGTTCGAGCGCGGCGGCGAGCAGGGCTTCGTTGAACTTTCGTCGGAGCGTGCGCTCCGGCGTGAGATAAGTGTTCTTGACGAGTTGCTGCGTGATGGTCGAGCCGCCCTGACGCTCCGGCGCGCTCGCGCCGCGCGCCCCCTCGCCCGTCCAACTCAGGAGCGCGCGGCCGATGCCCGTCACGTCGAGGCCGTGATGCTCGAAAAAGCGCCTGTCTTCGATGGCGCGGATGGCATTCGTGAGCACGGGCGGGATGTCTGTGTAAGCGAGCGTGGCGCGCGTGCCGGTCTTCGTCGCGGCATCGTTCGTCAGGGCTTCCGGCTCAAGCGCGAACGCGTCGAGCGTGACGCCGTCGCCCGTGATCTCGCCGATGCGCCCCTTACGATCAAACGCGACGCGCACGACTTCGGGCGTGAAGCCTTGCGCCGTCGCCACGGCGTTTTCCTCCGCGCGCGACGCGCGACGCGGGCTGATCTCGACCGCGCCCTCCGCGCCCACGCGAAACGCGCCGCTCCACACGTCGCTCGCGCTCTGTTCGACGTAACCGGCGCGGCGCAGAGTTTCGATGAGACGGTCGCGCGAAAAATTTTGCCCGGCGCGCAGCACGCGCGGGGCGGCGTAGATTCCGGCGCGGCTCGTCAGGTAGCCGGAGGCGAGGCGTCGGTCAATCGTCTCGGCCGCGCCCTGATAGCAATAGACGAGCGACGCGACAACCGCGGCGCACAAGACGAGCGCGGCCACACCAATGAAACGCAAGCGTCGCGGCCAGTCGTGCGTTTTCGTCTCGCGCATTACTTTCGCGCCCCGACGCGCCTTCGACAGACGCGGCAATCTACGCGCTTCCCGCCGCTCCGATGTGATTTCAATTGCCATGATGAAATTTTGTTCTTAAGTTTACTGTCAGCTTGGTCAGTTGTTTGTGATCATCACACAGGCTGCTCAAGGTTGATTTGAACAAGTGACAACTGGCAACAGACTATTGACTATGACGAGTTTTTTAGACACACGTAGCCCCGCCTTCGGGACTGTCTCGCCCGTACCTTCGAGTTCGCGACTTTGTGATGTGTTGAGTAAACGACTAATCGGCGGAGAATTCTTTGAACGAGTTCGGCGCCGGGGCGGAGCGTGGCCGCTTCAGGGTGCGGCGGATGCGCTCAGGGTAGGCGCGGCGGTCGTGCCCTGCTCGATCCGGCCGCCGTCCGCGCTCGTGTCCGAACCTGCCCATTGGGAGAGAGCCGCCGTGGAAATGGCAAGCGTGATCATTAACATGATGACGAAAATTAGTTGCGCGAGATTCTTTCCCAGTTCTTTCATGCCCGCTACACCTCTCTCGGAAGTCTTCGGCCACCACTGTTGAGCAATGTTTGTGCCAGCAGGCAAAACGTGAGCGGCCACACGCGCACACAGCCCGGTATGCTCTGCTTTGCGAAGAGTTTAGAAGTTTGACGCGGAGACTCCGGCAGGGGGTTTTAAACCCGGTCGAAGTGGGTCGCGTAGTTTTTCGGTACACCCCCGGAAGAGAGGCGGCGGGCGGCGCTGTCTGGAAATGATTCGTTTAATGTGAGGGCGTGCGGTGTTTGCCCTCTTCGGCGGCGTGTGGCGGGCGCGTTTCGGTCGTGGGATGGCGTTCGGGAGGGGGCGCGGGCGTGCGTTGGAGCAGGCGTTGTATCCATGTGGGGTGTTCTTCGACGGGGGGCGCGAGCAGTGATTTGATCCCGGCGAGCGCGTCGCGTGCGGCCTCTTCGCCCGCCGCGATCAGTTCGTCGGCGCGCGACATCTCATCCCAGCGGATGTGTCCGACCTTGGGGCGGATCACGATGTCGGCGTTGCGCCCCTCGTGCGTCGAGACGGTGCGCTGCACCACCATGATTGACTGGAAGAGCACGCCGATGGCCGACTGCGGCGGCCCTAAGAATTTCGCTCCCTCGAAATTCACGTCCACGGCGATCACGATGTCGGGGCCGAGCGAGCGAGCGGCGGCGGCGGGCAAATTGGCGACGAGTCCGCCGTCCACGAGTTGCCGCCCCTCCGCATCCGTGACGGGCACGTACCAGCCGGGCACGGCGCAACTCGCGCGAATCGCGAACGCCGCGTCGCCCTCGCCGCGCATCACGACCGCCTGCCCCGTGTGCAGGTCTGTGGCGACGGCGGCAAAGGGGATGGGCATCTCTTCAAAGCGCGTGACGGGGAAGCGCGCGCGGATATACTCCTCCATGCGCGCGTTCGACTGCACGCCGAGCCGCGAGAGCGTCATCCGCCCGAAGTTGCGCCAGCGCATCTCGCGCCCCAAGCATTCGAGTTCCGCTATTGTCATCCCGGCAGCGAACGCCCCGCCGACGAGCGCGCCCGCCGACGTGCCCGCCACCGAATCGACGGGTATGCCCGCCTCCAGCAGCACCTTCAACACGCCGACGTGTGCCGCGCCGCGCGCCGCGCCGCCCGACAACGCCAGCCCCACGCGCAATCTCTTTGGTTGTTCCGTACCTTTGCGCCGCATAACTTAGAACAGTGATAAGTGACGGGTGACGGGTGACAAGCGGAAGACAAGTTTTCAACTTATCACTTGTCACTCATCACTTGTCACTGTCCCATTATACCTGATTGAGGATGACGATCTCGGCGCGGGTGCGGGCTTCTTCGAGAAAGGCGTCGGTGTCGGATTCGATCTTGTCTTCGGTGAGCGTGCGTTCGATGTCGGGGGTGGCCTGTTCGAGCGTGGGGACGATGCGGCCGGGCGACTGGCGCCGGTGGCGCGGCACGTACACGTCGCGGTAATAGTCGGCGATCTCCTGCGTGGAGATGATGGTGAAGGAGCGAAAGCGGAAGTTGAGATAGTTTTCGATCTCGACGCGCTGGCGGACGATCTCGCGCAAGCCTTCGCCGGTGAGTCCGACGCGCGCGAGGCGTTCGTAAAAGGCCGCCTGCGAGGGAAAGCGTTTGACGAGTTCGTTCGTGGCCTTGTCAACGTCGGCGTCCGAGGGCGTGATGCTCGGGAGTTTTCCGGCCTCCTGCGAGATGAGCCGCTGGTCGATCAGGAGATTGAGGACGCGCTGCAAATCTTCGGAGCGCGGCTGGTCAATCGGCGTGTCCGGCTGCAAGGCCAACTGCCAGAGCAAGTCCGTGTAAGTGATCAACTCGCGGTTATTGATCGTCGCCACCCAGCGGTCAACCACTTCCTGCGCCGAGGCGGGCGGAGCGACAAGGGCAAAGGGTAAGGGGTAAAGGGCAAGGGCAAGCAGCAAGACGCGCGCTCGCTTCCGGAACTTTTTATGCGCCCGCTTACCGAACCTTATCATTGAACCTTGTTCC
>DATCWB010000182.1:0-3164 GCA_036566625.1 Pyrinomonadaceae bacterium
ATGCGGGCGGGTCTTCCGGTTGTTACCCGGAAGACCCGCCCGCATGTTCAAGTTTGAATCAAAGTGTGTTTTCAGTGGTGGTGATGGAACCGATGATCGCCGCCGGGGTTTGCGGCAGCCGCTTCTTCAGTCCAGTAGACGTGCGTGATGGTTCTCGAACCGTTCGGGTTAGACCTCTCGTAGATCGAACTGCGCCCGTTATGGGATTGGCTCACGAGATGTCCCCAGCTAATCGGGTCGTCGGTAATATCGGAACCGGCATCTTCCCCTGCCTCGTGAGCCGTCGAGGTCGTGCGCGCGCCGACGGTGGTCGTACCGTCGAGGTGCGCGTAGATGCTCTCAAGCAGGGCGTAGTCGTGCGAGTTCGGGCGTGTGCTGACGGTGCTGGTGGCGTTCGCGCCCGTGTTCGAGAAGTAGTCCATGCAGGTATTCTGCGAGGTGCCGTTCTCACTCGTGTGCCCGAGGCCGAACGTGTGGCCGATCTCCTGACACATCACATGCCGTCTCTCATTGGGGTTGTTATAGGTGGCCGTGTTGAAGTAGGTGTCGTTCATCTTGGCCGAGCCTTGCGTGATGTGCTTCGTGCCGCTGGCGAGGCTGATCGAGGCTAAGCCCAGCCAGCCATTCGCGCCGTATAAGCCGTTGCAGACCTGCACCGTGCCGCGTACCATGCCGCAGGCCGAACCGGCCGAGCCGGCGTATGACGACAGGTTCAGGACGGAGGAGGCGCTCCAATCGGAGATCGACCCGCTGTAGGCCGTACCCCAGGCGGAAGAGAGGTTTTTTCCGACCCTGAGCGTGAAGGGGTTCGAGGTGCGCGCCCAGTGATAGCCGTTCCACGAATGGTTGGCGGAGGCGATGACGGCGAAGGCCACGAAAACCGACAACGCCGCAACGATGAGCAGGATACGGCGGTAAGGAAGTTTGAACATGAGAGGTCTCCTTATTCTTTAATCGGAGGGGTTTGCGCCGCCGTTCACACCTGACGGGGGATGGCACAATTTTCAGGAGCAAAACAGGGAGTTCACCCGTGTCTGCTCCGTGGCGAATAGAGTGTGAGAGAGATTCGTGCGCGGTGAAACCGCGAGCACATCCCCGTTTAAGAGATGATGCCGGGCGGGATAAACAGAATGAGGTCGGATGTACGATCACTTACGGTCGCGTGAGAACAGAGCACTGATGAGGAGTAACTAAGTCCCTCCGGTTAAAACTACCGCCCCGGCTTCCGGAGGATTTCGAGCCGCGAAAGTGTAGATACAGTTCAAGTGTAAAAAGGCAACTGACAGGAAAGAGCGGCGAGAGATTAACAGGTGTGCGTCGCCCGTAGCAATAAAATTCCGTGCCGGCCGCTTGGATAGCCCCTTGCGCAATTGGCTCAAGTCCTCACGTTTATGCGTTTGTCATACACGCCTGTACTGTAACGTTTCGCTGCGCCGGGCTTTTTTCCGGTCGTTTCATCCATTTTTTCGGAAGGAAACGGCCGGGTCGGCGCGGCATGACTGTTGCCCTTCATTTCTACAAGTGACCCCTATTTCAAACTTCCTCCCCCTCGTCTACAACTTAACATCTGGAGGAGAATTCCAATTATGAGTAAACGTTTGCTTTACATCGCGGGCGGCATGGTCTTGAGCCTTGCTTCCGCCACTTTTGTCGCGGCGCAGGATCGCACGACGACCACCACTACCACACAAACCACAAAGACAATTCAGAACGCGGACGGCAGCTACACCGTGATTCAATACCCGGCCGACAAAGAGGTCGTCGTTGACCTGACGCCGGGAACGATGATTCCGGGCGCGAAGGGCATCGCCCGCGTTATCCGCCGCGGCGACGCGACAAACATCAATCTGGACCTCTCAAATCTGACCGGCGACATGAACAACTTCAACGTCTATGCCGTCGACCCGGCGGGCAAGTTCACGCTGCTCGGCCCCGTCTCGGTTGCGAACGGCGCGGCGACGCAAACCTTCACCACGCCGATGGACAAGTTCATGCTCGTCCTCTCGCCCGAAGGCAACCTGACGACGATGGCGGCGAACACGCCCGTCCTCTTCCGCAGCGGCGTGCCGCAGGGCTTTGCAGTGATCCCCATGGGTAGTCACGGCGAGCGCGACGGCGCGGCGGTCGGCGAACGCGTGTCGGCGGCGACCACTTCGGGTGCGTCGGCGGCCTACACCGCGCCGCTTCTCGGCATCCCGAACTGGCGTCAGGGAACGGACACGGAGATGAAGATCAACTTCGCGGGCGAGATGACCGGCACACGCGCCAACGTCTCCATCGAGCCGCGCAAGGACGGCGCGACCACCATCCGCATGCGCTTCCACGAACTGAAGGAAGCCCCGGGCGGCAAACGCTACGTGCTCTGGGCGATCAGCCCCGACAACAAGTATCACCGTCTCGGTCAGGTCGTGAACACAGGCCAGCGCAACGAAGCGGAGATCAGAACCGAAACCGGCCTGCGCGATTTCGGCCTCTTCATCACGACCGAAGACATCCACGATGCGCCGCCGACCGGCACAATCGTCGGCACGATCATGCGCGGCGGTAATCGGTAAGATTGTCCGCCCGAGCGGGCTTGAATTGGCCTCGCGTCTTCAAGCCCCTAGCTACGAACCACAATACGCGAGACTTCCACGGCTGCCTTCCACGGAGGGCAGCCGTTTTTTTAGGGATGAGGGCGGAGGGATAAGGGATGAATAAGAAAAGCATTCAGGTTTATTGACTTGAACTATTCCCGTTCACCCTTCCAGCCTCATCCCTTTTTTATTGACCCGCGTGTCGCCCGGCCTGTATATTTCTAAATGCCTGTAGCCTTACAGGTGAGAGGTGGGGAGCAGTTCCCGAAAAGCCGCCTCGCCGCACAATGAACTCCTCGACAGTCTCCGCCTAAAGCATTAAGTCAGCCCAAACTTAGCTCTCAGACAACTCGTACATAGATTTACGCTGCATCGTCCGTAGCGCAAGATGAACGTCGTTGTCTGTCCCTCGCCCGGAATTAAAGTCATGCCGAAAAGCCAACTTCCCCCCCTGCCCCGTCGGCCGCTGCTGCTGCTGCTCCTGTCGCTCTGCCTGTTTGCGTCAGCCTTCGTGACGGCGCAGGCGCAACAGACGCCGGAGGCCGAGTCGCTGCCCGAACTCGTCCGCCGCGTCAAGCCTTCGGTCGT
>DATCWB010000183.1:0-3661 GCA_036566625.1 Pyrinomonadaceae bacterium
GGCCGGGAAGATGCGCTCGTGGTGCTTGGAACAAATTGCCACACCTCTTGCTGGTACATTGAGAACTACTATGTTTATTCTTATCACAAGGGTCGCAGCAAACTTATTTTTCAGGAAGCACGGAGCTATCGTTATAAACTCGGAGAACCGGCCGACTTCAGCAAGGATGTCTGGAAACTCGGGCATCCTTACGGGATTTCTATTAGACAGGGGCGACTGCATATCACCGGGTTGGCGTGGAATGAGGGCGATGGAAATTGTTGCCCGCGTTTCAGGGAACACACGGTTTACGGCTGGCGGCAAAATCGTTTTGCAACCATATCGCGCAAGCGAATCTTAGACCCGAACGGGCCGGGCGATCCATGGGCGCGGAAGTAACATCAACTATGTCAGACTTATCAACTCTTTCGTTGGAACAAAAGATCGGGCAACTGCTCTACATCGGCCTGCCGGGGACGGAGTTCGACGCCGAGGCGCGCGCGCTCGTCGCGGACGTGCAGCCGGGCGGCGTCATCATCTTCGGCCGCAATGTCGCCACCGCCGAACAGTTGCGCGGCCTGCTCGAAGGCGTGCGCGGCGTGTTGCGCGTCGAACCGCTGCTCGGCATCGATCAGGAGGGCGGACTCGTCGACCGCCTGCGGAAAATCTGCACGCCGATGCCCGCCGCGCGCACCATCCGCCAGCACGGCGACCTGGCCGCCGCGCGCACGCTCGGCCGTCTCACCGGCGAGGCGCTGCGCCTGCTCGGCTTCAACATGAACTTCGCGCCCGTCCTATCGATCATGACGGACGACCGCGACCTGCTCTCCAACGGTCTCTACTCGCGTTCCTACGGCCGCTCGCCCGGCGAGGTGCTCGGCTACACGATGGTCTACCTGCGCGGCTTGCAGGGCGAGGGTTGTTTGGGGTGCGCCAAACATTTTCCCGGCATCGGCGCGGGCGAAGTTGATTCGCACGAAGAGATGCCGATCATCAACCTCTCGCAGGACCAACTCATTGCGCAAGACCTCGCGCCCTACATCGAGCTTTTCCAGCGCGAGGACAACATGGTTCATGCCGTCATGGTCAGCCACGGCGGTTTCCCGCAAGTCGATCTGAGAAGCGGGACGGCGGGGGGGCGTCTGATTCCCGCTTCGATCAACCCGCAGATCGTCACCAAGCTGCTGCGCAATGAACTCGGCTACAACGGCCTCGTCGTCACGGACGATCTGGAGATGGGCGCAATTGCGCGCCACTACGAGATCGAAGAGACCGTGCTTCGCGCCGTCGAAGCGGGCGAGGACATGCTGCTCATCTGCGCCCGCCCCGACCTGATCCGGCGCGGTTTCGCTTCGCTGCTCGCGGCCGCGCGCGAAGGCACGCTCAGCGAAGAACGCATCGAGGCTTCGCTCGCGCGCATCGCACACTTCAAAACTCTCATCCAACCGCCGCGCCCTTTCGACGCGGCGCGCTTCGATGCGCTCTCCGGCGAAGTGGCCGCGCTTAACCGCAAACTCAATTACACCTATGGAGGCAAAATTTGATGCGTATCCGAAATTCAGCAGGGGGTGGGCGTCAAGCTCCGGGCATTTTTATTTTTTCATACGCGCATTGCCTGATGTTCGCTGCGCTGCTCGGCCTGTTGGTGTCGGGCGTGTCCTGCAAGCGCGCGGGCGGCGACGCCTTCGTGATGGTGCTCGAAGCCAGCCCGAAGACGCTCGACCCCCTGCGCGGGACGGACGCGGCGAGCGAGCGTTATCGCCAGTTGATGTTCAACCAGCTGATGCGCAAGAACGAACAGTTCGATTACGTCGGCGAGTTGGCAACAAGCGTCGAGTCTGCGCCCGACGGCCTCTCCGTCAAGTTCACCCTGCGCGACGACGTGAAATTCCACGACGGAAAGCCGCTCTCCTCGGCCGACGTGAAATACACCTTCGATAAATTCCTCGCCTCGGATTCGCCGAAAGCCGTGCCCTTCTTTGAAGGCACGGGCGCGAGCAAGCAACCGCTCGTCGCGTCGGTCGAAGCGCCCGACCCGCGCACGGCCGTCTTCCGCCTGCGCCGCCCGTGGCTTGAGTTGTTCGCCAATTTGATCCCTATCGCCATCATCCCGGAAGGTACGTTCGAGTCGCAGGCGATCAAGCCGGTCGGCTCCGGCGCGTTCAAATTCGTCAGCTACGACGAATCGCAGCAGGTCGTTGACATGGAAGCTAACGACACCTACTGGGAGGGCGTGCCCAACATCAAACACCTGCGCGTGAAAGTGATCCTCGACGCCAACACGCAACAGGCTGAACTCGTCGCCGGGCGCGTCGATCTCGCGGTCAACACCGCGCTCTCGCCCGATGCTTACGTCAATCTGGGGAAGAACCCCAACCTTCAAGTGGTGCAATCGCCCGGCGTCAACGTGCAGTACATCGGTTTCAACAGCGAGAGCGCGCCCGTCAACAACGCGCGCGTCCGCCAGGCGATAGCCTACGCTATAGACCGCGAGAGCATCGTCAAAAATCTCTTGCAGGGGCAGGCGCGCGTCGCCCATTCGATCCTCCCGCAGGAGTCGTGGGCTTATTCGACGGAGCAGAAAACCTACAGTTACGACCCGGCGCAGGCGAAAAAACTGCTCGACGAGGCGGGCTTCACAGACCCCGACGGCGACGGCCCACGTCTGAGATTCGCCGAGCCGCTCAGTTTCAAAATCTCTGCCAGCAATTTGGTCACGCGCCAGTTTGCGGGCGTGGTGCAGAACTCCCTGCGCGAAGTCGGCATTCCCATCAACATCGAAACTCTTGAAGACAACACGCTCCGCGAAGCGCAGCGCAACGGCCAGTATCAACTCACCACCGGCCGCTGGGTGGGCGGCAATCAAGACCCGATTTTCCTGCGCGACCTCTTCACCTATTTGACGGGCGGAAACTTCAACCGCGGCCGCTATCGCAACGCCGAACTCGACAAGATTCTGGGCGAGGCCGTTACCACCGCCGACCGCGCCAAGGCCAAAACGCTCTACGCCGCAGGGCAGGATTTGATCAACCGCGAAATGCCGATGTTCCCGCTCTGGTACTTCAACAACATCGTCATCGCGCGCAAGCATGTCGGCAACATCAAGGTCGCCGCCGCAGCGGATTGGACTTTCGTGCGCAGCCTGACGGTGAGCAAGTAGAGGGAAGGCGTCAAGTGTCAGTAAGTGGCCGTTTGTCAGTTGTTCAAATCCGTCTTTAGCAACTCGTGTGATCGTCACATGCAATTGGTAACCGGCAACGGACTACTGACTACTGACCGCCTTTCTCTCACTCCACGCCGCGAATCGTTTCCTGCAACTCTCGCCAGCTGATCGCGCCTTCGCGTATCAGACGCGCCTCATTGCGGCTGACATCGAGCACGGTCGATGGTTCCTGCGAGCGCGCCGCGCCGCCGTCGATGATGAGTGAGAGACCGGCCGGGAAAGCCCGCTCCACCTCTCCGGCGGTGCGCGCGGGTGGTTCTCCGGCGCGGTTCGCGCTCGTCGCCGTGAGCGCGCCGCCGCACGCGCGCACGAGTTCGCACACCTCTTCGTCGGCGGGCAGGCGTAATCCAATCGTTCCGGTCCCGGCCGTCAATTCCCCCGGCAACTCGGGGCGCGCGCTGACGACCAGCGTTAAAGCCCCCGGCCAATGGCGCGCGCTGATGCGGTCGAACAGTTTCG
>DATCWB010000184.1:0-6107 GCA_036566625.1 Pyrinomonadaceae bacterium
GAGCGAGAGCGGGCGCGCATCGGCCACGCCGTCGCCGAGATACATCACGCGGATGAAGCGGACATAGTAGAAGAAGGAGACGACCGTGTTGAGGATCGCCCAGACGGCGAGCCAGAGATACCAACTCTTGCCGTCCGGCGCATCGTAGCGTTGGAGCAGGCCGCCGAAGAGAAACCACTTGCCGATGAAGCCGCCCGTCAGCGGCAGGCCGCCTAAGCTAAGCATGAAGATCGTCATCATCAGAGCCATGCCGGGCGCTTTCTGCGCGAGTCCGGTGAAGTCGTCAACGTTGTCGCCGACGATGCCGCGACGGCGCAGGGAGATGATCACGCCGAACGCCCCGATGTTCATCAAAGTATAGACGAGCAGGTAGACGACGAGGCCGATGTAGCCGTAGCGGTTGGCGGCGATCACGCCGAGCAACAGGTAGCCCGCGTTGGAAATCGACGAGTAGGCGAGCAGACGCTTGGCGTTCGTTTGCGTAACCGCCGCCCAGTTGCCCACCAGGATCGTGACGGCAGCGACGAGGCCGACGAGCGGCGCCCAGTCGGCACGCATCCCGCCGAGGGCTTCGAGAAAGATGCGCGCAAACAGCGCGAAGCTCGCCGCCTTCGACCCCGTGGAGAGAAACGCCGTGATGGAAGTGGGCGCGCCCTCGTAAGCGTCGGGCGCCCACATGTGAAACGGCACGGCGGCGATCTTGAAGAACAGACCGGCGGCGAGCGCGATCATGGCAAGCAGCAGGATCGGCCTGAGCGGCAAGCCCCCGGCGAGCGGGCTTTCGACGGGCGCGCCGCCGAGGATGGCCGTGACGCTCTGCGAGATGTCGCCGAGGTTGGTCGAACCGGCGACGCCGAACAGGAGCGACATGCCATAGAGCAGCACGCCGGAGGAGAACGCGCCGAGCAGGAAATATTTCATGCCCGCTTCGTTGGAACGCCGCTCGCGCTTCGTGAACCCGACGAGCACGTAAAAGGTCAGAGCCATCAATTCCAGACTGATGTAGAGCGAGATCAGATCATAACCGCAGGCGAGAAACATCATGCCGAGGGTGGCAAACAGAATGAGCGCGTAATACTCGCCGTGCTGCTCGCCCTCGAAGTCCAGATAGCGCAGGCTGATAGCCATAGTGAGCGCGGCCGCCAGCAGGAAGATCATCTTGAAGACGAGCGCGAAGCCGTCTATGCGCACCATGCCGTAAAAAGCGTCGAGCGGGAGGTTGGCGCGGTTGGTCTGCCAGAGCAGGAAGAGCGAGACGGCGGCGAGCGCCGTGCCGCCAAGGGCGAAGTAGGCCGTCCACTTGCGCTCGCGTCGCGGGAGGATGACTTCCATCACGAGCACGACGCACGCGCTCAGGGTTAAGATCAACTCCGGCGCGATCAACTGCAAATCGCGCACGCTGAACAGGGCGGTGGTGTTGGCTTGAAGCAGCATAATTTTTTCGTAAATCGTGAATCGTCAATCGTAAATAGAGAAAACCTGATTGAATCTATTTACGATTTACGATTCACGATTTACGTCTTTCATCTTTCCGCTCTCGCCGTCGTCGGCGTTTGGGGCGCGCCCGGCTGGAACGGGTAGTCAGGCCGCACCTGCCGGACGACGGCGTTGACGGGTCGCTGGATGTACTCGATAAAAGGTTTCGGGTAGACGCCGATCCAGAGCGAGAGCGCGACGAGCGGCAGCATGTAAGCCCACTCACGGCCGTTCATGTCCGTCAGGTTCTCGTTCTTGGGGTTGTCGACGTGGCCGAAGAACATGCGCTGATAGAGCCAGAGCATGTAGCCCGCGTTCAGGATGATGCCGAGCGCAGCCCACGCCGCCCACCACGGCTGCGCCTCGAACGCGCCGCGCATCGCCAGAAACTCCGAGATGAAGACGCACAAAAGCGGCAGCCCGATGGCCGTCATCGCCATCGCGAGAAAGACCGTGGCATAGCCCGGCATGACGTGCGACAGCCCGCCGAACTCGGAGACTTTGCGCGTGTGCCGCCGCTCGTAGATGATGCCGACGAGCAGGAAGAGCGCGGCCGAATAGATGCCGTGGTTGATCATGTGGAGCACCGCGCCGTTCAGGCCGTTCGGGTTCAGGGCGAACAGGCCGAGCATGACGATGCCCATCGAGGAGACGGACGAATAGGCGACCAGTTTCTTCACGTCGCCGTCTTTCACGACGACGAAGTACATCGCGGCGAGCGCACCGTAGATGATGCCGATGATCGCCAGCGTGACCATCACATGGCGCACGCCGAACGTCGCGCCGAAGACGTGGAAGTAACTCAAATCTTTCGAGGCTTCGGGAAACATCGGCAGGTTGAAGCGGAAGAAGCCGTAAGTGCCGAGTTTCAAAAGTATCCCGGCGAGGATGACCGAGCCTGCGGTCGGCGCTTCGACGTGCGCGTCCGGCAGCCACGTGTGAAACGGCCACATCGGCACTTTGATCGCAAAGCCGATGGCAAAGGCGAAGAACAAAAGCACCTGCATCAATCCCATCGGCAGGACGGAACCGAGCGCTTGCAGGAACATGATGTTGAACGTGCCGCCCGCGCCGGCCGCCGCCCGCGCGTTGTCGAGCACGTTGCGCGCCTGCGTGCCCGAAGCCGCGATGTTGTCCATCACGGCCGGGGTGATCGCCGCCGTCAGCGTCGCGTCCTGAGTTAAGAAATACATCTTCAAGACGCCGAGCAGCATGATGACCGAGCCGACAAGCGTGTAGAGAAAGAACTTGATCGCGGCATACAGCCTGCGCTCGCCGCCCCAGATGCCGATCAGGAAATACATCGGCACGAGCGAGACCTCGAAGAAGAGGTAGAACAAAAACAGGTCCATCGAGGCGAAGACGCCGACCACGGCCGCCTGCAACAACAGGAGCAACACGTAGTATTCCTGCTCGCGCTTCCCGATGTATTCCCACGAAGAGAGCGCGGCGATGACGCCGAGGAGCGTCGTCAACACGATGAGCAGGACGGCCACGCCGTCAACGCCCATCTGGTAACGCGCGCCGATGATGGGAATCCACTGGCAGTCTTCGATGAACTGCATGCCGCCCGCCGCGCGGTCGTAACCGATGAGCGCAAGCGACACCAGAAAGACCAGCCCGAACCACGCGGTCGCAAACCGCTTGATCGCCCGCGCGTTATCTCGCTTGAACACGAACAGGATGATGAGCGCGCCGACGAGCGGCAGCCACGTGATGATGGAGAGCAGGTAAGGGATTTTCATGATTAGTCAGTGGTCAATTGTCTGCTGAGGGCGGACGACGCCTTGCTTTATCTTCCGCGCACCAGCCCCAGAATGTCGCCGCTGAAAAAGAAGATAACGGCGACGACGAGGCCGAGCACCATGACGAGCGCGTAGTTGGCCGTTAGTCCCGTCTGCGCCGCGCGCAGGAGCGGCGACATGAGCCGCCCGATGAACCCGGCGACGCCGTTGACCGCGCCGTCAACCACCGTGCGGTCGAAGTTGCCGGTGTAGCGGCTGATGCGCCGCGTCAAGCCCGCCGAGCCGTTGACCGCGCCGTCGAGCACCTTCGAGTCAACGGCGTAGATGCCGCGCGCCGCATCCATCGTGCGCCGCGTAAACAGCAGGCCGTAGAGTTCGTCAACCCAGTACTTGTTGTAGCTCGCGCGATAGAGCGCGCCGAGCCGCGCCGCCCAGAGATCGGGCAGGTGCGGCTTCTTCACGTAGAAGAGCCAGCCGAGCAGCATACCTAGTCCGGCGGCGACGAGCGAGATGATGATGAACAACCACTCGGTGAGGAGATGGCTGTGCGTCATGCCCTCAATGGCATGCACGAGGTTGAAGCCGGTGTCGTTGCCGTATGGCGAGTGCGCGGCCACTGCTCCCGACGGAACGTCCGCCGATGTCGAAGCAATCAGATTGGCGCCCGGTTGTGCGCCCACCCCGGCGTGTTCCGCGCCCGCGCCGTGCGGGGCGTTGAACTGTTTGGTCGAAGGATTCCAGATGACCGGCTCAAGCCAGTTGACGATGTTCATGCGCCCGCCGGGATGCTCTGCGCCCGTAATGAACTTGAACGCGGGGCCGATGCCTACTAAGCCGCCAATGACCGCGAGCACCGCCAGTGCGGCGAGCGGAATCCACATCGCGGGCGGCGACTCGTGCGGGATGTGCGTGCCGTGCCCGTGCGCGTCGTGATGGACGACGGAGGGCGCACCGTGCGCGTCTGTGTGCGCGTGAGCGACCGCGCGCGGCTCGCCGACATACTCGCCGGGTTCGTGGCGCGGACGGTCGCCCGCCGATTCGGTGTGCGCGTCGTGCGTCTTGCCCGCGTCGTCGTATGCGTGCGCGTGCGCTTCGTCGGCCTGCCCGCCGGCGGGCACTTCGAGGAAACGCTCCCGGCCCCAGAAGGTCATGGCGACGAGGCGCGTCATGTAGAAAGCGGTCAGGGCGGCGGTGAACGTGCCGACCGCCCAGAGCAGCCAGCCGTAAGGGATGAGCGCGGTCGAGGCGGCGTTCCAAAGTATTTCGTCCTTCGACCAGAAGCCCGAAAACGGGATGATGCCGCAGATGGCGAGCCAGCCCGCGAGGAACGTCCAGTAGGTCTTCGGCATGTAACGCTTGAGGCCGCCCATGCGCCGCATATCCTGCTCGTGGTGCATGCCGTGGATGACCGAACCCGCGCCGAGGAACATCAGGGCTTTGAAGAAGGCGTGCGTCATGACGTGGAAGATGCCGATGACGAACGCGCCGACGCCGCACGCAAGAAACATGAAACCGAGTTGCGAGACGGTCGAGTAGGCGAGGACTTTCTTGATGTCGTTCTGCGTGATGCCGATAGTCGCGGCAAAGAGCGCGGTCAGCGCGCCGACGACGGCCACGACGAGCATCATCGTCTGCGAGTGCTGGAAGATGACGTTCGTGCGCGTCAGCATGTACAAGCCCGCCGTAACCATCGTCGCCGCGTGAATGAGCGCGGAGACGGGCGTCGGCCCCGCCATCGCGTCCGGCAGCCAGACGTACAGAGGTATCTGCGCAGACTTGCCGCACGCGCCGACGAACAGGCCGAGCGCGAGCCAGGACATCAGGCCGAAGTGTCCGAGCGGCTCAATCGGGTAGCCGGACGCTTGCGACATCACTTGCGTGTACTGCGTCGAACCGAAAGTGGCGATGATGCCGAAGACGGCGAGGGCGAAGCCGAAGTCGCCGACGCGGTTCGTGATGAACGCCTTGCGCGAAGCATCGCCCGCCTCCTTGCGGTCGAAGTAGTAGCCGATGAGCAGGTAGGAGCAGAGACCGACGCCCTCCCAGCCGACAAACATCATCAGGAAGTTTGACCCCATCACGAGGATGAGCATCATGAACATGAAGAGGCCGAGATAGGCGAAGAAGCGATAGAACCCGGCGTCGCCGTGCATGTAGCCGGTGGCGAAGACGAAGATGCAGAGGCCGACGCCCGTGATGACGAGGATGAAGATCGAGGAGAGCGGGTCGAGTTGATAACTCCACTCAACGTCGAGCAGCGCGCCGCCCGTCGTCGTTGTGCCCCCTTCGGCGCTCCGCGCGCCGCCGCCTTGCCCCGCCATCAACCTCTCCAGTTCTTCCTGACTTTTCACCGGGGGAAATCCCGTCCAAGACTCTGGAGATGTTGACGACTGCTGCGCGTGGTCACCGGCGTTCGTGCTCCGCGCGCGTTCGTCTTTCCCCTGCGTCAACTCGGTCGCGCCGCCCGGAATCCACTTGTAGCCGAACGCACCATCCTGGCTCGTCACGTAAGGCTCGGGCCATTGCGCGTGGCCGCCGAAGCCGTACGAATAGACGGCCGCGACGCCCAGCAGAAACGCCAGCGCGACCGAGCCGACCGCAATCGCGCCCACGACGGTTTCCGAAAAACGCAGGCGACGGCCGAGCAGCCCGTTGATCGCAGCCCCGGCCAGCGGCAAAAGCGGAATGAGCCAGATGAGTCTGTGCATAATTTTCGTGAACCGTGAATCGTAAATCGTGAATAGAGAGGAAACGGTTTTTATCTATTTACAATTTACGATTCACGATTTACCACTTGAGCAGATCAATCTTGTCAACAAAGATGGTCTCTTTGTTGCGGTAGAGCGCGATGACGAGGCCGAGGCCGATGGCGGCTTCGGCGGCGGC
>DATCWB010000185.1:0-9999 GCA_036566625.1 Pyrinomonadaceae bacterium
CCCGCCGCTCGAAGTTCAAGCCGAGCGGCCCCTGTATGATGAGCGGAAAAGTTTGGGGCGCGCGCCCGCGTCTGAGGTCGTGCCCGCGCCGGTGCGGCGCGCGCTCGGCCAGCGGCAGCGCACACTCGTACAGCGAATTGACCTTCGCCGTCTGCGTTGGGTGCGGGGCCGAAGGGAGCGTCATGTCGGCGTAGCAACCCGTCTCGGCGAGCAACTTCATCTCCTCGTCCACGCCGCAACCGCTGCCGGAGTTGGAGTTTGCCAAAGCCCAGTTGCCGTGCACGAACGCGTAGCGCGGCTCGCCCTCGCCGTCCCAGCGGGAGAGGCACCCGTGGCCTGCGAGCGTGTCCCTGAAGCCGGACAGCGCGGCGTGCGTGTTCGCCGCCGTATCCGGCGACTCGACGCCGTGATGCAGGTGTATCTCAAGTTCGCCCCAACCGTCGTGGCAATGCTCCGCCAAGCGCTCGACCTGCGCGCGCTCGTACTGCTCGGCCGGGTAGAAATAGGTATGACGGAAAGGATAGCCGTCGTCGTCGCGCCATGCGCCGAGCGATCTCGGATATTCACGACACCAGCGTTCGACGCGACGCTCCTGCTCGTCGAGCGGGGCGAAAGTAGAGGGCGGCGCATCGGGGATGATGGACGGCTCGAAGTGATCGGCGACGGCGAAGATCAGGTGAAGCGGGCGCGCCTGCCCCGTCGCCGGACGGCGCACCACGCGCTGCCAGCCGTAAAAAGGCAGCCAGCGCATCGTTCGCAAAGCCTTGTTAACCTGTTGCCCGTTCATCCCCCGGTCAGTCCTCTTTTCGATCAATTCTTAGGCGAACGAATCAGCCCGAACAGAAAGCTCGCCCCCCAGGTTGTGTGAATCACAAAAAACGCGAGCGACAAAAGCGGCAGCAGACTCAACTCGCCCGCACGGCGCGCGAGCCTGTAGGCGAAGTAGAGCGAGAGCGCGGCGTAAGGCGCGACGACTGCGCCGAGCAGGAGCCAGAGCGCGGGCGTCCACCACGCGCCGAGCGTGCCGAGCACCAGGAGCGCGGCGACGAAGGCGGGCGCAACCATCTGCCGGAGCTTGATCGAGCGCGGGTGCAGCTTGATCATGCGCGCCTTCCAGCCGCCATAGCGCGCGTACTGCCGCGCCAAGTCTGTGAGCGTCGCGCGAGCGAAGTAGAAACAGGCGGCCGATTCATCCATCACGACGAGGCCGCCGCGCTGGCGTATGCGGTAGTAAAACTCGTAGTCTTCGTTGGTCAGCAACTCCTCGTTGAAGCCGCCGACCTCCTCCCACGTTTGCTTGCGGAACGCCCCGAAAGGCACAGTATCGACGACTCGCGCCGACGCGCCCTGCACCGTGCGATACTTCGCGTCGCCGATGCCGAACGGGTGCGCGACGGTGAGTGCGACGGCGCGCGCCGTTTGGGTCGCGTCGCCGGGGCGGATGCTCAGAGACATGCCCGCCACCGCCGCCCCTCCATCGCGCAACAGTTCGACGCAGCGGCGCACGTAATTGGCCGCCGGGGCGGAGTGCGCGTCCATGCGCGCGATGATTTCGCCGCGCGCATGGCCGATGCCGATATTGAGCGCGGCCGGAATGCTGCGCTGCGGGTTGTCGAACACGCGGACGGCGACCTGCGGGTGCGCGGCGGCAAACTCCGCCACGACTTCCCGCGTTTTATCTTCCGACCTGCCGTCAACCACGACGATCTCGTAACCTTCGCCGTCGTACTGCTCGATCAAACTTTCCAGCGCCTTCCCGATGAAACGCTCCTCGTTGTAACAGGGAATCACCACCGAGACGGAACATGCCGCCGCCACCGCGCCCGCCGACGGAAGCGATGCGTTATCCGCCGCACGGCCGACCGACGCGCGCGCGCGTCGGTCGGCCTTGTCCGGTAGTATTGATGCCTGTTCGGTGATCATTTGACGTAATGGGCGGCGTTAGCGCGCGGCCTCGCCGAATGCCGGACGACGCTGCCCGTCGAGGGTGTCTTCGCCGGAGGCGTCGAAAGATGGGTCGCCGTCAGCCTTGCCGGAGATGTCTTCCGGGTTTTGCGCGAGCGTTCCCTGATTCTTCTGCTTCTTCTGCGGCACGACCTTGTGGCCGACCTCCGCTTCGTACAGGCGGCGCAGGCAGATGGCGTAGCCGACGAGGTAATAGACGTACCACTGATAGGCGACGGAGGCGAAAAAGCTGTTCACCATGAAGCCGATGAGACTGCCTTGCAGGCCGATGGCGAGGTAGTAGAAATGCGACCCCTTGCGCGTCGCGAAGGTCTCGCGCTCGATCTGGCGCAGCCTCTTGAGCGGCGTCACGATGAACATGATGTAGATGACCATCGCCGCAATTCCCATCTCGGCGGAGACCTGTGTGTAGGCGTTGTGGCTGACGAGTTCCCTGATCGAGACGGTGTGAAAGTTGCCCATCCCGACGCCGAACACGGGGTTCTTCAAAGAGACGATGATCGACCTGATCAAAAGCTCCTGCCGCTGCCCGGCCGAGCCGAAGGCGTCGCGGCTGTGGTCGACGATTGAGCCGAGACGCGACGTGTAATCGCCGGGGGCGAAGGCGAAAAAGCCCACCATCAACACGAACATGCCGACGACGACCAGACGGTTGCGCCGCCCGAGTTTCCACGCCAGCACGCACATCACCGCCATCAGGCCGAGAAAACCGCCGCGCGAGAAAGTGATCATGTTGCCGATCACCATCAGCACGGCGCACGCGGCATAGAGCAGTTTCATGAGCGGGTTTCGCGTCGTCAGCATGAGGCCGAAGGCGATGGGGATCATCGTGACGAGGTGGAGCGCGAGGTCGTTCGGGTTGCCGAACATGCCGCCGATCAGGCCGGCGATGCGTTGGCCGTCGAGCGCGAGCCGCCCCGAACTGTAGTCCTGTATGGCATGCACGCACAGGAACGCGCTCACGGCGAGCGCGAGCCAGAAGAGAGCCTTGAGCCGTCGCTCTGTGCGCACGACGTTCACCATCACGATGAACATCACCACTGCCTTGATGAACTCCTTGTTGAAGGTGTCCCACGCTTCGAGGGGATTGAGCGCGAACGGCATCGAGAGCAGCGCAGCGACCGAGAGCAGCAGCACGAGATTAACTTCGCGCGGGCGATAGGTGAACGTGCCTTCGATGGCGAATTGAGACGGCACGAAGATGACGACCGTCGCCAGCGCGACGAAGTATGCCATCGAGGTCAGCGAAGAGAGCGCGGGGATCAGTTCGTAGGGGCGAAAGTAGAGGACGACGGTGAAGACAAACAGCCCGGCGAAACTGATGAGGTGGCCGCGTTTGAGTTTGCAGGCGAGTTTATCCTGAGCAGCCCGGGTGTCGAGCGTTTCGGCGTCGGGCGTGTCGGATATTTGTGCCGGAGGGTGCGGCGTCCGCTTCGCGAGGAGGCGGCCGCTGTCGTCGTCGTTTTCCGCCGTGTGAGCGCGTCGCGCGGGAGCAGTAGCGTCAGGCCAGACGCCGGCGCGGTCTTCACCCTCGCCCTCGCGCAGGGAGGCGCGGCGCGAAGAGGACGATGTCACAGGCTCGTAATCACTGGGCTGGCGGCTGTATGGCATCAAACGGCACTCTCTTGAAGAACGGCAACTGCCGCCCGCGCGCAAAAGACGCTAAAAATTTTCGCGCCGGAGGAACGCCCGTGCGAACCGGGCGCGACCAGCGCGTGCGCGCGAGTCGAATAAACGGGAGCGCGCCCTTACAGGCGCCCGACTCCCGCTCAATCGTCAACGCTTACGGCGCGGGGGCAAACCGCGCCGGAAGCAGCCGATCTCTTTTTCACTTGCACGGGGGAAACGATTCCCCATCGCTCCTTTAACCACTGTAGGCAGGGTGAGCGAACACCGTCAAGTGAGGAAAGTTTTGCCAAATTCAATCGCTCTCATACGCGACCCGGCAGGCCGCACGGCGTTCAATGCTCGGCGGCAGGCTTTAGACCGCCACGCGCTCTTCCTCGCCATCAAGCACCAGCGCACGCACGCGTTCGCGCAGAGAAGTTTCGAAGCGGCGCGCCTGTTCGATCTCGCCGAAGGCCAGGGCGCGCAACTCCTGCTCGATGCGCCGGCGATAGTCCGAGACGAGCGAGTCGGAGACGCCGAGGCGCGCGGCCGCTTCGAGTTGCGTGACGTGGTCGGGGCTGAGGTAACAATGCCAGAGGACGCCGAGCATGCGGTCGTACTGTTTGGTCTTGCCGCGCACGCTCGTGTGCAGTGCGCGCAGGAAGAGATCGACGTAGCCGACGGCTTCCTCCTCAGACTCGCGGCGGAGCAATCCCTGCTCCGGATTCTCGCGCCCGTCAACCGGCTCGAAGATGCGGCCGTTTTCTTCATCGTCGCCGCCGCCGAGCGGGACGAGGTAAATGTCCATCACGGGCAGGCGCGACATGACGAGGCTGCGCAAACTGCGCACGTCCACGGGCGCGTCGGCCGCTTCGAGGATGGAGATGATCAAATCTTCGAGGTCCGAGTTGCTGATGATGATCTGCGAGTCGCCCGTGCAGCCGACCATGCGCGTGTCGCGCTGGTGGACGGGGATCATCTGGATGCGCTGCTCCAACTCCTGTGAGTTGCGGCGCGGTTTGGTGGCAGGCCATTCGCCGAGGCCGTAGACACGGTCGGCGAGGCGGCGGTGCGGTTCGTCCTCGACGCTGCCCGCGCCGCCGTCGAAGCGCCGGAAGTTCGCGCTCGACTGGATGATGGTGGAGATGCGGCGCGCCAGGCGATAGGATTCCGGGTGACGCTTGCGCAGTTCGGCCGTCAGCAGATTGGTCAGTTCGATCTGGCTGATTTCACATTCGATCTCGGCGTCGGTCATCGCCGTCTCAAGATAGTGCTGGAAGCGCGCTTTACTAAGGAGCGTGACGAAGAGTTCCTGCGTCAGGTCTACGTAAGCGTTGCCGCGCTCCGCGCCTTCGACGAGCAGTCCGGCGCTGTGCGAGGCGCGCACGAGCGGGTGGCTGCACACGATGCGGTGGAGTTCAGTCCAGAGGCGGGTCACGTCGGAGTGGCGCAGGGAGTCGACCCAGTGGGCATTTGTCCCGCGCGCGGGGCGCTGGGCGACGGCAGACGAAGCCTGCTGTGCCGGCGCATGCAACTCTTCTTCGGTGGCGCTGGTCATGTGATTATCGAATGGGTGATTATGATCGGCAGATGTTGCAGCCATGTTATTAATGTAGAGTCTGTCAGGCTAATTTTCGGGTGGGCACTGTGAGGCGATTTACTTCAGGCAAGTTTTCCACAAGAGGCTGGATGCGGCTTGACGCTCCCCTACGTTTGAAGGCGCGTGCGCTGAAGGTTTCTGTGACACACGGTTCGTGCGTCCTCTCACCGAGTTGCCGACGCCGCGACGGGCGGTCAGCCTGCCGGACGGGCAAAACCCAAATTGTCAAAGCTCCACCTGCTCCATTGTCTGTTCACCCTTAATCGAATTGTCGCTCATTATCTATGGGAGGGGCGTGAAACGCAATGAGCAACTTTCCCATCTCAGGTTAGAGAACCGAAGTGACGGAGGCGCGGGGCAGCCCCGTCCGAGCAATACATGCGCCGGGAAACTTAGCGCGTCGCAGGCTCGCGCTTCCTGGTTTTCGGGGAGAGACCGAAAAGTGTAACAAACCGCATGCTCTGTTGGGTAGTGCTAAATCTGGATAGACCGTGCCAGATGACCGCAAAGGGGAATTGGCGCGGTCAGCCACGAAGGGAATCAGGAAACTGTCGCGTCTCCTGACGACAAAATAATACTAGCAGTTAGCCGCAGAATGAGCAACATCTTTTTACACTTGCCTCAAGGCGTTGAAAAAAATGAGGAAATCGCCCCGGCGACGCTCTCCGGTTGTGGAACTTTGAGGCTATTGACGATTTCTCTTTAGAGACCAAGCGAAGCGCCCATTGACAAGGGCTTTAAGGCCGTGCTTCTCACCTCGCCAGCCGCCCTCGACCTGTTAATGATGGGCATGAGAAACGTGCGGCGCGCTTCGACAAGAGTCTGCGGCAATCGGCATGGGACGCGTAGTTTGACCGTCAGGCTCGGTCGGCGATGAAGAAGGAGAAGAACCATGGGTGCTGTCAGCACAGCCAAATTTTGCAAACATAAAACCTGCCCGTCCGCCGAAGTGCTTCTGAGCTACACGCGTGCGACGCTCGCGCGCGAACTGCGGCAGCAGTTATCGGCTCACCTCGACGCCTGCGACTTCTGTGACGCCGAATTCTACCTGCTCTCCAAATTCCCGCCCGTCGGCGCAAGCGTCTGCCCGTCGGTCAAAGTCCCTTTCGCCCTCTATCGCCTCGCCAAAGATGTGCTCTCCGTCTCGACCAACGCCGCCGGGCGCGCCGTGGAGGTTCTCTACGAACGGGAGCGTCTATCATTGACCGACGCCTAAAGTCGCCGCCCTGGTTGCGGGCTTCAAACTCTCTGACGCTAATTCTCTCGCCGCCTCGCTTCCGTCTGCGCACGGACTTCTCTCCCCGCCGATTCAACTTATAAACTCTCTCCGCGCCCCGCCCTACTCGTCCTTTGCCCCACTTCCGGCCAAATTTCCGCCGTCGTAAATTTCGTCAATCAACGCGCCGAACTTTTCGTCAATCACGCGCCGCTTAACTTTGAGCGTCGGCGTCATCTCCCCGCCGTCAATCGAAAACTCTTCGGGCAGGAGCGCGACGCGCCGCACGCGCTCGTAGTCGTGGAGCGGAGCGGTCAAGGCCGCGACCTCGCGCTGCACGAGTTTGACGGCAGCCGGGTCGCGGCTGAGCGCGCCCTGTTCGCTTTTGCCGAACTTCTTCTGCCCCGCCCGCTCCTTCGAGTTTCCGGCGTCGGCGAGCGCGCCGCGTAGAGCCTCCCAGTCGGGCACGACGAGCGCGGCGGGCGTCTTGCGCCCCGCGCCGACGACGACCACCTGATTGACCAGCGCGCTCTGCTTGATCAGGCTTTCAAGTTGCTGCGGCGCGATGTATTTCCCGTTCGACAACTTGAAGAGTTCCTTCTTCCTGTCCGTGATGAAGAAGTGCCCGTGCTCGTCCCGGTAGCCGACATCGCCCGTCTTAAACCAACCTTCGGCGTCCAGCACTTCAGCCGTTTCGCGTGGGTGCTCGTAATAGCCGCGCATGACGTTCGGGCCGCGCACGAGTATCTCGCCCGATTCGTCCAGACGCATCTCGATGCCGGGGAACGGCAGGCCGATTGAGCCGACCTTGTTGTCCTCGGGGCGGTTGGCCGAAGTAACGCACGTCTCGGTCATGCCGTAGCCTTGCAGGATGGGGATGCCGGCGGCGAGGAACGCGTAGGAGAGCGCGGGCGATAGCGGCGCGCCGCCCGACACGAAAAAGCGCAGGCGGCCGCCCACGCCCTCGCGCCATTTCGAGAAGACGAGACGGTTCGCGATCCCCTGCTGCAATTCCAAGAGTGGCGGCACGCGCTCGCGCCGGTCAACCAACTCCGCGTAACTCTTCCCCACCGCGAGCGACCACGTGAACAATTTCCGCCGCCACCCCTCGGCCGACATGCCCTTCTTCACGATGCGGTGATAGACCTTCTCGAACAGGCGCGGCACGGCCGTCATGATCGTCGGGCGCACCTCGCGCAGGTAGTCCGCGAGTTGATCCACGGACGGCGCGTAATAGACTGAGACGCCGTTCCAGCAGAAGACGTAGAAGACAGTGCGCTCGAAGATGTGCGAGAGCGGAAGGACGGAGAGCGCCACGTCGTCCGGGCGGATCGGCAGCGCGCTCGTGATGGCGAGGACGTTCGAGACAAAGGCCGCGTGCGAGAGCATGACGCCTTTCGGCTCGCCCGTCGTGCCGGAGGTGTAAATGATCGTCGCGAGATCACCCGGTTGGATCGCGCCGAGCAGGCGTTCAAACTCCGCCGGGTCTGTCCGGTCGCGCTCCGCGCCCGCGCGCTCCAGCGCTTCGAGCGTCGAAGCGTCCGGCTGCCCGGCGGCGTCTTCCGCATCGAAGAAGATCAGTCGCTCGACGCGGCCATAACCTTCGACGCCCGCGCGCGCGTGGCGGTAAACTTTTTTCCCCGAGACGAACAGCACGCGCGCACGCGAATCCGACAGGATGTAGCGCACCTGCTCGACGGCCTGCGTTGTGTAGATAGGCACGTTCACCGCGCCGAGACTGAGGATGGCGAGATCGGCGATTGACCATTCGGGGCGATTCTCCGACAACAACGCCACGCGGTCGCCCGCACGCACACCCAGAGACGCCAGCCCCAGCGCGACCGCGCGCACGCGCGCCGCGACCGTCGCCCCGGCAAGGTGCTCCCAATCGCCGCCGCGTTTCTGATTCAGCGCGTCCGGCTTCGAGTGCCGCCGCAAAGCATCGAGGCAAATTCCCGGCAGTGACGCGGGCGCGGCATGGGGCGTTTGAGATGTTCCGGTCATAGATTAAGTGAAGCCGTCAGTTGTCCGTTGCCAGCAGTCAGTTGCATGCGCCTGCCGCGCGAGTCGTTAAAGATAGAATTGATCAACCGTCCGCGAACAAAGAACAACTGTCCGCGAACAAAGAATAACTGTCCGTGGACAACCGACTGCTGGCAACCTTCCGGTCATGCCGCGCGTGCTTCCCCATCTCCCGTCGCCGCGCTCGAACTGCTCCGGCTTCTGCGCCGCGAGCGGCGTTTGGTGTCCGGTTCTTCGACGCGCCCGTTGAGGGTGGCGAGCGCGGCGAGCACCAGGAAGAGCAGCGCGTTGGAAGTCATGTGCAGCGAGAACTCGAAGAAACTGTGGACGAGCACGCCGAAACAACCGGCCAGCGCGCCGGCCGCCACGCCGCGCCGAAACTTGTCGTGCGTATTGAGGCGCGAGAAGCCGTAGCGGAAGAGCATGAAGATGAAGAACAGGCCGAGCGCGCCGCCGACGATTCCGGCGTCGGTGAGAATCTGCAGGTAGTCGTTGTGGGCTTGTTCGAGGCGCATCGCGCCGTTCAAAACGTCGTGCCGCGTGTAGGCCACGCTGAATGCGCCGAGTCCCGCGCCGAGCAACGGATACTGTTTGATGATGCCCCACGCCCCTTCCCAGAACTGCACGCGCCCCGACGTGGGATCGTCCGCGCTCACCGTACCGAACAGGCGCGCCAGCGATTCTTCGCCGCCGAGCGTCGCCGCGCCCGCCAGAAGCGCGACGACGAGTATGAACCCGATGCCGACGCGGACGAGCGCGCCGCGCACGCGCGACTGCGCCGCCTCGCCATCCTCCGATTCGCCCTTGTCCTTCTTGCGCCGCACCAGCCCCGCAATCGCCGCGATGAAGAGCACCTCCGCGCCGAGGCTCAGGATGCCGCCGCGCGATCCGGTCAGCACCAGCGCCACGCTCATGATCATGACGGCGAAGACGTAGAGCAAGCGACGCTCGACGGCAATCGCGCCTGAGACGAGCAGGCCGAGCGAGAGCGAGAGCGTGAGTTCCATGTAAGCCGCGAAGTGATGGCGGTTGATGAAAGGGCCGAAGGGGAGCGCGAACTTCGGCTGGCGAAACCAGTAAATCTGCGCGGGGTTGGTGAAATACTGAAACATGCCGAAGAGCGCGAGCAGGAATCCGAAGATCGTCACCACTCGCACGATGAGGCGCAGGCGTCCGGGGCTGTCCATGTAGACGAGCGCGGCGCAGAAATAGATGATGAGCGACCCGAGTTGGAGCAGCACGAACCGCGTCGCGTGTGGGTCGAGCGAGAGCGTGCCCGCGGGCGCGTTCGTCAGCCCGCCCGTCGCCCCGCCCACCCCGCCGAGGGGGAGCAACTGCACCAGCCCGACGACGAACAGGCCGACGAGCGGCAACTGCAACAAGTTGCGGCTCAAGCGCAGGCGGCGCGTGCGCCACGCGTCAACCGCCCAGAGGATGACGATCAGCCCCGCGCCCGCCTCAAAGAAGCCGAGCGCCCACGCCTGCACCGTGCCGAAGGCGAGCGTCGAGAGCACCACGGCCAGGCAGAGCACGAGGACGATGAAGCGACTGGCGAGCGTGCGCGGTTCGGGCGCGCCGGTGCGTCTTG
>DATCWB010000186.1:0-44533 GCA_036566625.1 Pyrinomonadaceae bacterium
TGGCTTGCTCAGATATTTGAGCAGGGATTCGGAGATCGCCGAAGGGCTGAAATCGCTGCCGCAGGCCGAAGTCGTGTTCCTCTATCAGGGACAGCGCGATCAGAACGCAGGCGAAGCCATGGCGTTCCGGCCGGCCGAGGAAGACGGCGGGCTGAACCACAGTCCGAAAGGATTGCGCAGCCACCTGTTCGAAATCGGCGGGCACGTCGTCGGTGGTCAACTACACATCAGTTGGGCTTACAGCGAGAACCTGCACGAACGCTCCACCGTCGAGCGTCTGACCGAAAGCTATCTCGAAGCCCTGCGCTCCATCATCACGCACGCCGTCTCGGCCGAGGCCGGAGCATACACGGCTTCCGACTTCCCCGAAGCCGGGTTGAGCCAGCAAGACCTTGACGAAATCATCGCCGAACTGAGCGAGTTCGAGGATTAAACGGCATGCCGAGCGCAGAGAAAAACCGGAACATAGAGGCCATCTACCCCCTCTCGCCTATGCAGGAGGGAATCCTCTTCGAGGCTCTTGCTTCGGACAATTGGGAGTATTTCCAACAGGTGTCATACACGCTTGAGGGCGATCTCAATATCCCTGTGCTCAGGCGAGCATGGGAACATGTCGTCGAGCGGCATCAGGCTTTGCGCTCTCTCTTCGTGTGGGAGCGCAGCGACAAGCCTCTGCGCATCGTGCGCCAGCGCGTCAATCTCCCCTGGAACGAGCACGACTGGCGCGGGACGGAAAAGGATGAGCAGGAGACGCGCCTGCGCGGATTTCTGCGCGCCGACCGCAACGCGGGCTTCAGTTTTTCCAAAGCTCCCCTGATGCGTATGAACCTGATCCGGCTCGCGGATGATCGTTACCAACTCGTGTGGAGCCATCACCATATCGTGATCGATGGTTGGTCCGGCAACGCCATCCGCAATGAGGTGTTCACGCTCTACGACGCCTACCGCGAGAGCCGCGAGATACAACTTGAGAAGCCGCGCCCTTATCAGGATTACATCAACTGGTTGCAGGGTCAGGACGTAACGCGCGCCGAGCCTTTCTGGCGCGAGATGCTCAAAGGATTCACCGCGCCGACCCCTCTCGGCATCAGCCACATTCCCGCCGCTTCGCGCGTTGACGTGGACGACTATAACCAGTGTGCGACGAGACTGGATGCGAGCACCACGGCGGCGATTCAAATCTTCATACGGCAGCAACGCCTCACACTCAACACGTTGATCAAGGGGCTGTGGGCGATACTCCTCAGCCATTACAGCGGAGAGGACGACGTGGTTTTCGGTTCGGTGATCTCGGGTCGCCCGGCCGACCTGGAAGGCATCGGGTCGATGGTGGGCGTCTTCATCAACACGCAGCCGCTGCGCATCATGGTTGAGCCGGACGCGCCGCTGGCCGCGTGGCTCAGGCAGCTTCAATCGCAGCAGGCGGTGATGCAGCGTTACGAGTATGCGCCGCTCATGATGATCAAAGCGTGGAGCGAAGTGCCGCACGGGCAGCCGCTGTTCGAGAGCATTCTGTCGCTCGACAACTACGTCGGCGATCAGGCCGCGATCCAGAAAGACGTGGCCTTGAATCTCAGGCAGGGGCAGACGTACGAGCAGACCAATTTCCCGCTCACTTTGTCGGTCGTGCCGCACCGCGAACTCGCTTTGAAGATCGTCTACGATAGCGACCGCTTCGACCACCCGGCGGTCGAGCGCATGCTCGGCCACTTTCAAAACCTGCTCGAAAACGTGGTGGCCGACCCGAACCGTAAGCTTTCCGCCCTGCCGCTTTTGACTGCCGCCGAACGACGACAGCAACTCGTCGAGTGGAACAACACAGAGGCCGCATACCCTCTCGCCGAAACCTTCTCACAGTTGTTTGAGGCTCAGGTGGCGCGAACGCCCGACGGCGTGGCGGCTGTCTGCGAAGGCGTGCAATTGACCTACGCGGAGTTGAACCGGCGCGCGAACCGGCTGGCTTCCGTGCTGGCGGACGAAGGCGTGGGGGCGGACGTGATCGTCGCGTTGCTCGCTCATCGCGGCCTCGATTTGTTGACGGCGATACTCGCCGTTTTCAAAGCCGGAGGCGCATATCTGCCCCTCGACCCGCATAACCCCGCAGCCCGTCTGACGCAGGTGTTGCGACAGAGCGGCGCAGCCCTCGTGCTCGTCTCCGACGAGTTGCGCCCGCAGTTGTCTGATGCGCTTGAGCCTTTGCCCGCCGTGCGACGACCGCAGACGCTCTCGATAAACCGCTATCCGGCGAGCGCCAAGGCGTCTGCGCGTGCGCCACGAAACGCCGCGCCGTGCAACCTCGCATACGTCATCTACACTTCCGGTTCGACGGGCGAGCCGAAAGGCGCGATGCTCGAACAGCGCGGGATGATTAATCATCTTTACGCCAAGGTGGAAGAGTTGGGGCTGACGGCGCATGACCGTGTGGCGCAGACCGCTTCACAATGTTTCGACATTTCGGTGTGGCAATTCCTCGTGGCGTTGCTGGTCGGGGGCAGCGTCGAGATCATCGGGGACGAGCAGGCGCACGACCCCCGAAAACTGCTCGAACAGGTGACATCGAACCGCATCACCATTCTCGAAACCGTGCCGTCGCTGCTGCAAGCGTTTTTCGCGGACGAAGAACTGTCGCAGCCCGGAAACTTTAAACTGGACGAACTACGCTGGATGATCCTGACCGGCGAGGCTCTGCCGCCCGACCTGTGCAGGGAATGGCTGGAGATGTATCCGGCGATTCCTTTGATGAATGCATACGGCCCGACCGAATGCTCCGACGACGTGACGCATTACGTGATTGAACAACCGCCCGCGCCGGAGGTCAGGCAGATGCCTATCGGCCGAGCCATCGGCAACATGCAAACGTACATCGTTGATCGGGCGGGGGGGCTGTTGCCCGCCGGAGTGCCGGGCGAATTGTGCGTCGGGGGCATCGGCGTCGGGCGTGGTTACTTGAACGATCCTTTACGAACCGCCGGGGTTTTCGTCCCCGACGCCTTCGGAGAGGAAGGGCAGAGGCTCTACCGGACAGGCGACCTGGTGAGGTATCTCGAAGACGGGAGAATCGAGTATCTGGGTCGGATAGATAATCAGGTGAAGGTGCGCGGCTTCCGCATCGAACTCGGCGAGATCGAAGCGCGGCTGTGCGAACACCCGGCCGTCAGAGAGGTGGCAGTGCTGGCGCGCGCGGACGCGGGCGACGAGAAACGGCTGGTCGCTTATGTGTCTCGCCGGGAGTCGTTCGCTTTGAGCGCGAGCGAGTTGAGAGAGTTTTTGAAGCCGGTGTTACCCGTCTACATGATCCCCTCCGCCTTCGTCTTGCTCGACAAGATGCCGCTCACGCGTAACGGGAAAGTTGACCGCCGCGCCCTCCCCGATCCCGAACAAACGAGCGCCGCGCCGGAAAAGAGCTTCGTCGCACCGCGCGATGAGGTCGAGCAGGAACTGGCGCGCATCTGGGAGAGCGTGCTCGGCACGCGCAACGCGAGCATCCACGACAAGTTCTTTGAATCGGGCGGCCATTCGCTGTTGGCGTTGCGCCTGCTGGCGCGCATCAAACAGCATTTTCAACAGTCCATACTCATCGAGGCGATGTTGCAGGCCGAGACGATTGAAAAGCTCGCCGAACTGATTCGCCGGCCGGCGAGCGAAGATGCGTGGTCGCCGCTCGTCGCTTTGCAGCCGCGCGGCTCGCGTCCCCCTTTCTTCTGTGTCCACCCTGCGACGGGAAGCGCCTTCGCTTACGTCGAACTGGCACGGCACGTCGGACTCGATCAACCCTTCTACGGTCTCCAATCCCCCGTCGAGACGCCGCTCACGGAGATCGAAGCGATGGCGACGCTCTACCTCGAAGCGGTGCGAACAATTCAGCCGAAGGGGCCATATTTTCTGGGCGGCTGGTCAATGGGCGGCCGCGTCGCCTACGAGATGGCGCAGCAGCTACGCGCGCGGGGCGAAGAGGTCGCCTTACTGGCTCTCTTCGACATCGTCGCTTACCAGCCGGAAGCGGTCGAAGAGTCTGTCCTGCACGACCTCTTCCGCATCGTCGTTGAGCATGTGCAGGGGCGCGGCCAGGAGGCGGGCGAAGACCTCGACCCCGAACTTTACCGACGCCACTTCAGCGTCTTCAAAAACAACTACCGCGCGTCGGAGAAATACGAACTGCGTCCCTACGGGGGAAGCATCACGGTTCTTAGCGCGGAAGAGACGCGCGCCTCCGCGCCGGATGCGCGGCTCGGCTGGGAAGCCCTCTGCGACGCGCTGGAGATACACGACCTTCCCGGCTCTCATGCGTCAATGATGTTAGAGCCTAACATTCGTCACGTCGCCGCGCGCCTGAAGACTTGTCTCGACGAGCGGCAGGCGTTTGCGTCCGCCGCGCGCCGTTAAATCGAGCCGCGCGGCGCGACCCGTGCGCGGCCGGCCACCGGACCTTCCGGCCAGACCCGAGCTTCGCCCGGACACGCTTTCCAGACCTTACGACATCAGAACACAACCGGCAGAGAATGTCGCTTTTACGCACGGCGGTCGCTTGCGAAGACGCAGGCGTCGCCCACGGGTGGACGTATGACACCCCACACTCATAAGGAGATATAACCGTGAGATTGTTCAAAGATTTTTCCCGCACGCTCAGTTATCTCATGCGCAATACGCATGAAGTTAAACATGCCAAGCTCTTTCTTATTCTCGTCCTCGTGACGGGCGTTATCAGCGGCCTGAGCAACACGGGGTTGCTCGCCCTCATCAATCGCGCGCTCAACCGGGGGGCGAGCAGCGGGGGCAACCTGCTGGTGATCTTCATCGGGCTGGTGGCCGTCCTGATCGTGACGCGCTTCATCTCGTCCACTCTGCTGGGCTATCTCAATACGCGCGCCACGCTCGCGCTCAACCTGCGGATCAGCGCGCAGATTCTGGCCGCGCCTCTGCGCCGGCTGGAAGAAATAGGCGCGCCCCGCCTGTTGGCTTCGCTCGCCAGCGACATCGGCGCGATCAGCAACATCATGCCGTTGCTCCCGGCCATCGTCATCAACCTGGCGATCATCGTGGGCTGTCTGATTTATCTGGCGTGGCTGTCGGTTCCGCTCTTCCTCGGCCTGCTCGGCTTTATGTTCCTGGCGGTCATCGCCTACCAACTGCCTTTGAAGAGTTCGCTCATCTGGACGAGGCTGCTGCGCAACGAAGGCGACTTCCTCTACAAACACTATCGCGCCTTCGTCGAAGGCACTAAAGAATTGAAGCTCCATCGCGGGCGGGGCAACGCCTACTACAACCAGCTCTTCAGGCCGACCGTGGAAAAGATGGCCTTCTTCGGATTCAAGTCTTCGTTCATGCAGGCGGTGGGGTCGAGCCTCGGCGTGCTGCTCAACTTTCTCCCCATCGGGTTGCTGCTCTTCCTGCTGCCCGCTCTGCGCAATACGAGCACGGAAATCCTGACCGGCTACACCATCGTCATCCTCTACATGGCGGGACCGATCCAGTCAATCATCATGTGGATGCCGCCTCTCACGCATGCCAGCGTCTCGGTCGGCACGATTGACGCGCTCGGGCTGCCGCAGGAATTTCCCAACCGGGAGGAGAGACTGGCCGTGGCCGCGCGCGATGACGACTGGGATGAACTGACCTTGTCGGGCATCACACACACTTATTACCGCGAACGTGAAGACGAAAACTTTACGCTCGGCCCCGTTGACCTCACGATTCGGCGCGGCGAATTGATCTACCTGGTGGGCAATAACGGCAGCGGCAAGACCACGCTCGCCAAATTGCTCGCCGGTCTCTATGTTCCCGAAGCCGGGGAAATACTTCTCGACGGCCAGCCCGTCAACGACGAAAACAGGGAAGCCTATCGCGGGCACTTCTCGATGTTGTTCTCCGACTTCTACCTCTTCGAGGAACTGCTCGGCCTCGACATCCCGAACCTCGACGAACGCGCTCACGAGAACCTCGTCAGACTGCAACTCGATCATAAAGTCGAAATTAAAGACGGCAAGCTTTCAACCACGAGCCTCTCGCAGGGGCAGCGCAAGCGTCTCGCTCTCCTGAACGCCTTCCTCGAAGACCGCTCCATCTACATCTTCGACGAGTGGGCTTCAGACCAGGACCCGCTGTTCCGCGACGTTTTCTATTACCAACTTCTGGAAGAACTGAAAGCGCGCGGAAAAACCATCATCGTCATCAGCCACGACGACCGCTACTACCATCTGGGCGACCGTCTCGTTAAACTCGAATACGGCCGGATCGAGTATGACCAGATGACGGCTGCGCTTCCCGACGTTCGGGCTGATCTCTCTCTGTCGGCGGTCGCCGTGCCCGCTGTCGAATAGACGAACGCCCGAAGGCGCGAGACCGGGGGGTCAGGTAATTGTCATGTCGAAGGAACTAGCTCAGGCTCTCAGGAACAACGCGAAAGAACTCGCGCATCAACTGGCGTGGGCGGAATCGCTGCTGTTCAAATCGCTGAACGATCCGTGGCTCGCGCTGCATCAGGGTTCGTGGATCGACCTGATGTTCAAACGCTTTCGCGATAACGGCAAAATACGCGTTGAGGTCTACCGCGAATTTATCGCGGCGATAGCAGGCTACATCGAGTATGAAAAGGAGTCTGACGTTCTGGACTGCCTCTCGGACTGGCTGCGCGATGGCTGCTATCTCTACGGGTCGCTTCGTGAAGAACATCTGCCGAGGGTGCGCGAACTCGTCGTCGGGGTGTTGGAGAAATTTGTCGAGAACAATTTCGACGAGCGGCGAGATGCGCATGCGGCGCAGGGCAGCCTCGTAGAATTACTCTCAAACGCGGTCGGCGATCTATTCTCACAACTCCCGCAGGCCATCGAGTGTTTCAAGTACCTGCGGCAGTTGGACGATTCCATTCCGACCGGCAACGATGCCTCGGGGATGGAGAAATACTGGAACGCCTCGGCGCGCCTGTCGCCGATGTTTACCATTGACTGGGCTTGCTTCGACCGCGCCGACCTCTTCGAGAACAACGGTTTCCACGCGGCCGACTGGCTCTTGAAAAAAGGTTTCGCCAAGCCTACGTCGCGTATCCTCGAAATCGGTTGCGGCATGGGGCGCGTCGAGCGACATCTCGCGCGAAAGGTGGAGCACGTTTACGGCGTGGACATCTCGGAGCAGATGATTACTCTGGCGTCGGAATGGCTATCGGATTTCGATAACGTGACCCTTCTCAAAACCGACGGGCAATGCCTGCCCCTGCCGGACAATTCGGTTGACACGGTTTTCGCCTTCATGGTTTTTTTAGACGTGAAGAACCCGGCGCTCTGGAAAAACCTGTTCATGGAGGTGTCGCGCGTGCTGCGGCCGGGCTGCTGTTTTCTGTTCACCCTCGACAGCGATACGTTTGCGCGCACCTTCGAGGGCGTCGAGCGTTTGGGAGGCCACGCTCAATTTGAGAAGGTCAGCATCAGCCGTGTGGATTCGAGGAGAATCAATTCGTTCAGGTTCGAGTGGGATTTTCTCTACGTGTTCAGAAAATCCGCACGCGCCGGCAGAACCGGCGTGCTGGCCGCGCGAAGTTAATACTTATCGCTCCGGCAGACGGGAAAGTTCCGTCACGCGCTTCTTCGCATACGCGCCGGGGCGCAGCCGCCTCTTCGTCGCGCGAGGCAAGCGTCGTCCGGGTCGCCGGGCGTAAAATGAAAGAGACAGGTATGGCAGTCACCGACACAAACACGTGGATCACATGTCCCCAACCGAATCCGAGAGCAGACCTGCGCCTCTTCTGTTTTCCCTACGCGGGGGGCGGCGCAAAGATTTTCCAGAAGTGGGCAGACGGCCTGCCGAGGAAGGTAGAAGTGCGCGCCGTTCGACTGCCCGGCAGAGATAGTCGCTTGCGAGAACCCGCATTGAGCAGCATGCCGGAACTGGTCGAGCCGATCAGCCGTGCGATGCGGCCATACGTTGATCAACCCTTTGCCATCTTCGGCCACAGCATGGGCGCAAAGCTCTGTTTCGAGGTCGCACTCGATCTGCGGAAGCAGTTCGGGGTCGAACCCGCGCACCTCATCGTCTCCGGCAGCCGCGCGCCACATCTCCGAAGCGACGATACGCCGATGCACCAACTGACGGAGCCTGAGTTCATCGAAAAGCTACGCAGCCTGAACGGTACGCCGCGCGAGGTTCTGGAACACGCCGACATGATGAGCTTATTGCTGCCGACGTTGCGAGCGGATTTTCAGGTGATCGAAACCTACCTGCCCGACCCCCTCGCGCCCCCGCTCAATTGCCCCCTGACGGTCTACGGCGGATTGCAGGACCCCGAGGTGCAGCGCGCCGATTTGGAAGCATGGGGCATTTACACCACTGCGAGCTTTACGGTGCGAATGCTTCCCGGCGACCATTTCTTCCTGCACACGGCCGAGTATCTACTGCTGCATACCCTCTCGCGCGACTTGCAGCAAATGTCCCTCCGTTAAACCTGCGGAAACCGCCCCCGATAACACAGCGTCCGGCCGCGCATCCTGCGGACGGATGGGCGCAGCCTGTTCGATCAGGATTTAAGGAGTAGCAGAACTATTATGACTCAGAAAGTTGCCATCGTTGCGACGCTCAGAAACGCCGGGATCGTTTTGGATTCATTCATCAGCTATCACCTGTCGCTCGGCTTCGATCACCTCTTCCTTTTCTTCGACGACCCGACCGACCCCTCAATCCAAACTGCGCGGGGCTATCCGAATGTGACCGCGATCAGCGGCGGCGAGAAGTTGCGCCAAATGTGGACGAAGACGAAGCAGTATGCCCTTCGTCCTGAATTTCAACGGTTCATGAATTCGCAGGTAGTAGTTCGCCAGATGCTCAACGTGGAGATCGCCAACCAGCTTGCGATGAGGCAGGGAATTGACTGGCTGCTTCATATAGACCTCGACGAACTGTTCTATTGTCCGACTCAATCCGTGCATGAGCACTTTCAGGAACTGACGGAGCGGGGCATCCGCATCGTCACCTACCGCAACGACGAGGCGCTCGTCGAGACCATGGAGATCGAAGACTATTTCAAGGAAGTGACCCTGTTCAAAAAAAACAGTCTCGCCCCCGTGCTGCCCAGCTTGAGGGCGCGGCAGAACAGAATTCTCAGGTCGATCCCGCAGCTCAACCCGAACTTTTTCCTCTTCTACAACGTCGGCAAAGCGGCGGCGCGCACCGGCGAGAATCTTGTGCAATCAAGCGTCCACACGTTCATCTATCTCACCAGGGAGAACAGCGAGCAGTTGAATTCTGATTTCACTGCCGGGGCGTCCGCCGCCCCTTCAACCGACTCGACGATCAGCGAAGACGCCGTGATACTTCATTACCCGTGTTGCGGGTTCGAGCATTTTTGGAACAAGTATGTATCTCGCGGTAACTTCGAAGACAAGTGGCTTGACAGGGTAGAGATCGCTCCCTTCCTGCCCTTCCACATCGAAGCGCGGAACACCGTGATGCGCGGCGACCGGGAAGAGGCCAGAGAGCTTTACCGCAAACGCGTGATCATCAGCGACGAAGCGATCATCGACAGCCTGATTGAAAATGAGCTTGTCACCCGCGTCGTCAAGCCTTCGCTTCAACTTGCGTCGATGAGCCGGACGGCTCTTGACGACAAACAAACCTTGAGCCTCGCGGGCGCGTAAATCTCACCCGCTCTCTACGAGGCCGCACGCCCCGACATCCGAACCCGAACTTTCCCGCGCACGCCGCGCAGACCTCTCGGTTCATCCGCGCATTCACTTAATGAGACCGTCGCTCCGCCTCGAACCGGGCGCGAGGGAGTGTTCATCGAGGACGAAAAATTATGTCCAGCCTCGCCATCATCATGCTTCCCGAAGAAGGGCACATCGTCCCGACCTTCAAGCTCGCCAAATCGCTCATCGCGCGAGGCCACCGGGTCTGCTACGTCGTGCCTCAGAATCTTGAGCAATATATCAGCGCGCAGGAACTCGAATGCCTGAGCGTCTCGGAAGACATCTGGCAGGCTCCGGCGCATGCGCGCCCCACCATGCCCGACCCCGTCGAGAGGATGAACGCCGTCATCTACAGCAACCGCCGGCAACTGGTCGAGCTACTGAAGAGTGTCGAGATCGATCTCCTCATAGTTGATCCATACATGCCGACGGTCGCCCTCGCAGCTTACGAGAGCGGGATTAATTTCACCTTTTTGAACGTCGCCTTTGATACCAACCGGCCGTTCGCTCTCCTTGATTCGTTGCAGGAGACGACCGGCGCGAGCAGCGCGTCTCTGACGGCGCTGGGGAAGGTTCCGCAACTCATCACCTACCCGCGCGAATTTGAGTTCCCGCAAGTGCTCAACGAAGGGCGCGCGTTGTATCACGTCGAGGCGTCGGTAGATTTGCAGCGCAGCGAACCGGCGTTTCCATGGGAGCAGATTGATTCGTCGAAGCCTCTGATTTACTGCACGCTGGGCAGCCAGTGCCACCTCTTCAAAGAGAGCAGGCAATTTTTCCAGACGATCATCGAAGCGATAGGCGCGCGCCCCGACTGGCAGATGATCCTCTCGGTCGGCCGGCATCTGAGCGCGGAGTTCGCAGCCCTGCCGCCCAACGTGCTGGTCGTCAACTGGGCGCCCCAACTCGAAATACTCAAGCGCGCCTCCATCATGATTACTCACGGCGGTATCGGGACGCTCAAAGACTGTATCTTCTTCGCCGTTCCGATGATCGTGTTCCCGATGATGCGCGACCAGCCGATGAGCGGAGCGCGGGTGGTCTATCACGGACTGGGCGTGCGCGGCGACATGCGCCACGTAACGGTCGAGAGCGTGCAGGCGCTGGTCGAGAAGATCGAGCGCAATCCTGCGTACCAGCAGCGGGTGCGGGAGATGAGCGAGAAGTTTCGAGAGGTGGAGGAGTCGGGGCGCGGAGTGAAGATCATCGAGAAGATACTGAGCGTGCTGGAGCGCAAGTCCGCACACAGGTCGAGCGTCGCCGTCACCTAGACGGCCGCTGCACGGACCGGGGAAAGCATCATGAACTACTCAACCAAACCGCACGCGCTCGCAGAAGAACTGCACACGGTCGCCGAACAATTTCCGGGGAAGCTCGGCTACAGCTTTCATCACCTCAAGACCGGAGATGAGTTTGAGCATCGCGGCGAGGAGATGTTTCCTACCGCCAGCACGATCAAAATCGCCATGCTCTGCGCTGCGCTGGATAAGCAACAACGCGGAGAGATCGGTTACGACGAGACGCGCCTGTTCAGCGAAGAAGTCAGAGCCTACGGAACGGGCTTCATGCACAACTACAAAGCCGGAACGAAAGTGGAACTCAGGGAGTTGCTTCACCTGATGATCACGGCGAGCGATAACAGCGCTTCCGTCATCCTCGGACAATGGCTCGGCAGAGACTGTGTCAACCAGTGGCTCGACGGTCAGGACTTGTGCGCCACGCGCCTGCTCGTCCCGTTTCCGTTCGACGGAAGCTACCAGCAGGATCAGATCGCGCGCGGCCATTTATGGCAACCCTTCAGGCAGTGGGGGATGGGCACGACGACGCCGCGTGAGATGCGGACGCTGCTGGAAATGATCGTCGAAAACCGCGCGGGCACTCCCGTCGCCTGCGACGCGATGCTGCGCATTCTCGGCCACCAGTATTACGACGAAGGCATCGCCAGCCAGATTCCGCCGTCAATCAGCGTCGCCAGCAAGCACGGCATGGAAGAACGCGCGCGCGCCGATGTGGCTATCGTCCATGCGCCGTCGGGCGTTTATGTGCTCGCCGTCTACACGAAAGAGGCCGAGCATACGAGCGTCAAATGGGACAACGATCACGCCGTGGCAATTCGCGCCCTGTCGCGCGCCATCTGGGTTCACTATCACCCGCAGCTCAAGTGGACGCCGCCCGCGGGCGCGGAGAAGTTATACAGGTTTCAGACCGAACCGAGCTGGTCGCGTTACGCATCGGCAGTCGCAGGAAGTCCCGAGCCTTCCCGCGCGCATGAACGGCAAACGTAAAGTCGCGCGCGCTCTTAAATCCCAACTCTCAATTCAGCATTTAACAGGTGGCGAGCATCGAGCGCATCGTCGTCGCGCGCCGTTCCTTTCGCCGATTCCTTACCCGGAGTGCATCTATATGAACGAGTATATCCCTTTCAATCGTGCGGCCATCATGGGCAACGAACACGCATACATGGCCGCCGCGCTGACGAGCGGATTCGTCTCCGGCGACGGCCCCTACACGCGTAAAGCTCACGCGCTGCTGGAGCGGGGCTTGAACGTTCATAAAGCCCTGCTCACCACCTCATGCACGCACGCGCTGGAGATGTCCGCGCTGCTGCTAGACATCCGTGCGGGCGACGAAGTGATCGTGCCGTCGTTTACATTCGTCTCGACCGTCAACGCCTTCGTGCTGCGGGGTGCGCATCCCGTCTTCGCGGATGTGCGGCCGGACACGCTCAATCTCGACGAGACACAACTGGAACGGCTCATCACGCCGCGCACGAAAGCGGTCGTGCCGGTTCATTACGCGGGGGTGGGCTGCGAGATGGATGCGATTCTCGACATCGCCGCGCGCCACGGGGTCGCCGTCGTCGAAGATAACGCGCATGGTCTCTTCGGTAAATATCGGGATCGTTATCTCGGCTCGTTCGGCTGTATGGCGACGCAGAGCTTCCATGAGACCAAGAACTTCACCTGCGGCGAAGGTGGCGCTCTACTGATCAACGACCCGCAATACGTCGCCCGCGCCGAGATCATCCGCGAGAAGGGCACTAATCGCAGCCAGTTTTTCCGTGGTCAGGTGGACAAATACACCTGGGTGAGTTGCGGCTCCAGCTACCTGCCGTCGGACGTGCTGGCCGCTTACCTGTGCGCCCAACTCGAAGCCCGCCAGCAGATTCAGAGCGCGCGGCGGCGGCTCTGGGATTCTTACTACAGCCATCTCCGGGGCTGGGCGAGCGACTACAACGTCGGGCTTCCCTTCGTGCCGCCACACTGCGAGCAGTCGTACCACATGTTCTACCTGATGCTCCCTTCATTCGGCGAGCGTCAGCGTCTCATCGCACACCTCGCGGCGCGCAACGTCCAGAGCGTTTTTCATTACCTGCCGCTGCATCTCTCAACCATGGGAGCGCAATACGGCGGGCGCGCGGGCGACTGTCCCGTCACCGAAAGAATCAGCGATTGCCTGATTCGCCTGCCGTTTCATCAGGGTATGACCGAAGCCGAGCAGGAGCGCGTCATCGCCGCCGTATACGAGTTTGAAGTCCAGGAAGAACGCGCCCTGATTGAAGACCTGTCGCCCGCCGCCGCCGTCTCTTTGTATTGAGGACGAAAATTCGAGAGCGCGGCGCGGCGCGAGACGTACGCGCTCACGTCTCGCGCGGCTTGCGTGTTTGTTTAGGATTGAGTGTGAACTATGGCTGACATTCTGTTGATGATGCTACCCGAAGAAGGGCACTTGCTGGCGAGTTGCAAACTGGCGAAGGGGCTGCGGGAAAGCCGCCATCGCGTGCGCTATATCGTCCCCCCGAGGCTGGAGGATTTCATCAAAAGGCAGGGAACGGAGTGTCTGGTTCTGCCCGACGAGTTATGGCAAACCCGTAAGACTTTGCGGCAGAGCACACTCGGCGGGTCTCATATCGAGGGCGTCGGGGCTGCCAACGACAACATCTGGGCGAACCGCGACGAGTTCGCCGCGATACTCGAAAAACTCCAGCCCGCGCTGTTAATCGTAGACTCATACCTACCCTCGGTCGCATTGTTGGCTCAACGCAACGGCATCCCGGCCGTCTTCCTGAACACGACTCTCGACATCACGATCTCCTCCATCCTCCTGCGCGACGTGTTGCCGCCCGAAGAGTTTCAAAGCAGCGCGGCGACGGCATGCTTGAGTATCCCGCAACTCATCACCTGCCCGCGTGAATTCGAGTTCAACCACGATATGACGCGCAATCGCTCGCTCTATTACATCGAGGCTTCCATCGACATGAGATGCGACGAGCCCTCGTTCGACTGGGAACAGGTGAACGAAAGCCTGCCCCTCATCTTCTGTAGTCTCGGAAGCCAGGCGCATCTCTATCAGGAGAGTAAGCAGGTCTTCCAGACGATCATCGAAGCGATGAGGGCGCGCCCCGACTGGCAGATGATCCTCTCGGTCGGCCGACACCTGAGCGCGGAGTTCGCAGCCCCGCCGCCGAACGTCCTGGTCGTCAACTGGGCGCCCCAACTGCAAATACTCAAGCGCGCCTCCATCATGATTACTCACGGCGGTCTGGGCGCGGTGAAGGAATGCATCCTGTTCGGCGTCCCGATGATCGTCTTCCCGATGAGCAGAAACCAGCCGATGAGCGGAGCGCGGGTGGTCTATCACGGGCTGGGCGTGCGCGGCGACATGCGCCACGTAACGGTCGAGAGCGTGCAGGCGCTGGTCGAGAAGATCGAGCGCAACCCTGCGTACCAGCAGCGGGTGCGGGAGATGAGCGAGAAGTTTCGAGAGGTGGAGGAGTCGGGGCGGGGGGTGAAGATCATCGAGAAGATACTGAGCGTGCTGGAGCGCAAGTCCGCACACAGGTCGAGCGTCGCCCTCAGTTGAACAAGCCGCGAGACTTATCCGGCAGTTTCCCTGACACAGTTTCAATCAAACATATCCCGCCGCGAAGAGAAAACGTCACCACCCGAAACAGCATTGGCCGGACGCCCGACGTTCGGAATGCTCACAACATAAATTTCAGCCAGAAGCAGATACACGGAGCGTGATAAACATGAGAAGCATCAAGATGCCTCGTCAAGATGAAGGCATTCTATCCACCATCGGCAGGACGCCTCTCGTCCGCCTGACGAAAATTTACAGCGGCTCGCCGTTTACCCTCTACGCCAAGCTGGAATCGTTCAATCCGGGCGGCAGTATGAAAGACCGCGCCGCTTACAGCATGCTCAAGCAGGCGATGGACACGGGGGCAATCAATTCCGGCACGATCATCGTCGAATCCAGTTCCGGCAACATGGGCATCGGGCTGGCGCAGGCGTGCGCTTACCTCGGTCTGCAATTCATCTGTGTCGTCGATCCGAAGGTGACGACGCAGAACATACGGATGCTCGAAGCGTACGGGGCGGAAATCGACATCGTGCTGGAGCCTCACGTAGACACCAAAGAATATCTACAGGCGCGGCTCGACCGCGTGCAGGAGCTTCTGTCATCCATCGAGCACAGCTTCTGGCCGAATCAATACGCCAACCTTTATAACGCCGCCGGCCATCATCAGACCATGAAGGAGATCGTGGACGCGCTCGGCTTTGCGCCCGACTACCTGTTCTGCGCGACGAGCACCTGCGGGACGCTGCGCGGCTGCGCCGAGTACATAGCGGAGCAGAAGTTGGCGACGCAGATTATCGCCGTTGACGCCATCGGCAGCGTCATCTTCGGCGGCGAGAAGAAGTTGCGTCTGATTCCGGGGCACGGGGCTGCGGTTCGTCCGGCTTTATTCAACAAGGGGCTGGCCGTGGATTATATCAAGGTCTCGGATTTGGAATGCGTGTTGGGCTGCCGTCGCCTGGTCGGGCAGGAGGCCATACTGGCGGGCGGGTCGGCGGGGGCCGTAGTGTCCGCGTTCGGGCAGATGAGGGAGCAGATAGAGGAGGACGCGACATGCGTAATGATTCTGGCGGATAGGGGAGAGCGTTATCTGGACACGATCTATTCGGACGAATGGGTTTTGAAAAATTTCGGCGAAGTAGCACATTTATGGCAGAACATGACGGGAGAAGAAACATGCGTGACGGCGACATTATAGTGATCGCGGCCGAGAAGGTGGCGAAGGCTCTGGCGGGACGTGAGCGGGAGCTTATCGAAACCGTCAGGATGGCTTACATAGCACATGGGGCGGGCGCGAGTTCGCTGCCTCATTCGGTCTTTTTGCGTTTCCCGGACGAATCGCGCAACCGGATCATCGCGCTGCCCGCTTACCTCGGGCAGGAGTTCGGAGTGGCCGGCATCAAGTGGGTTTCGTCGTTCCCCGGCAACCTCGATCAGGGACTCGACCGCGCTTCGGCGGTCGTCATCCTGAATTCGCCGACGACGGGCAGACCCGAAGCGATTATCGAAGGCTCGCTCATCAGCGGCATGCGCACGGCCGCGAGCGCCGCGCTGGCCGCACAAACGCTCTGCGGCGAGAGACCTTATTCCACGCTCGGCGTGATCGGCAGCGGCTACATCAATTTCCAGACCGTGAGGTTCACGCTGGCGGCGTGCCCGGAGATCGAGCGCATACTCATACACGACCTCGACACCGCACGCGCCAATCTATTCAGAGAGAAATGCCTGAGCGAGTTTAAAGGAGTGGATGCCGGGGTGGCCGTCAGCAGCGACGACATCTTGCGAAACTGTACGCTGATCTCTCTGGCAACGACCGCCGTCAAGCCGCACCTCTCCGACCTTTCGGCATGCAGACCCGGCACGACCATCCTGCATGTTTCGCTGCGCGACCTGACCCCGGAAGCGATCCTCGCCGGCGACAACGTGGTTGACGATGTGGATCACGTCTGTCGTGAACAGACCTCGATCCATTTGGCCGAACAACTCTCCGGCAACAGGGATTTCATCAGATGCACGCTGGCCGAGATTTTGTCCGGCCGCGCCGTCGCCAGAAGAGACGCCGACAGCATCGCCATCTTCAGCCCGTTCGGTCTGGGGGTGCTGGATTTGGCCGTCGCGCGGCTCGTGCGCGACCTCGAACTTGAGAGGGGCGACCGCTCGGTCGTGAAAGAATTCCTGCCCGCTTCGTGGGTTTAGAAAGCCGTCGGGCATAACGCCGTATAAAAAGGGCGCGGAGGATTAAGTTTCCTCCGCGCCCTTTTTTTATTTGTCCTGACGGTTAACCGGCTCGCATCCTGTGCGTCGGCAAACGCCGGTCGCCTACTCGTAGCGCAAGGCGACCATCGGATCGACGCGCATTGCCCTGCGAGCCGGGATATAGCAGGCGAGCAGGGTGATGGCGATGAGCATGAGCGAGATGCTGACGAAGATTACCGGGTCGGTCGCGCTGATCCCGAAAAGCAGGCTTCTCAGGTAATGGGTCAGGGCGAGCGCGCCGGCGATGCCGACGCCGATGCCGATGATAGCCAGCATGAAGCCCTCCTTGAGCACCAGTGTGAACATATCGCGCGTCTGCGCTCCGAGCGCCATGCGAATGCCGTATTCGTGCGTGCGCTGTCCGACCGAATAGGACATCACGCCGTAAACTCCGACCGCCGACAACACCAGCGCCACACCCGCAAATATCGTCAGCAACAGGAAGCTGAAACGGGGGCGCGCCAGCGACTCGGACATAATCTGATCCATCGTTCTGATATTCGCCACCGGCTGGTCTTTATCAATGCTCGCCACTTCACGACGCACGGCCGGGGCGAGCGCGAGCGGGTCTGACGAGGTGCGTATCACCACCGTCATCTCGCGCTCCGGCGATTGTGGAAGTGCGATGTAGGCTTCGGCCACGGGTTCGGATGCGAGGCCGAAATGGCGCACATCGCCGACCACGCCGACCACCTCACGCCATGCTGCGTCGAGATTGAATTTTCCTCCCTGATAGACTTCCGTCGTCAGCGCGAGACGTTTGCCGATTGGATTCTGGTTAGGCCAGAAACGGCGCGCCATCGTCTCGTTGATGATGGCGGTCGGCTGTCCGTCAGCACGGTCTCGGTGGTCGAACTCGCGCCCATTCCTGACGCCGACGCCCATCGCCTGAAAGTAGCCGGGGCTGATGATGCGTTGGTGCAGCAAAGGGCCTTGTCCGGCGTCCGGCTTGGGCTGGCCTTCGATGTAAAAACCTGTGCCTTCATCAGAGTTACTGAACGGCAGCACCGTGACGGCTCCGGCGGCCTTCACGCCGGGCAAAGCCTGCACGCGTTCGAGAAGTTGCTCGTAGAAGCGTGCCGCCATCTCGTTGGTCTGATACGTCGAGCGCGGCAGGCTGGTGTTCAACGTCAGCACGTTGTTCGGGTTGAAACCGGGGTCAACTTTCTGTAGAGACAAAAAGCCCTTGATTAAAAGCCCCGCGCCGATGAGCAGGATGAGCGAGAGCGCGACTTCCGAGACGACCAGAAGACTGCGGAAGCTGCGATTGCGACGGCTGCCGCCGCCCTTGGAACCGCCCTCTTTGAGCGCCTTGTACTGGTCGAGCTTGGAGATTTGAAGCGCCGGGGCGAGGCCGAAAATAAGCCCCGTGAAGAGGGAAATCAGCAGCGTGTAACCGAGCACTTTGAGATCGATGCCGACCTGATCGGGGGTCGCGCTGTAGGGAACGAACATGCTCGAATTGCTGAAAGGAAGCCGCGCGAGAAAGAACGTGCCCCACAGGGCGAGCAGCAATCCGACCACCCCTCCGACAAAAGAGAGCAGCAGGCTCTCCGTCAGCAATTGCCGGATCAGTCGGCCACGGCTCGCACCCATCGCCGCGCGTATGGCGATCTCTTTGTGGCGTCCGGTGGCGCGCGCCAGCAGCAGGTTGGCGACGTTGGCGCATGCGATGAGCAGCACAAAGCCGACCGCGCCGAGCAGAATCAGGAGCGCGGGTCTGATCTCGCCCACCACCTGTTTCTGCAAGGTGACGACTTTAGCGTCCCAATTGCGGCTGTCGGGATTTTCCTGCGAGATGTTGCGCGCGATGCTGCTCATATTAGTCCCGGCATCTTCCGGCGTGACGCCCGGTTTGAGCCGCGCGATCACGCCCAGATAGACGAGCGAGCGCACGTGTATCTTGTACTGCTCGGGGTCGGCCGTGATGGGTATCCACACGTCCGCTTCCTTCGGAAAGCTCACGAATTTGAAACTGGCGGGCAGCACGCCGACCACCGTGTAGCTGCCGTTGTCGAGCGTCAGAGGCTTGCCGATGATGGTTTTGTCGCCGCCGAAACGACGCTGCCAGAGCGCGTGGCTGAGCATCACGACTTTCTCCCCGCCGGGTTTATCCTCTTCGGCGGTGAAGGCGCGGCCGATGGCCGGAGTCACGCCGAGCAGCCCGAACAAATTTGCCGAGCCGAGCGCGTATTGAATCTGTTCCGGGTCGCCGGTGCCGATGAGACTGAACTTGGTGGTCGGATACGAAGCCCACGCGGCCATGTCCTCGAACACCCGGTTCTGCTCTTTCCAATCCATCATGTTGGCGTAAGAGGTCGGAGCCGTGTCCATCACGTTCGGATTCGTCTGCCAGACGAGCACCAGCCGGTCCGGGTCTTTGAAGGGAAGCGGGCGCAGCAGAATCGAATTAATGATGCTGAAAATCGCCGTGTTGGCTCCGATGCCGAGCGCAAGGGTGAGCACGGCCACCGCCGTGAAACCCGAATTCTTATGCAATTGTCTGACGCCGTAACTGATATCTTGCCAGAGCGTCGTCAGTAATCTCGACAAAGAGAATGAAGCTTGATCCATGAATCCTCCCGCTAGCTATCGTTCGTCAACGCGGTTGTCAACGGTCGTTCCGGTATTGGGATTAAACGATCCCACTAATAAACCCCAGACCTCTCACGCTTAATCGCCTGACCCTCGAAATACTGATGTTTCGACCCTTGAACCCGTCTCCGCCGTGATATGCTGCCAGACCAAAAGTGTTGAGTCTCTAAGGCTATAGACATACAAAGCAATATGGCTGCCACGCGAAATCGGGACTCTTGAAACGCTCTCGTCGCCGCCGTCAGATTGTTGAACATTTCTCGCGCCTTGGCCGGCTTCAAGCGCTGTCGTCCCGTCGCCGCTGCAAAACGCGAAACGGTCTCTCAACATTAAAGAAGCCGCCGCGAGCGTGTGCGCAAAGAATCGGCCGCGCGATTCGCGGTGTGACCGATGCTCGGTCTTGGGGCTATAATTCGGAATCGGAATTTTCACGCAGTGGCTCTAACGCGTGCGCGCCCCCTTGAACCGACTTCACTCAACTTTTTTCGGTGTCTGCAACTCATGCCACGAATCCTGGTAGCCGATGATCAAACGGACGTACTCACCGCCCTTCGCCTGCTGCTCAAAAAAGAGGGCTACGAGACGGAGTTTGTCACTTCTCCGGCGGGCGTGCTTGAGGCTTTGGAGAAGCGCGACTTCAATGCCGTTCTCATAGACCTCAACTATGCTCGTGATACGACTTCGGGGCAGGAAGGCCTCGATCTCCTGGGACGTATTCACGCGCTCGACAGCACGCTTCCGGTCGTGGTGATGACGGCCTGGGGCAGCATCGCGCTGGCGGTCGAAGCCATGCGACTCGGCGCGCGCGACTTCGTCGAGAAACCGTGGGACAACACGCGCCTTCTCGCCATCCTGCGGACGCAGGTTGAGTTGGGACAGTCGCTACGCAAAGGGCAACGCCTTGAAGCCGAAAACCGGGTGCTGCGCGCCGACGGCGACCGCCCCACGCTGACGACCGAGTCGCCGGCGATGTGGCCTGTCATCGAACTCGTCAACCGCGTCAGCCAATCGGATGCAAACGTCCTCATCACCGGCGAGAACGGAACGGGCAAAGAGATCGTCTCGCGCACGCTGCACGCGCTGTCGAAGCGAGCGTCCAAACCGCTCGTGTCGGTCAACGTCGGCGCGCTCTCCGAAGGTATTTTCGAGAGCGAGCTTTTCGGCCACATCAAAGGAGCTTTCACGGACGCCAAGACCGACCGCGTCGGGCGCTTTGAACTGGCCGATGGCGGGACTCTGCTGCTGGATGAGATCGCCAACGTGCCCGTTAACTTGCAGGCCAAGCTGTTGCGCGTGCTCGAAACCGGCGAGTTCGAGAGGGTCGGTTCTTCCAAGACGCGGCAGGTGAACGTGCGCGTGCTCTCGGCGACGAACGCCGATCTGTACAAATCGGTCGAACAGGGTAGCTTTCGTCAAGACCTTCTCTTTCGCCTCAACACGGTCGAGATTCATCTGCCGCCCCTGCGCGAGCGGCGCGAAGACATCATGATGCTCGCCCGGCAGTTTCTCTCGCAGCACTCGCAGAAGTACCTGAAGCAGTTCAGCGGGTTCAATCCACCCGCCGAGCAAGCCCTGCAAAATTACGCCTGGCCGGGTAACGTCCGCGAACTGGAGCACGTCGTCGAGCGCGCCGTGTTGATGGCTCAGGCGGATTACGTGACAGCCTCCGACCTCGGACTGAGAAGCGGCGAGAGAGAAGACGCGGGGCGTTTGGATGATATGAGCCTTGAGGATGTCGAGACCTATCTCATACGCAGAACGCTGACGCGCTTTAACGGCAATGTGAATCAGGCCGCCGATGCTTTGGGGTTGAGCCGGAGCGCGCTCTATCGCCGTTTGCAGAAATATGGACTCTGAAAGACCGGACATGTCGGCTCTGGCAGAGACGCCCCCGAAGGATGCTTCGCCGGCCGCCGCGCCTCACGTCGCCGCTGCCCCGGCGGCGGCCGCTGAAACCCCGGCACATGAAGATAGCATCATGAGGTGGGCGCTCCTCGGAGGATTGCCGAGCACGATAGTCGCGCTGGTCTTGTTGTGGGTCAACGACTATACGGCGAAAGTGCAATGGAGCCTGACGGCCGTGTGCCTGTTCTTCTGGCTCTGGTGCGCTATCACGATCAGAGGCCGAATCCTCCTGCCTCTGCAAACTCTCTCAGGTTTGCTCGGAGCTTTGCGTGAAGGCGATTTCTCCATACGCGGGCGCAGGGCAACCCGCAGCGATGCGCTGGGCGACGTTCTCTTTGAAATCAACGACCTCGGGGAAATACTGCGCACGCAACGACTCGGCGCAGAGGAAGCTACGCTACTGCTCCGCACCGTGATGACCGAGCTTAACGTAGCCATCTTCGCCTTCGACAATGATGAGCGACTGGTTCTTCTGAATCGCGCCGGGGAACGTTTGATCGGACAAACCGCGGGGAGTTCGCTGGGGCGCAGCGCGTCGCAACTGAAGCTGGACGAGTGTCTGCGCAGCCCGGAATTCGTGCGCACTTTGGAGATGACCTTTCCCGTCGGCGTCGGACGCTGGGAAATCCGCCGCTCCTCGTTTCGCAATCGCGGCGTCGCACATCAGTTACTGGTTATCTCCGACCTCAGCCGTGCCCTGCGCGAGGAAGAGCGTCAGGCCTGGCAGCGGCTTGTACGCGTGCTCGGTCATGAGGTGAACAATTCGCTGGCTCCCATCAAGTCAATCGGCGAGAGCCTGGAGGAACTGCTCAACTGCGAACCATATCCGACCGACTGGCGCGAAGATATGCAGAGCGGTCTGTCGGTAATCACCGCGCGTGCCGCCGCGCTCGGCCGCTTCTTGTCGGCCTATGCGCGGCTTACCCGTCTCCCACCGCCAACCTATGCGGAACTCGATGTCGCGGCTTTGATACGGCGTGTGGTCGGGACAGAAACACGCCTGGGCGTCAAACTCCTGCCCGGCCCGGAATTGACTATCGCGGCCGACGACGACCAGCTTGAGCAACTGTTGATTAATCTGATTCGCAATGCCGTCGATGCCGCTCTGGAAACGGGCGGCGGCGTATCCGTCGGCTGGGTCGTTGCGCCAACCCGTCTGGAAATTTGGATTGAGGATGAAGGCTCTGGCCTGCCCAACACGAGTAATCTGTTCGTGCCGTTTTTCACCACCAAAAAGGAGGGCTCCGGTATTGGTCTGGCGTTGAGTCGCGAGATCGCAGAGGGGCATGGCGGCACGCTCACACTGGAAAACAGAACGACCGGGCGGGGCTGTATCGCGCGCCTGCAACTCCCCCTGAGCAAACCCCCGGACAGCGCTGTTTGATCGCTTCACAAGAGAGACGGGTTGTGCCGCGAGACTGCCCCATATTATGAATAGTAAGAATCAAGGCCGAGTCCGATAACACCAGACCAAAAGGCGAGGCACAGCGTTGAAGCAAGTTTGCTTTCTCTTTAAGCACTTCGATACGTCATCGACGCCTTAGCGTAGCCGCGAAATACATAATGAACATTATCAGACTCTGACAGTAATGACTTTATCTGCTTGAATTCCCTAATTCTTTTCATCAGGAGCGAGTGACACAGTACCAGCCTGACAGGTTGATGACCCCCTATTCGCTTTTGCAACAAAGCCCCGCCGACAATTCTTAGTCAAACTACTCATAGCGTAGCGCAATGAGCGGATCAACTTTCGTCGCACGTCGCGCGGGGATGAGACAGGCGACTAGAGCCACAGTTGTCAGGAGCAGGGTTACGATAGCGAACGTCAAAGGATCGTGCGCCTTCACACCGAAGAGCAGGCTCGCCATCAAGCGCGTCAGCGCAAACGAGGCGACGAGTCCAAGTATCAGGCCGCACAAGGTTAGCGTCATGCCCTGGCGGAGGACGAGCCGCAGAACGTCGCGCGCCTGCGCGCCGAGCGCGAGGCGGATGCCGATCTCCTGCGTGCGCTGCGCCACGGCGTAAGAGATGACGCCGTAGAGACCGAGCATCGCAAGGATGAGCGCGACCGACGCGAAGACGCCAAAGATGACGAGGCTGAAGCGACGCGCGTCGAGCGAAGAATAATAAACTTCCGTGAGTGTGCGAAACGTCGTCGGCATCTCCGGGTTGAGCGAGCGCACCGCCTGTCGCATGGCGGGGATGAGCGTGGTGGGATCGCTCTGCGCGCGTACGACCATCATGAGCGAGTAAGACTGGGGTCGCTGAAAAGCATTGGCATAGACGGTCTGTGCGGGCGCGCGATCAAGGCCGTATTCGCGCACGTTGCCCACCACGCCGACGATCTCTAACAGGCGCATGTCGCCGTCCATGTTGCCGAACTGGATGCGCCGGCCGATTGCGTCCGTGTCCGGAAAATATTTCTGCGCGAGCGATTGGCTGATGACGGCGGCGGGCGGCGCGCCGGGTTTGTCGTTCGCGTTGAACACTCGACCGCTCAAGACGGGAACGCCCATCGCGGCGAAGTAGCCGGAACTCGCCAGTCTGTATTCGGCTTGACCGGTGCGAGCCGGATCGTTATCGATCAGGAACGTCCCGTCCGCGCCCGTATTGGTCATCGGCAAGCCGTTGATGCCGCCGATGGCGGAGACGCCCGGCAGTTGTTCGAGTCGTTCGAGCAGTTGCTGATAAAAGAGCGCGTTCCGCTGCTGCTGATCCTTATCGTCGGAGGCGGGCAGCGACAGATTCATCACGACGGCGCTCTCGGGATGAAAGCCCGGATCGACGCGCAGCAGTTCGACGAAGCTCTTGCCCAGGAGTCCCGCGCCGACAAGCAGGATCAGTGTCAGCGCGACCTGTGCGATGACAAGCGACCCGCGCAGGCGTTTCCCCGCGCCGTGTGCAGTCTGTCCCCGCGCAGCCTCTTTCAGACCGGCTTGCAAGTCTCCGCCCGTGCCGTGCAGCACCGACACCACTCCGAGCACGATTGCGATCAGCGCCGACAGCGCGAGCGTAAAGATGAGCGCGCGCGCATTCACGCTGATCTCGTCGGCGCGCGGTAGATTGCCCTGATTCAGTTTGAGAATTAAATCAACGCCCCAGAAAGAGAGCAGCACGCCCAACGCGCCGCCGATGAGCGCGAGCAGCAAATTCTCCGTCAGGAACTGCTGCGCGAGACGCAAGCGCCCGGCTCCGAGCGCGGCACGCACGGTAAACTCTTTTTGCCGCGCAGTCATTTGCGCCAGAAGTAGATTAGCGACGTTGGTGGCCGCGACGAGTAAGAGGAAGCCGACCGCCGTGAGGATAATGAGCAACGCTTGTCGCGCGTTGCCCACGAGATACTCATGAAGCGGGATGACGGCAAAATCCGATGCGTCTGTCCCGGCGCCGTTCTCCTGCTTGAGTTGCTGACCGATGGCGCTCAGGTCTGCGCGCGCGGCGTCAAGCGTCACTTCAGGGCGCAGTTTTGCGATGACCCCCCAGTTATGCGCCGTGCGCGAAGCGTCGGGCGGAAACATCTCTCGCGGCACCCAAACGTCCGCCGCCTTCGGAAAACCTAAGTTGGGCGGCAGCACGCCGACCACCGGCAAACTCTGATTGTCGATCCGCAAAATCCTGCCGGCGAGATCGGTCTGACCGCCGAGGTGTCGCTGCCAGAATCCGTAGCTGACAATCGCCGCCGGGGTGCCGGACTTCAGTTCTTCAGGCAGGAATGCACGCCCGAGGATGGGCGCAACTCCAAGCACACGAAAGAACTCGCCGGAGACCGTATATACGGGGGCGCGCACCGGCTCGCTTCCGCCAATGATCGTCGACATCATCGTCGATGCGCTTCCACCGCTGTATTCGGCAATCGCTTCGAAACTATGATTGCGCGCTCGCACGTCCTCGTAGTTCGGCTCGGCCACCGGCATCCGCTTGCCCTTCGCGCTGACCTCTTTTAGTTCGACGACGCGCTCCGCTCCCGGGTACGGCAGCGGGCGCCAGAGTACTGCATCGACGATACTGAAGATGGCCGTGTTCGCCCCGATTCCTAATGCCAGCGTGAGGACGGCAGTGAAGGTGAAGCCGGGTTTCTTGCAGAGCATCCGCAGCCCGTATCCCAAATCTTGGTAGACGGACTCCAGCCATCCCCCGCCTCTCACCTCGTACCCTTTCTCCTTGATGCGCATTTGCGGGCCGAACCTTGTTTCCGCCTCGCGGCGCGCGTCCTCGGGTGTCATCCCTCTGCGGATATTCTCATCGGTGCGCATATCGATGTGGAACTCGCACTCTTCACGTATCTCACCATGGATGGCCTCACTATCCCACAGCGCACGCAGGCGTCTCAGTAAAGGTTTCAACCGAGCCATCTTGTAGCCCTCCAATTAAGTAGCCTGTAACACCTTGGCGACTGCCGCAGTCAGGTGCTCCCACTGCGACTCTTCGACGGCGAGTTGTTTGCGTCCCGAGCGGGTCAGCTTATAGAACCTCGCGCGACGGTTTTTCTCCGAGACGCCCCACTCCGATTCGATCCAGCCTCGCTGTTCGATACGATACAGCGCCGGGTAGAGCGTACCTTCCTCGACTTTCAGCATTTCCTCGGCAAGCTGCCCGATGCGCTGTCCCACCCCGTAGCCGTGCATGGGGCCTAGAGAGAGTGCCTTTAAGATCAGCAGGTCGAGTGTTCCCTGCGGCAGATCAGGCTTTTGTTTCGGCATCGTGCATTCTCCTCTTCACTTCTAGGGGTATGATGACACACCTCCCCTAGAAGATCAAGGGTTATGAGGGCGAAATAGTTATGTAACGCTATCTTGGAGTGCCCATCGAGAGCGGATAAAGACTGTCGTACCTGAGCCCTGACCGCCCGTCGCTAACTTTCTAAGACTCTCGCCTCTTCCGGGTTGTCATAAGCGTTGTGCAACTGAACCGGCGCGGTTTTCGCTTTGCGCAAACGCAGATTCAATATTTCGACCAACACCGAAAACGCCATCGCAAAATAGATGTAACCTTTAGGGATGTGCTGGTCGAAACCTTCGGCAATCAAAGTTACGCCAATCAATAATAAAAATGAGAGCGCGAGCATTTTGACGGTGGGATGTTTCTGCACAAATTTACCGATAGATCCGGCAAATAGCATCATAAACAGAATAGAAACGACAACGGCCGCAATCATGATCTCGATTTGGTCAACCATTCCAACCGCCGTGATCACCGAATCGAGCGAGAAGACCATGTCGAGCAGGGCGATTTGCACGAGCACGCCCGCCAGTGAAGCGTACACCTTCCCTGCTTTGTGACCCTCGTCGCCTTCGAGTGAGCCATGAATTTCATGCGTGCTTTTACCGATCAGAAACAATCCGCCGATGAGCAGGACGAGATCGCGTCCCGATATTTCCTGGCCGAGAGCGGTGAATAACGGAGTGGTCAAGCCGATCACCCACGTCAGTGAAAATAGCAGGATGACACGCATCAACAGTGCTAATCCAAGCCCGATGTAACGCGCCTGAGATTGCTGTTCGGCGGGAAGTTTGCCCGCCAAAATCGAGATAAATACGATATTGTCGATGCCGAGGACGAGTTCCAAAAGGGCCAAAGTCGCAAAAGCAATCCAAGCTTGTGGGTCTGAAAGAAGTTCCATTTAAACATTCTCCGTAAATTCAGTTTTCTTCTGGCTTAGGGCAAAGCGCTTGCATTCAAACGAATACCTCTCGACAGTGAATCAGTCAAGAGGGGCAAGGCGAGGATCAAAGACCCGCCGTGAGCAAAACTCTTGTCGCCGCAGCAACGCAAATGCTATTTGCGACCGAGCAGGAAATAGGTGGGCATGTCGCCCTTACCTTTGACGTTGATCGTACCGCGCGGTTCAAAGAGATAGGCGTGCCGCAGGCGTTCGTAGGTGGCCGCCGTAACTTGAATGCGTCCCGGCGTGCTGTGGGATTCCATGCGGCTCGCCGTGTTGACGGCGTCTCCCCACAGGTCGTAGATGAACTTCGACGTGCCGATGATTCCGGCAACAACCGGCCCCGTGTTGATGCCGGTGCGAATATTAAGTGTTGTCCCGCGCGCGCGATTGAAAGCGTCCAGCGCGGCCTGCATGTCAAGCCCCATTTCGGCCATCGCTTCGGCGTGATCGGCGCGGCGTTCGGGCAGCCCCGCCGCCACCATGTACGCGTCGCCGATGGTCTTGATCTTTTCCAGACCGTGCCGCGCGGCGAGTTCATCGAATGACGAGAAGATTTCGTTGAGCAGATAGACCAACTCGACCGGCGTGATTTGCGCAGACATCTGCGTGAAGCCGACCACGTCTGAGAAGAGGATCGTGGCTTCGGCGAAACTTTCGGCGATGACGCCCTGATCTTCTTTCAGGCGTTCCGCGATGGCCGATGGCAAGATGTTTAAGAGCAGCCGCTCGGACTTCTCACGCTCGACGCGCAACTGCGCGAGGTACGCTTGCTCTCGATCCCGCAGACGCTTCTTCTCCAGCGAAGCCTCGACGCGCGCGCGCAGGATCACCGGGTTGAAGGGCTTCGGCAGATAGTCTTCCGCGCCCATTTCGATGCAACGCACGATACCGTCGATCTCGTCGAGGGCGGAGATCATGATGACGGGAATATCCCGCAGTTCGGGCGTCGTCTTGAGCCGCTCAAGAACCTGATAGCCGTTCAGCCCCGGCATCATAATGTCCAGCAGGACGAGATCAAACCGGCGCAACCCTACAGCCTTCAAAGCCAGCGCGCCGTCCGCGGCGGTTTCAACTTCGTAGCCCTCGCGTGTGAGGCGGCGCGCGAGAAGGTCTCGGTTGGTTTCGCTGTCGTCCACGACGAGAACCAGACCGCCCTGCTCCGTCTGTCGGGCATGCGCGTCGTCGATGGCATGGATGGTGCTGACTAGATTCGCAATCATCGAGGAGACGCCGTCGTCCGCCGGTCGCAGGGTTGCGCTATCGGCTTCGAGGTCGGAGAAGCGTACGATGTCTTCGATGAGTTCGAGCAATTGCCGCGCGGCGGTCTGGATTTTTTGCAGGTCGGCGACAAACTCGGCATGCTCCGGCGCGTCGGCGTCTTCGATCAGCATTTCGCTATAGCCGATCACGGCGTTGATGGGCGTGCGCAGTTCGTGGCGGACGTGCGCGCCGAAAGAGTCGAGGTCGAGATCGGGCGTCTCGGTGCGCGCGGGGTGGAGGAGGTCGCTGACGCGCGTGCGCAATTGCCGCCCCGCTGTCAGGATTTTTTCGAGGTCGGCGCGAAACTCCCCCGCATCGACGCCCATCGCACCTTCAAGCAGCATCTCGCCGTAGCCGATAATGGCGTTGATGGGCGACGACAACTCGTGACGGATGTGCGCCAAGAGAGCCGTGCGGGTGCGCGCCGCATCAGACTTGTGCTCATCGCGTTCGTGATGGATGTCGGCGGTCATGAGGCGGCAGGCCGGTTGAGCATGGTTTCGATCTTTTCGAGCAGGCGCGGGAGTTCGATGGGTTTCGTGTCGTAGTCGTCGCAACCGGCTTCGAGCGCGCGCTCGCGGTCGCCGGACATGGCGTGCGCCGTCAGCGCAATGACCGGAATGTGTCTGGTCACGTCCGTGTTTTTGAGTTGGCGCGTGGCCTCCCAGCCGTCGAGCACCGGCAGGCTCATGTCCATCAGGATGAGATCGGGCGCGGCCGATTGCGCCATCTCGACGCCCTGCCGGCCATCGACGGCGATGCTCACCTCGTAACCTTTGCGCGCCAGACGCCGCGAGAGCATGTCGCGGTTCATCTCGTTATCTTCAACCAAAAGTATCTTCTTCATAATGGCTGTCTCGTACCCTTTAAATTTTAAGATGAAATGTTATGAAGGAAGTTTAACCAGACTGTCGCTGCCGCGCGTGCGAATGCTGACCTCGACCATCTCTCTGACGGCGCGCAGCAGATCGTCGCGGCTGTAGGAGCCTTTCTCCAAAATCTTCTCGACGTAGCCGCTGAGCCGCAGCCGGTCTTCGAGCGTAATGTCTTTGGCGGTGATGACGACGACGGGGATCGAACGCGCGCCGGGCAGCTTGCGCAACTCCTGCACAAACTCGAAGCCGTCCATCTCCGGCATCATCAAATCCAGCAGAATCAACTGCGGTTGTTCCTCCGCCACCTGCGCGAGCGCGACGCGACCGTTGGCCGCTTCGCGCACCCGCCAGCCTTCCTGTTCAAGCACGCGCACCAGCAATGCGCGCGTCGCTTCGTCGTCTTCCACGACGAGGGCGGGGGCGTTTTGGTTCGGCGCGGCGCGGCGGTATTTGGCGAGCGTGGCGGCGAGTTGCTCGCGGTCGAAGGGCTTCGTCATGTAGTCGGCCGCGCCCAGCGCGTAGCCTTTGTTCTTATCGTCCACGATGGTGAGCATGATGACGGGGATGTCGGCCAGTGCGGGGTCGGCCTTCAGGGCGGCCAGCGTCGCCCAGCCGTCCACGCCCGGCATCATCACGTCGAGCGTGATTGCTTCGGGACGAAGCGTGCGCGCGAGTTGCAACGCCTCTTCGCCGTCGGTCGCGCATTCGACCCTGAAACCGGCCTTGCTGAGAGCGCGCTGCAACAAGTCGCGCGCCACCGGGTCATCGTCCACGACGAGCACCGTACCGGCATCACCATCGAGGAGTTCGGCGCGGGCTTCGCCGCCGGGCGCGGGCGTTGTAGTCTCCGGCGAATCGTTCCGCACGTCGGCAGGCAGCTTGATGGCGAACGTCGAACCTTCGCCGCGCACGCTGCTGACGCCCATCGTGCCGCCCATCATCTCGCAAAACTTTTTCGTGATGACGAGACCGAGTCCCGTGCCGCCGAACTCGCGCGTGGTCGAGGCGTCGGCCTGCGAGAAGGGCTGGAAGAGCTTGTTCATCTGCTCTTTCGTAATGCCGATGCCGGAATCTTTGACGCTGAAATTGATCCACTCGCGCCCGTCCGCCTCGCCCCGCACGACTTCGAGCGTGACGGTTCCCGCCTTCGTGAACTTGCAGGCGTTCGAGAGCAGGTTCAGGAGCGACTGGCGGACTTTGGTCAGGTCGGCGTGCATCGTGCCGAGTTCGGGGTCGGCACGGACGACGAGCGCGTTCCCGTTCTTGGCGGCGAGCGGCTTGATGGTCGATTCCATTTCGCCGACCAGCGCGGAGAGGTCGAATGATTCGAGGTAGAGTTCTATTTTGCCCGCTTCGATCTTCGAGAGGTCGAGAATATCGTTGATGAGTGCGAGCAAGTGCCGCCCGGCGGTCTGAATCTTTTGGAGATCGGGGACGAACTCGTCCTGCCCCGTGTCGGACGCTTCCTCTTGCAGCATTTCGCTGTAGCCGATGATGGCGTTTAAGGGCGTGCGCAACTCGTGCGACATGTTGGCGAGGAAGGTGCTCTTGGCCTGATTGGCGGCCTCGGCTTCCTCCTTCGCCAGTTGCAACTCGGCTTGCGTCTCCTGCAATTGCCGGAGAGCGTCTGACAGTTCATCGTTGGCGCGCTTCATGGCGCGCAGCATCCGCCCGCGCTGGATCGTCCTGATCACAACGACGGCCAGCAGGAGCGTGACGAAGAGGATGGTGACGAGTTTGTAGAGCGTGTTGTCGAAGGAGCGGTTGACGGAGTCGAGCTGATTTTCGGCGTCGGCCTTGTAAAGTTGTTCGATCCTGAGCAGGTCGTCGCGCACCTTGTTGAAGGCCGGGATGCCGTTCTTTTGATCAGACTCGGCCGCCTCTTTGATGCTGCCCTGAAGGATCAGCCCGATGACTTCATCACGATTTTTGAGATAGTCGGCCCAGTCGCGCTCGAACGTGTCAATAGCATTGTTCAACTCCTGCGACTTCGCATACTGCCGCTCCGCCGTAACCAGTTGGGCGATGCTTTCCCCGGCTTCGTGGGACTGATCCGCATACACGATTTGCAGGTTGGGGTCGTCGGTCGTCAGGGCGTAGAGCATGGTGCGGCGAGTCTCCTGCGTCGAGTAGAGCAGGTCGCCGATCAGATCAATGCCCTGCACCGTGCCGGTGTACATCTGCTGCACCTGCCGCTTCGCGCGCAGGAGGTCGCTCACGACGTACCACCCGACGCCGGCGACCACGATGCCGATCAGCAGGAACACCAGAGTGAATCTGTACCTGTGCAGGACTCGATTCATTAACTCAACCTATCGCGGCGCGTGACAGCCGCCGCCCGAGAACTTACCTGATGCGATAGCCGGATTCGCCGGGCTGCCGTCCATCCACGCTGAGCACGTTCACCTTTGAAGTGTCCACCTGATCCCGGCGCACGTAACCGATAGCGCCGGGCGTGTAATGCACATACTGGATCATGGCATAAGTCGTGTTTAATTCTTTGGGCACCTGCTGGATGGACTCGTTAAATTGTCCCTGACGGAAATATTTTTGATAATAGTTTTCGTCCCACCCGTAGATGGAACGCAAGACCGCGCCGCGCTCCGACTGTCCGGGAGGCTGGCGCATGGCGATGACGACCTTCGTGCCGTTCGGCCACCGGCCGCGCTCGGCCTTGAAATACTTGCGCAGGACATCGAACGATATGTCGCGCAAAGGGTTTTTCGGATTAACGATGATCGCCACGTCGCCCGATTGCAGCGAGGCGTGCGAAGGCGCGGAGGCGTGCGCGCGCGCCGCCTCGCCACCGGCCGCCTCAGACCATACGGCCGCCCCGCTCGACGCCAGCAGTAACGTCAGAACGGCGGCCAGCCCAAAGACTCTGAACCTCATGTACGCTTCCCCTTAAAAAGTAAACGCAAGTTGCAGGATAAGTTCGTCGAGCGCGCTCAGGCCGCGTCGCTCCGTGCGATCATACTGGCTTTTGAAGGCCGCATAGTTCGTCAAGTCGTATCGCAATCCGAACGAAGGCCCGTTGCGTCGCCCGATGTCGCGCAAGAGAAGATCGCGCGCCGACGCATTCAAATACTGGTAGCGAACATAAGGCTGCGCTTTACCGATGCGACGTGCGAACTGCGTGTAGAAGCCGGGCGTGTAGGTTGCGACGCCGCCCGCGCCTTCCGGCTTGTGCCGGATGAACACGGCCTCATTCAGCCATTCGTAGCGCGGGCTTTGATAGACGACGTGCCCGGCCATGATTCGCTGATCGACGTTTGGCGCGGCGGTCGGCGTCAGACGGTCGTGGTAGAAGGAGAATCCGGCTTGCAGCCCTGGCAGCCAGTCGGGGCGCGCGTTGAGACCGAGGTTATACGACTTGCCGTTGTTCTCATCGAACGCGGTTTGCACCGTGCGGTCGCTCGCGGAGCGCGCGCTGCGACCGTTTCCGACCTCGGCTATATAGCGCAGGCCGAGCGAGCCGGAGGGGATGCGCCCTGTCGCCGACACGCCGACATTGTGCAGCGGCAGCACGCCGCCCTGACCTTCAAAGGCGAAGAGAAAAGGGCGATTGGCGGCGGTGGCGAAATAAGAGCCGTGATGAAACGCGGTGTTGTAATAGCCAATGCCGCTGTGATAACGCCCGGCGCTCAGGTTCAAATAGTCGTTCATCGCATAGCGCAAGAGCAGGCGGTGAATCTCGAACTCGAACGAATTGTCGCGTTTCGCCTCCAGGATCAGTTCGCTGACGACGCTGAACTTTTCGGACAGTTGCGAGGTGATGAATAAATCGAGTTGTCCCAGGCTGAAAGCGTTCGTCATGCCGCGCCCGTTGCTGGCGCGAAAGTTCACGTCGGCGAAGCCCTGAATCTGGAGGCGGGGGCCGGATGTGTGAGATTCATGATCCTGCCCGGTGATAGCCGCTTGCACTTCTTCCTCTTGCGGGGTGGCGGGCGCTGTCTCCGTGGTCGCAGGCGCGGCGGGCGACGGTTGGCCGTGGGCGGCCACAGCGTTGGCCCTCAGTTCCCTGACCTGCCCTTCCAGTTCCTCAACCCGTTTGAGCAGTTGTTGGAGTTGCGCCTGCTCGTCGGCCTGCGCTGTGGCAGGGGCGGGAGTCTGCCTCGACGCGTCCTGAGCCGTGAAATTGATTTCGAGGCGGTTGAACTTCTGACTGAGGCGCGGCGTCGTGCCCGGCTGCAACTCAAAGGATAGCAATGCATCGCCACCGCTCTGATCGAGACGTGCGGAGGCGAACCCACGTCCCTTGAATTCATCGGGCAGGGTCGCCGCAACGTCAGCCTTCGGGATCAGTACGTAGAAGTGTCCGCCGTCAAAATATGACGAATAGCCGTCGAGCGAGGCGTCCGAGGCGACCAGTACGCGCGAGCCTTCGGCCGTGTCGCTGACGCGCACCGGCACGAGCCGCTTGCGCGGACGCGCGATGGGCGGCGGGGTCGTCGCGCCATGTGGCGTTGCGAAGTTATCGCGCGCAGAGGCCGAGGCGGCCAGGCGTACCCGTTCCTGAGCACGTAGCGGGACGGCGAGTGGGCAGGCGCAGGCGAAAAAAAGGACGAGCGATAGAACAACCGAGACGTTAGGGGTATGCTTCATAGTGAAAAACACTTGTGCTGGATGCATCGGGAGCAGACATTGCGAGCCTACCGGGTGGATATGATGTAACGGAGCAATAATACGACGGTTGGCCGGACGACGCCAGTATTCAGATTATTTTCAATGATAAAAGGTCGCCGGGCGTATTCACCCCGCCGAGACGAGTTGAGAGATAACGTATCAACAGACCCACGGCCAATAACTAAAGAGGCTGCCCGCACCGCGAGCAGCCTCTCAACGTATTGCCTCTTACGACTGGCCGAAGCAGAAGCTTGTCCTCCACGGAGTTGAGGAACCCGTCCACCATCGTGCGCGCGTCCCCCGACTGCAATACATCCGGCCACGCACGGAAGCAAGCGTTGCCTGCTCTATTGCCGGTCACGTGGATAACGCTGCAACAGCCCTTCTTCGCTCATTGTTTTTTCGATGGCCGGAATGTCCATCGGCAGCCAGTCGGTCAGAATATCCGCGCCCTTGTCCGTGATCACGATGACATCTTCGAGGCGGATATAAATCTTCTCCTCCGGGACGCGCAACGCGGGCTCGATGGTGAAAACCATCCCGGCGCGCAGCGGCCCGTTGTCCTGTCCTACATCGTGCGTCGCCATCCCGACCCAGTGGCCGAGCGACGTGCGCGGATTCGCCGCCGACCTCCGGTAACTCTCCACGAACTCGCGGGCGGCGCGCTCATAGGCGGGTTTGGAAAAGCGCGAGCGAGCGAGCGTCTGCTCCATATCCTTCGCCGCTTCCTGTTTAATCACACCGGCCGTCGCGCCCGGCCTGATGTGCTTTAAGATGGCCTGATAACACTCCAGATAAAAGCCGTAGAGTTCACGTTGCCACGCATTGAATTTCCCGTTGACCGGCCACATGCGCGTCACGTCGCTCATGTAGTAGCCAACGTCGGGAGCGTAGTCCATTAACAGGAAGTCGCCGTCCTGCATCTTCCGCTTACCCGAATTGTAATGCGGATACCACGCGTTCGTTCCGCTTGCGACGAGAGAGTAATAAGCGTCGCCCTGCGCCCCGTTCCGATAGTAGACGTACTTGGCGACGGCATCCAATTCATATTCGGAGATACCGGGCGCGGTCGAGCGCATCGCTTCCAAAAGCGCCAGCGACGAGAGCCGCGTCGCCTTGCCAATGAGTGCGATCTCGCGCGGGCTCTTGATGAGTCGCAGCTTATCGAGCATGGGCGACAGGTCTTGAATTTCAAACTGTGGGAAGCGCGTGCGCAGCATCTCGACGAAACGCCCCTCGCGCGAAGGGCTGCCGTCCCAGGGGTCTGAGGCCACGTCGGCGACGGCGCGCATGGCTCCGTCGCGGCTCGTCGCAAGCCCTTCCGCCGGGCTGTAAGGCGTCAGGAGCGTTCGCGCCTGTCCCGTGCGGGCGTAGCGCGACAGGTGCTCGGCGAGCAGTTCCGAGCCATACACGGCGTCCACGCCCGACAGCCGCTTGATCATCTCTGCGTCTTCGACGGAGAGAACTTTACCTTCGACGCTCTCACGCCCCTCGTTGCGGTGCGGCACATAGAGCGACGCCCTGCGCTGCGTTGCGTCCAGCAGCAGGTAGGCGTGCGGGGATTCGACTCCACACAGGTAATAAAATTCATTCGACTGCCGGAAACGCGTAAACCCGGCGGGGCTTGGCGCGCCCTGCACGACGGCGATCTTTCCGCCGCCGATCCCTTCATAAACTTTTGCGCGTCGCTGCGCAAATTCTTCGGGCGGGAAATCCGTGGTGAAGAAAGGAATGCCTTCCTGCGCGAACGCTGTTACCGGCAGCAGCATAAACAGCACAACTCTCGACAGGCGACTCAACATGTTGGCGTGCTCCTTTGAAGGACAGATCGAAAACCGCCGGCGCGGCTTAAAGTCTCTCGTTCGCTCTCGTAACTACTGGCCGAAGCGCAGGCGGTACTCGTTCGAGTTCATGAAGCCGTTGACCATCAGCCGGACGTTTTGCGGGTCTTCGTTAATCACTTTGAGCCATGCCTGATAGCCCTCCTCCTCCGGCGTGCGGCGCAGGTAACCGTAGTACTGCATGGCTACGAACGCCCGGTTGTACTCCGACCCGGACACCTCGTCCGACTCGACTATCGCCCGCAGCACCTGGGCACGCGTCAACGCCTGCGCCCCAGCCGCCGACAGACGGCCGACCAACTCGGCGCGCGCGAGCGTCACCTTCGCGCCGCCATCCGGGTTCTGCGGGTCGGGCGTGGTGATCTGCTGCAAGGCGTAGCGATCCAGCAAGGTGTTGACGAAGGCCGTGTCCGAGAGCGCATTGTAGAGCGCAGCAAACTCAGGCCGCGCGGCGAAACTCCGGGCGAAGGCCGCGCGGTTCGCATAGACCTCCTGCCCGGTTGCGCCGGTCACCGAGCGCATGTCGGGGATGATCTCCTCGTAGGCGGGTCTGCGGTTGAAGGCCACGCGGTAGAAGTTGAACACGTAGAAGCCCTTCAACCTGAACTCGGGCGAGCCGAAGAAGGATTGCGAGACCGTGATGCGGTCGCACAGAGGGTTGTTGTTCACGTCCGAACAGTTATTCAAAATGTTCGACCACGGCTCACCCGCCTCCGGCTCTCTGGAGAGGAAGTCGAGGTATTGCATCCGCACGAAGAAGGGCGTCTGCGAGACGGGGTTGGCGGAGGGCTGGGTATCATTATCTTTGACGACGAGCGTCGCGGCGTCGGCGACCCCGAGCGTCGCGCCGCGCGGATTCGACAAGCGAAGGCGCAGCGTCTCCGCACCCTCGATGTGTGCATCGTCGATGAGCGGGACGACGACCGTCTGCGGCTGCGAGTCGCCGGCAGCCCAGTAGAGGGTCTGGATCGAAGTGGCGTAGTCGCAGCGAGCGTAGGCCGCACTGCGGTTGCCGACCGTGTCATCGCAGCGCACGTCGGCCGGATCGTCCGTGGTCGAGAAATCCACCGACGCCGCCGTCGAAGTGTCGCCCGTGCGCATGACGCCGACGACGGCGCGCCCCCCGCCTTCCGAGGCCTCGTAGCTCGACGCGGTGAAAGCGATGAAGGAGGGCGCGACCTCGCGCGCCGTCAACTCGTAGGCTCCGCGCCCGTAGGTCGCCACCTGAATGCGTCCGCCGGGCAGCGCGGCAAAGGCTGTGACCATCACGGGCGGCAACCCCGTGTTGAACGACTCCCAACCCGCGCCGCCGGAGGTCGAGCGGAAAACGCCGATGTCCGTGCCGGCGTAGAGAGTCTGCGTGTCGAGGGGGTCGATGAAAAGCGCGGACACGGGAACGTTCGGCAGGTTGCCGGAGATGTCCACCCAATTATCGCCCGCGTCAGCGGTCTTGAAGACGTGCCCCGTGCCGTAGCCGGAGACCGAAAGGTATGCGAGCGAGGGGTTCGCGGGATCGACCACGATGTTCTCTATGAAGCGGTTCGGCAGCCCCGCCGTGATGTCGCGCCAACTTGCGCCGCCGTCCGCGCTAATCATCGCACGCCCGTGCGCCGAGCCGGTGTAGATGACGTTCGTGTTGGAACGGGCGACGGCGATTGTGCTCAGCACGTCGCGCTCGCCCTTAGTCAGATCGGTTGTGTCGCCGGGCGCAGTCCACGTATCGCCGAGGTTGTCGCTGATGAAGAGACGCCACGAGCCGAAGTAGATGCGCTGGTTGACGCCGTTGCCCGTGAATGGCGGGTAGAAGGCTATGCGCCGGTTAATGTCGCTCTCGCCGAAGATGGTGGATGAACCGATCTGCTTCTCGTAGAGGATGTAGCTCGGCGTGACCTTGAAGCGGATGAGCCATCCGGCGTAGTAAGAGCCGTAGAGGACGAGGGGGTTGAGCGGGTTGTAGAAGGTGGCTCCGCCGTCTGCGCCGCTGATCTCTATCCAGCCGAGTCCGGGCGCGCCCGTGGAGTCTTTGAGTCGGCGCTGCGTGCCGTTGTCCTGCGTGCCGCCGATTGTCTCTGCCGGGTCGGTCGGGTGTGTGGCGAGGCTGTTGAACTGCACGAGCGAGAGCGTGCGGTTGAGCGACTGCACGGCCGCGCCGCCGTCCGAGGACTTCCACAGGCCGCCGTCGTTGGCGAGGTAGGCGACCGACGAATTGCCCGGCTCGAAGGCGAAGGCGTGCTGATCCGGGTGGATTGATGATCTGCTCGGCTGGTAAGTCCAGCCGCCTCTGCCGTTCGAGACGAAGTTGTTCGTGAGATTTGTGAACGATGCGCCGCCGTCGGTGCTCTTCCACAGATCGCGCGATCCGAGGTAGACGGTGTCGGCGTTTGTAGGATCGACGGCGAGGTAGGTGTTGAAGCCGAACTGCGTCATGTCCACCGACGCGAGGTTGCGATACTGCCACGTCGCGCCGGCGTCGCGGCTCACGGCCATGCGCCGCTCGCCCTGGAAGATCGTGCCGTAGAGGACGTACATCCGCTGCGGCTCCGACGGCGAGAGCGCAACGCGGAAGTCCCATAAGGAGCCGTTCAACCCGTTCATGTTAACGGGGATGCTCGCCCAGGTGTGGCCGCTGTCGGTCGAGCGGTAAAGCCCGACGGCGGAGCCGGGCTGCCCGCCCGTCGAGGAGCGCAAGGCGAAGCACGCGTAGATGGTCTGCCGGTCGGCCGGGTGGATGACCACGTCGCGCGCCTGCCCCGAGAGTTTCTTCGTCCAGTTGATGCCGCCGTCCGTCGAGATGAAGACGCCGCTCGCCGCCTGCGCGTTGGTGGCGCGATCTATCGTGATGTGTTGTGCGAGGTAGACGCGGTCGGGGTTCGCCGGATCGACTTCCAGGCGCGCGACGATCCCTTCGGGGAGCGTCGCGTTGCTGACCCGCGTCCACGTCTGCCCGGCGTTCGTGGACTTGAGAACGCCGGAGCCGAGGTAGGAGTAGTCCATGTCGCCCATGCCGGCGTAGACGACCGTCGGGTCGCTCGGCGCGAAGGCGATCCACCCGACGGCCAGGTCAACCTGATCGTCGCTGACGGGGGCGAACGTCGCGCCGCCATCGGCCGAGCGCCAGATGCCGCCCGTCGAACCGCCGACGAGGATGACCTGCCGGTTCGCGGGCGACACGGCGACGGCGTTGATACGCCCGCTCGTCCCGCCCCAGTTCAAAGGCGTCGGGGGCGGGAGGGTCGGGGCCGGGCCGATGGGCGTCCAGACCAGTTGCGTCTGAGCGCGTCCCGATTTTGTTGCCGCCAGCGCGGACTTAGGTCGCGCTGCCCAGGCCCTGCGCCGTGCCCCCGCAGGTATCTCGCCGAATGGGTAGGCACGCTTCGAGCGGAACCAGCCCTGCCGGCCATCGACATCTTCGCCCACGCCCTCGGCGCGGCTCGGCGTGGGGATTAGCGAGTCCGTCTGTGACGGCGCTCTCCGCCGCATACGGCGGCGACGCCCGACACCGTTGCGGGTCGCCGCGTCACTTGCGCCTGCGGATGCGACTCGCTGACGCTTGCTGGATTGCGCAGCGGCATGAGCGGGCGCGACGAGCGCGAGGGACAGAAGCAGAAAAAATAGTGTGAACTTAACCGGCCGACGCCTGCCGGCCATATCGTTCGATGCGGGCGCGAAGTGTAGTGTCATGACGAGACCTGTTTGGTGGGTGGGCGGCCGGTGGGGCTTGACCCGTGCCGACCCGTGCCGCGGATACACGCGCGAGGGTCAGACGCCGACGGTCGCATTCGACGGTACGGTCGGGGAGACGGTCTGAGCCAACGTGGCGGACATTATCCCTTGCCCGCGCGCGTGTCAATAGAAAACGGTGCGTGTGCGGAATGGGGCGGGTCTGGTCGGCGGGCTGCCAAGTTAATCTGATCCCGCTCAAGGGTCTGCGAAACCGTTGGGAGAGGGGCGGTGACGCCGTTGCTCCGAGCTTGTTCCTCGGTGAGATGGAAGCCCGCCGGGTGAGCCTGCTTGTCAACAACCCCGGCGACGAGGGGCGACGGATCGAGTCACTGACGTAATGAGTTTGATTTTTAGTGGCATCCCGTGACATGCCCCTTGCACGCATGCGCTGCCCGTATATAATGCGCGGCAAACCGGCGAGCGGCCGGTCGCAGACGCCACTCGCGTCGTCTCCCGCGCCGGTTAATTCGGTCGTTGGATGCTCCTATGTATGCAGCATATGTGGCGAAAGAGAACTAAGCGGGTTCTGCTCCTCGCGGCCTTGCCAATCATGCTTACTTTTACGCTGGCGGCGACGTTGATCGTGGCCGATGGGCTGACCGACGACATCCATGCAGCCGACGTGGCTATCGTCCCCGGTAACACGGTCGAAAAAGACGGACGCCCTTCGGCGAGACTCCGCGCACGGCTCGACCAAACCGTCGCCCTTTACCGGCAGGGGCTGTTCCCCGACGTGATCGTCAGCGGCGGGGTGGGCAGCGAGGGGTTCGATGAAGCGGAGGTGATGAAACGGTATCTGGTCGGGAACGGTGTGCCCGAGGCCAGCATCCACGTTGATAGCAGCGGGCTTACGACATACCTGACGGCGAGGAATGCCTCCCGTATGATGAGAGAAAACGGGTGGCAGAGTGCGATGGTCGTCACACAGTATTTCCATGTCCCGCGCATGAGGTTAGCGTTGAAGCGTTCGGGTGTCGTGCCGGTCTTTTCCGCGCACGCGCAATTCTTCGAGTTGAGGGATGTATATTCGACCGCGAGGGAGGTAGTCGGCTACGGGGCATATCTTCTTCGCGCTGATTACTGAGTCGCCTTTTAGTTTAACGTCAGGGCGAATCTAACAACTCATTCGACCGGACTCTCGATGAGCTTGAATGTCGTCATCTATCACTATTGCCCGCCGGTTAATTCGGGGCTTGGATCGCGAGGTGGGAAAATGAATGCTCGAAGATTTTTAGCGAATCGCCTCTGGGTAACGGCTCTGCTCCTGACGCTCTGCCTGAGCGCGCGGGCGCAACCGTCAAGCCGGGCGTTGACTCGCTTGCCCGCGGACGAGGCGCGCGTGGCGAGGCTGGTCGGGTTGGCGAAAGTTTGGGGCGCGGTGAAATACTTTCATCCCTTCCTGGCCTATCGAGATATTGATTGGGATAAGGCGTTAGTCGAGACGATTCCGAAAGTCGAAGCCGCCACAACGCCACAGGAGTATCAGGCGGCTTTAAATCAGATGCTCGCCGTGCTCGGCGACAAGAGCACCCGCGCGGAAATCAAAACTGACGCTAAAGCCGCGCCGCCGAATCAATCGCCGGGTTCCACGAGAGAGCCAGTGCGGACGGAGAACGGCGTGCTGCTGATTGACGCGGCGCGGGCGGCCAGAACCGGCGCGCAAGACAACATCGCGTTCAGACGCTTGCTCGGCAAAATCGGCGAAGACATTCCGACCGCCAAAGCAGTCGTCATAGATGCGCGGGACGCGGCTCAAGCGGACGACTCCACCTCATACTTCTTCAGCGGTCTGCTGCAACAGATTCTGCCGCAGATGCTCGACGCGAACGTCACGCTCGGCTCGACGCGCTACCGGATTCATAACGGTTACGCCACGCAGATCGGCGGCGGCGCGGGGTTTTATTATTCGGCTTTCGTCAACGTCGCGCCGCAAGCCATCGCCGGGCAAAACAAAGCGAAGACGCCGATAGTTTTTATCGTCAACGAGAATTCGCCGGAGGCGACCGGCGTGTTGAGCGGTTTGCAGTCGGCGGGTCGCGCTTTCGTCATACAGGAAGGCGAGCGCGCGCAGGAGGATGCGCCGGGCGTCGGTACTTATACGTTGCAACTGCCGGGCGGAGTGAAAGTGCGCATACGAACGTCCGAACCTGTTAACCCGGACGGCTCCGTCGGTTTTCAGGCCGACGCGGTCGTGCCGAAGATCGCGGGCGAAGATGCGCCGATGCGTGAAGCGTTGCAAGCCGCGCAGCAGAACAAAGTCGGTCAGACGCGACCCCGAGCCTCCGCGAATCCCACGACGCAGGTCAGCCTGAGAGATAAGACTTACGCGGAAATGAATTTTCCCGGCACGCAATACCGGCTGCTCGCGTTGTTCCGCTTCTGGAACGTCATCAACTATTTTTTCCCGTATAAAGATTTAATCGGCGATTCATGGGAGACGGTGCTGCCGCGCTTCATCCCCAAATTCGAGGCCAACAAGGACGCGGCGGACTACCAACTGACCGTCCGCGAAATGGTGGCGGAGATACGCGACTCGCACGGCGGGGTGCAAAACGCCGACGCTTCCGCCCAAAAACTGGGCACGTTCCTGCCGCCGATTTTACTGCGCTACGTCGAAGACCACACGGTCGTCACACACGTTTTGGATGACAAGGTGCCGGTTAAAATCGGCGACGTGATCTTGACCGTTGACGGCGAACCTGTCGAACGGCGGCGCGAGTTTTTGTCCCGTTTCATCGCCGCGTCAACGCCGCAGGCTTTGGAGAGAAGCGTTCACGCAGGTCTGCTGCGCGGGCAGAAGGACAGCGTGGCGAAACTGCGCGTGAGGGGCGCGGACGGGGCAATCCGTGAAGTCGAACTCGCGCGCTCGCTCCCTATGGCCGACCGCAAACTATTCACCGCGAGGCAACGTTCGACGCCCGTCGTTCAAGTGTTGCCGAGCGGCTACGGCTACGTTGATCTGGCGCGTTTGCAGGTCGGCGAAGTTGATCAAATGTTTGAGACGATCAAGGGGACGCCCGCCGTTATTTTCGACATGCGCGGCTACCCGAACGGCACGGCATGGGCGATTGCGCCGCGTCTGACGGAAAAGACGACGCCTGTCGCCGCGCTCTTTTCGCGCCCGCTGTTGGAGGCGGCGGGTTTGAGTGACACGGACCTGGCGGGGAGCGTGAACTACTCTTTCACGCAAAAATTGCCCGCAAGAGAAGGCGACGCTTACAAGGGCAAAGTCGTGATGCTGATCAACGAGGATGCCATCAGCCAGGCCGAACACACCTGCATGTTTTTCGAGGCGGCGACCGACGTGACTTTTATCGGGACGCCGACGATGGGCGCAAACGGCGACGTGACTTTTATGGTCTTGCCGGGAAATTTGCCCATCGCCTTCACCGGCCACAACGTGCGCCACGCCGACGGGCGACAACTGCAACGGGTCGGGATACAACCCTCGGTCAGAGTCGCGCCTACCGTTCGCGGGGTCGCCTCCGGACGCGATGAAGTTCTCGACGGGGCTGTTAAATACCTACAAGAGAAGATGAAAAAGTAGCCGCCGTCCGGCGACAAGCCGCAGCCTATGCGGCAACACGGAACACGCTCTCAGGTGAAAATGTAATAGCGAGCGTCGATGCCGACTGTGTCCACGGAGACGGCCACCGGGTAGCCGAACTGGTCAACAACCTGAACGGCGGGCGGGTTAGGCTTGAGGTACGCCTGCTATGCGAGGGGGTTCTATGGTGATGGGGTAGCTCGCCCCGCGCTCGTCCACCGAGAGGGTGACGTGCGTCGCGTTTCGGGTGTCGGACGGCACGAAACCGGCGGTGAGCACGCGTCCCTCTGTGTCCCAGACTTTAAGCCCCGTGTAGCCTCAAAATAATCTTTGCCACACCACCCGCTAAAGTCCACCTTCTCGAAAATTGTTGAGACCAACTCTCTGCTGGCGACGTTTTACCCCCAGAGGATCGAAAGCTCTACGGCCTGTTTTTATACTTTTACGAATAACCTTTGACGGTTCGATCCGCGACGCGCCTACGGCCGTGCCCTGCGGGAGTTCTTCCAGTTTGCAGGCATGAAGCACCCCTCACGGTCGTGAACTCGCGGTTGCCGTGGGTCGGGAGCAGTACCTCCCGACCCACGGCAACCGGGGTGGCTGCTGACGGCGCTCAGGATCTCCCTCGCCCACTGCTCGTACCGCCGCCTGCCGCCTCGTCTGACCGTGTGGGTGATGACGAGCGCGGCCGAACTGCCCTTGTCCGCGGCAGCCTTACCCGGGGCACTCATAACATCCATCCCGGCGGCCTACGCACGCCCTGCGTGGCGCCGCCGTCGCCGTGTCCCGCAATTTCAAAGCATCAATCTCAGTACTCGAACCACGTCTTCAGCTCGGCATTTTTCTCCGGAGTGAAGGGCGGGAAAAGGTGCTCTATCGCCGCGTCGGGCGGCGAGACGAGCACCGACTTGGCGTGCGTCAGCATGTCGAAGCCGTACTTCCCGTAATAGTGCCCGATGCCCGACGGCCCGACCCCGCCGAACGGCATGCTCTCCACGTAGACGTTGACGTTGACCTGGTTGACCGCTCCGCCGCCGAAGGACAGCTCGCCGACGAAGCGATCAATCGCGCTCTGGTTGCGGCTGAAGATAAAGGCCGCCAGCGGTCGCGGGGCGTCGGAGATTCGGCCGAGCGCCTCGTCGAGCGTTCGGTAGGTCAGGACGGGCAGGATCGGCCCGAAGACCTCGGCCTTCATGACGGGGTCGTCCCAGCTCACAGGGTAGAGGATGGTCGGGTCGACGTAGCGGGCTTCGGGGTCGGACTGACCACCGACGACCACCTTCGCCGGGTCGATGAGGGCCGCGAGCCGCGAGACCTCGCGCGCGCTAACGATGCGCGAATAGTCCGGGTTGGACTTCGGCTCCTCGCCGTAAAATTCGACCAGCGCCGCCTTCGCCTCCGCCACGAAGGCTTCGGCCACCGACTCGTGCACGTAGGCGTAGCCGGGCGACGTGCACCACTGCCCGCCCCAGGCGGTTGCGCCCCACGCGACTTTCCGGGCGGCGTCCGGGATGTTGGCGGTCTCGTCGACCAGCGTGGGGTTCTGCCCGCCGAGTTCGAGCAGAACCGGCGTCAGGTTCTCGGCGGCGGCCCGCGCGATGACCTTCCCCGTGCTGGTGCTGCCGGTGAAGAAGATGAAATCGAAGGGGAGCTTGAGCAGCTCCGTGATCTCCTCGCGGCGCCCTTCCACCGCCGTGACGGCCTCC
>DATCWB010000187.1:0-3097 GCA_036566625.1 Pyrinomonadaceae bacterium
TCGCTTTCGCTTCGTTGTCGTCGGGCGTTTTTTGATCGCGCTGCTCGTCGTCGTCGCTGCCGACGAGGCGCGAGGAGGTTAAGTTCACATCCTTCAAGGCTGCGAAGACCGCCGCGCCTTTGACGCAGACGAGCGTGCCGCCGCGCTGCACCCACGCGCGCAGCGTCGAGACGCCCGACGCCCCGAGCGCGCTCAGGTAGCCGCCCGCCGAGCCGTCGGGCATGATGATCACGTTGTACTGGTCGAGGTTCGCGCGCCTGAGATTTGCGATGGTCATCGGCGTGAAGTCCACGCCGTAACGCTCGAACGTCCACCACATCGCGCCGTAACCCGTCTGGCTCACGGGGTCGTCGGCAACGACGATGATGCGCGGTCGCTTCAACGAAACGACGTTCTCCGAGCCGATGCTGGTGTCGCCCGTCTCGATAAAGCCGGAATTGACGGCCGTCACTTCGACGCCCGACTCGCGCGCGAGCCGCGCTATCGCATCATGCAGGGTGTCGGGGTTGCGCGAGACGCGCACGACGATTGTGCCGCGCGGCCAATCGCGCCCGCCCGCGTTCAGGGTGCGGGTGGCGACGGCGAGCTTGTAGTTATCGCGCAGCAGACGGTAGGCGAGCGAGGCCGCGCCGTTCGTCTCGTAAGGGATGATGTAGGCGACCGAAGCGCGCCCCGTCACGCCGAGGCGACGCGAGAGCAGACGCTCGCCCGAGGCGCGCAGGGCATCGCCCGTCGTCTCGGCCGTGGGCGGCGCGGGGCGTAGTTGAACGGAGGCGACCGCCGGAGCGTCGCCCGTCCAGTAGGCTTCCACGCCGAAGACGAGCGGCAGCGACCACGCCGTCACGTCGTAAAAGCCATACTCCTCTTTCGCCGCGTTGCCCCCGCGCCGCTGGTTGCGCGCGAAGCGTGCGAGTTGATCGCGCACGAAGGCGGGGTCGAGTTCCGTGTCGGGTTCGAGCAGGGCTTTGGCGAGACGCTTCTGCGGCTGCGCCAGTTCGACGACGTATGAGCCTGCGGGAAACGTGCGCGCCGCGCCGGACGTTGCGCCCGACGCCGCGCCGCTCGTGTGCGCGCGCGCGCTCGCCGAGCGAAACGATTCGCTCGCCACGCTCACTTCGATCCCTGAGCGCAGCAGCACGTCGGCCAGATCGGCCGCCCGCGCCGGGTCGCGCCCCGGTACGATGACGATGCGCCGCATCGCTTCGCGCCGCCCCTCTTCGAGCGCGCTTTGTTTGAACTCGTAGAAATCCTTCAGGCGCGCTTCGCGGTGGCGTGCCGCCGTCTCAAGCGTCGTGAGGGACGCGATGAAGTGCTTGGCGATGGCCGAGCGCAGGGTGACGATGGTGTCGTCGTCGCGCCGCCACGCGTAGCCCTTCGTGCCGCCGCCGTCCGTTTCGTAAGTCATGCCGGTCGCGCCGTTCAGCGCAGGCCAGGAGTCCCAGAAGAACGGGCCGAAGAGATCGAACACGTCGCGGACGTAGTAATCCCAGTTGCGCGCGTCGAACTGCGCGGCGTTGGCGCGGCCGAACTCCGTGAGCCAGCGCGCCGTCTGCGCTGGCGGCAGATTCGGGTTGACGGGGAGCGCCGCCGGGGGGAAGAAATACTGCGAGGGCTGGCCGTGATGATCCACGAAGATTTGCGGATTCCAGTCGAGGTAGGCGCGCTGTAGATTTCGCGTCTCTATTTGCGTGGCGGCGAGGTTGTCGCGGTTGAGATCGAAGCGGTAATGATTCGCGCGCCCCCAGATCGACCACGGCTCGCGGTGCTCGCTCGCCAGCGGGTCGGCGTTGCCCATGCCGAAGGAGTTGTACCAGGTGACGAAACGCTCGTGGCCGTCGGGGTTCGAGCAGACGTTGATGAGCACCACGGAGTTTTTCAGGATGTCGAGCGTCGCCGGCTCGTTCGACGCGGCGAGTTGGTAGACGACCTGCATCATCGCCTCGAACGACGCCGACTCGTTGCCGTGAATCGTGTAGCTCATGAAAGAGATGATGGGCATCTCGCGGGCGATGCGCGCGGCCTCCTGCGCGTTCGTCGTGCGCGGGTCGGCAAGGCGCGCGACGTTCGCTTTGATCTGATCGAGCCGCTGCAGGTTTTCCGGCGCGGAGATGACGAGCAGATGCATCATGCGGTACTCGTTCGTCTCGCCGATGTCGGTCACGCGCACGCGGTCGGGCGCGGCGGCGGCGATGCGTTCGATGACGCGCTCCATCGTCGCGTAGTTCGTGTGGAAATCGCCCACGTCGAAGCGTGTGACGGTTTGCGGGCGCGGCACGCTCTCGCGGTAGGGGCCGCGCGCGTAGAAGTCGAAGCGCGAATCATCGCGTTGCGCCTGCGCGCCGGTGAAGAAGGAGAGAACGAAAAGGGCGGCGAGCAGACGGAGAGCACGGGCGCGACCGTTCTGGATCATTTGTCAGGCAGCTTTCTGTTTTTCCGAGATGATGTTAAAGACGGTGACGATATTACCTTGTCCCGGTGGCGACACTCAAATCACTCGCCGGGTCGGACGCGGTTTCAACGGCCGACGCCGATTCCAGCATCCTGCTTCAAGCCCTCTCAGATGCGCGCCTTCGGCCGCACAAAATCAATCGCGCGGCAGTCGGCCGACGCTACTCCTGACGGGTCGTGAGGCGGTCGTATGCCGTGCGAATGGCGTCCATGCGAGCGCGCAGTGTTTCCGTGAGCGCGGCGGGCGACGCGTGCCCGACCGAGCGCGCGAGGTCTCTGAGAACAACATGATCGGGCGCGGAGGGCAGGCGCGACGAACGCCCGGCGATGAGTCGCAGGTGATGGTCGAGGGTGCGCAGCAGCGCGTAACCGTCCGTGAGAATGCGATGAGTCTCCGCGTCCAGTGAACCGGCGTCGCGGAGGCGCGCGAGGGTCGTCCGGGTCGAACGATCCGCGCCTTCGTCCCGCACGTCGTCCCGGAGTTGCAGGTAGCGCGCGGCGAAGTACACATCGAGCATGCCGCCCGCGCCGAACTTGATGTCAATCGCACCGCGCGCCGCGCCGGCCCCCCCGCCGCGCTCGTGTTCGAGACGCTCGCGCACGCGCCGCGTCTCCTGCCGCAACTCTTCCGCGTCTGCTGAGCGCGCCG
>DATCWB010000188.1:0-9371 GCA_036566625.1 Pyrinomonadaceae bacterium
GGCGTCTGCACGGCCGCGCTGCCGGGCGCGGGCGTGGGTTGCGGCGCGGGGGCTTTCGCGGTGAACGTGCGAATCGTCTTGCCCGAAGCGTCGAGGAATTCGAGCACGACATCCGTCGCCGGCTTCGACTTCAGATAGTAATAGACGACCGCGCCGTTCGCCGGATTGCTGCCGATGGTCGCCGTCGCGGGAAGCGTCGAGCCGCCGCCCTGCATGCGATAGGGGTCTTCGGGTTTGAAGAGGCGCGTCTCAAGCGTCGCCGCGTTCGCGCCCGCGTCCATCAGTTGATGGAGCACCGTGAGGTCGTCGAGAATCCAGAACGAACGCCCCTGCGTGGCTGCAACCAGATCGCGCTCGCCTTTGTGGACGGCCAGATCGGTGATGGGCACGACGGGCAGGTTGTGCTGGAGCGACTGCCAACTCTCGCCGTCGTTGAAAGAGACGTACATGCCCGTTTCCGTCCCGGCGTAGAGCAACCCGCGCCGGTTCGGGTCTTCGCGGATGACGCGTGTGAAAGCGGTGTCGGCGATGCCGTTTGTGATCTTCTTCCAGGTCTTCCCGTAGTCGCTCGTCTTGTAGAGATAGGGGCGGAAGTCGTCGAGTTTGTACATCGTGGCGGCGACGTAGGCGGTTGCGGCGTCGTGCGGCGAGGCGTCAATCGTGTTGACCTGAATCCATTCGGGTATCCCCTTCGGCGTCACGTTGTCCCACTTGCCGCCGGCGTCTCGCGTGACGTGGATGAGGCCGTCGTCCGAACCCGCCCAGATGACGCCCGCTTTGACGGGCGACTCGCTGACCGTGAAGATCGTGTCGTAATACTCTACGCTCGTGTTGTCTTTCGTGATGGGGCCGCCCGAAGGGCCTTGCTTGGTTTTGTCGTTGCGCGTGAGGTCGGGGCTGATGGCCGTCCAACTCTGGCCTTCGTTCGTGGATTTGAAAAGAATGTTCCCGGCCGTGTAGAGCGTGTTCGGGTCGTGGGGCGAAAAAAGGATGGGGAAATTCCACTGGAAGCGATACTTCATCGCCTCCGCGCCCGCGCCCATCGGGTTGTCGGGCCAGACGGTGATATTGCGGAGTTGTCCCGTGCGGTGGTCGTAGCGTGTGAGCAGCCCGCCGTATGAGCCTGCGAAGACGATGTTGGAATCTTTGGGCGAGGGGGCGATCCAGCCGGACTCGCCGCCGCCCACGTCCCACCAATCGCGCTCGGAGATGCCGAGGTCGTGCGTGCGCGAGGCGATGCGCACGGTCGAGTTGTCCTGCTGCGCGCCGTAGATGTTGTAGGGGAACTGATTGTCGAGCGCGACGCGGTAGAACTGCGCGGTCGCCTGATCTTGCTCCGACCACGTGCGCCCGCCGTTGAAAGAGACGTTCGCGCCGCCGTCGTTGGAGTTGATCATGCGCTGCGCGTCGTTCGGCGCGATCCAGAGGTCGTGATTGTCACCGTGCGGCACGGAGATCGTCGTGAACGTGCGCCCTCCGTCGTTCGATTTATAGAACGCGACGTTGAGGACATACACGGTGTCGGCGTTCTGCGTGTCGGCGTAGATGCGCGTGTAATACCAGGCGCGCTGTCGCAAATTTCGCTGCTCGTTCGTCTTCGTCCACGTCCTGCCGCCGTTGTCGGAACGAAACACGCCACCGTCTTCCGCCTCGACAATCGCCCAGACGCGCTCGGGGTTCGCGGGCGAGACGGTGATGCCGACCTTGCCGACGAGTCCGCGCGGAAGTCCTGCATTGCGCGTGATCTCCGTCCACGTGTCGCCGCCGTCGGTTGACTTGAAGAGGCCGCCGCCCGCGCCGCCGCTCTCCAAACTCCAAGGCGTGCGCAGCACTTCCCAGAAGCCCGCGTAGAGTATGTTCGCGTTCGACGGGTCGAACGTGAGATCAATCGCGCCCGCCTTGTTGCCACGGTAGAGAATCTTCTCCCACGTCTTTCCGCCGTCCTTCGAGCGGAAGACGCCGCGCTGCTCGTTCGGCCCGAAGAGGTGGCCGAGCGCGGCGACGTAGACGATGTCAGGGTTGCGCGGGTGCACGCGCACGCGCCCGATCTGGCGTGTGTCTTCGAGGCCGACGCGCTTCCATGTCTTCCCCGCGTCCATAGACTTGTAGACGCCGTCGCCATGCGAGACATTGCCGCGCACGGGCGATTCGCCCATCCCGACGTAGATGACGTTCGGGTCGGATTCACAGATGCCGATTGCGCCCACCGAACCCGTGCCGAACACGGAGTTATCAGAAATCGGCTCCCAGTTCGCGCCGCCGTCCGTGGTCTTCCAGACGCCGCCGCCGGTCGCGCCGAAGTAGTAGACCATCGGCTGCGACGGGACGCCCGCCACAGCCGTCACGCGCCCGCCGCGAAACGGGCCGATGCTGCGCCACTGCAAGAGCTTGAGCGGGTTGGAATCTTTGGTCTGCGGCGTTTGCGACAGGGACGTTTGCGGCTGTTGCGCTCTTGCCGGAATGAAAACGGCGGCGATAGACAGGGCGAGCAATAAGGAGACCGCGACGGTGCGGCAAATAAGCGAACGGGTCAACGTGTATCTTGATTCTTTGTTGAGCAGCATGTGATTTAAGTGGAAAGTTTGTGTCCGGTTAGATTGAGTTTCGCCGTCGCCGACCGGCGCAGCGAAGACGGAGTCAAGGAGAATTTCAAATCTGAAATTTAAAACCCGAAAATTCAAATCTGAAATTTCAAATGCTTACCCTCCGCGCCGCTCTGTGTTCGTGGCCGCGGGGGCTTTTCAATTGCCGCTCGCCGTCGCCGTTGTCGTTGATTTCAAATGCTTATCGAACCACTCCAACTGGCGGCGAACGAGATCGATCTGGTGATTCGGTTCGGTGATGCCGTGCCCTTCGCGCGGGTAGCGTACGAAGACGGTTTCGACGCCGCGCTTGCGCAGGGCGCGATAATACTGTTCGGCCTGCGCGATGGGAACGCGGCGATCCTGCTCGCCGTGCGTGATCAGCAAAGGCGTCTTGACGCGATCGGCGTAGCGCACGGGCGACCACTTTTCATAAACTTCGCGCGCCGTCCACGGCGTGCCGCCGAAGCCGTATTCCATCAGGCCGGGGATGTCGCTCTGGCCGTGGAAACTGTACCAATCGCTGATCCCGGCGTGGCCGATGGCGGCCTTGAAACGGTTGGTCTGCGTGATGACCCAGAAGGTCATGAAGCCCCCGTATGAACCGCCCATCACGCCGAGACGTTCCGGGTCGGCCATTCCCGATTTGACGAGTTCGTCCACACCCGTCAACAGGTCTTGATAATCCTTGCCGCCCCAGTCGCCCACGTTCGCCGTCGTGAACTTGTGGCCGTAGCCGGTCGAGCCGCGCGGGTTCGGCAACAGCACCGCGTAGCCGTTGGCGGCGAAGATTTGCGCGCGCGTGTTGAAGCCGTAGGTGAACTGCCCGTAGGGCCCGCCATGAATCTGCAAGATGAGCGGGTAGCGTTTGCCCTGTTCGTAGCCGAGGGGCTTGACGAGCAACCCCTCGATCTCCAAACCGTCCGGGGCTTTCCAGCGCACTACCTCCGTCGCGACAAGCGCGAAGTCTTTGATGTGCGAGTTGAAGTTCGTCAGGCGGCGTGCGCCCCTGCCCGCGCTCGACGCGACCCAGATGTCGTTGGGTGTTCGCGCATCGTTGAAGGCGAAGGCGAGCATGCCGCCGTCGCGCGAGAGGTCAACGCCCATATACGCGCCCTTGCTCTGGAAGACCGGCTGCGGCGGCGCGTCGCTGCTCGCGACCCTGACTTTCAACAACTGACCATAGACGCCCTCCGCGCCCGCCGCGTACAAGGCCGCGCCGTCGGGCGACCACTTCGGCGCGCCGTGGACGGAATCTTCGTACTTGCCCGTCAGGTTGCGCGGCGCGGCGGCGACGTTTGCGTCCGAAGCGCGGACGACGAGATCGGTTTTGGCCGCCCACGAGTTCGGGTCGTCGTTCGAGAGGTAGGCGATCCACTTGCCGTCGGGCGAGAAGCGCGGCGCGTAGTCGGGGCCGGGGTTCGAGGTGAGTTGGCGCGCCGCGCCGCCCGCCGCCGGAGCGACATAGAGGTCTGTGTTGCGTTCGTCGGAGATGTCCGTGAAGGCCGACTCCTGCGAGCCGCCTTTGCTCATCGTGTACGCCACCCACGCGCCGTCGGGCGACCACTGCGGGTCTGTGACGGTGAAAGAGCCTTCCGTCACGCGCCGCTTCTCCTTCGTGTCGAGGTTGATCGTCCAGAGGTGCGAGTAGATGAAGCCGCTGTCAACGACGATGGCGTCGAACTTGTCCTTCTTGCGCTTGTCGCGCTCGGCCTTGTCCTGCGGCGTGTCGCGCACCACGTAGGCGAACCGCTTGCCGTCGGGCGACCAGCGAAACTGCGCCACTCCCGCCTCCTCCTCCGTCACGCGCTCGGCCTCGCCGCCCGCGACGGGGATGACCCAGATTTGATTGCGCGGCGCGGCGGGCGCGTCCGGTCGCGGCGCGTCGCGGTTGGCGAGGAAGGCGATGCGACGACTGTCCGGCGACCACTGCGGCGCACTCTCGCCGCGCTCGCCGTTCGTCAGTTTGTAAGCCGCGCCGCCCGCCCCGGCGGCGACAGGGATGATGTGGATATGCGTGTCGCGCCGATTCTCTTTCCTGTTCCACTCGCTGACCGTGAAAGCGATCAACTTGCCGTCCGGCGACCATTGCGGCGCGCCCACTTCCTGCAACGCGAGCGCGTCCTCAATCGTCAACTTCTTGCCCTGCTGCGCCCGCGCCGCAGCCGCGACGAGCGTCAAGACTACCGATAGCACGCACACACACACTGTCGCACGTCTCATCATTTCGCCACCTCGTCTACCGATTTGCGAGCAAACGTAAACGGAACACAGACCGTAGCAGTTTCCATATTTGTGAATTGGATACGTCGCGGGGACAATCTATTTATAGCGCATCATACCGGGAAATGCTCGAAAAATCTTTTAAGCTCGGCCGCGCACTTCCCCGACGCGAGCGGAATAAAGAGGCTCTCGATTTATGTCGAACATCATTTATCGCGCGGCGCGCGAGGAAGAGATTCCGGCCACGCTCGATCTGTTCCTCGAATCCGCCAACCATATCTATCGCCGCTACATTTAACCATCATCAACGCCCGCAAAGGCAAACGCCCGCCGACTCCGTTAGAGAGCCGGCGGGCGTTTGTGTCGGACGGGGGAGACAGCGCGAGCCGCCCCCCGTATGTTTGCTTACGGCAACGACTCGATGGCAACGAAGAAGCGGAAGAGGCCGTTCTGCTGCACTCCGAGGACAAACTGGACATCGACCGAGCATTGCGAGGTCGGAGGGCACACGTCGGCAACCGTCGAGGCCAACCCGGTGTCGGGCAAGACCACGGTGGCGACCGAATTCTGCCCGCCGCCGAGCGGCTGCGCGGGCGGCTGGTCAACCAGTGTCCCTTTAATGACGATTGGATTGCCGCCGACGGTTCGGATGACATCGGTCGAATCCAGCAGTCGCAGGTCAGCCCTGCCCGTGGAAACGCCCGGCGTGTTGAGCGTCGTGATGTCGATGACGCGGAAGCGCAGCCTCGTCACCGTCTGCCCCGTGTTGTTGGTGAAGCGGCGGCGCAGCGTGAGCGTGCCGAATGCTTTGTCCGCGCCCGCGTCCTGGCCGTTGCGTTCATAATTCGGTTCACAGGTGCTGCACTGCGTCGGGTCGATGAACGACGGGCGGACGACGAGCGTGCGTGCGATGGGACTGAAAACGTTTTCAGGGCCGGGCGCGCCGAGCGTCGAGCCGACCGTAGCATTGGTCGAGACGAAGAGGATGTCGTTCGCGTTGTCGTTGGTATCAAGCAAGAACCCGTTCGCGGCCACGACCTTTCGCACGTAGCTGTACTCGATGCCGGTTGTGTTCGCGCCGGAGAGCAAAGTTCCCTCGCCGTACGAATTTGTGAGCGCGCCGCCGGTCGAGCCGAAAGCTATGCCGTCGAGCCGGTTTGCCCCGTTGAACGGCGTGACCGATGTCGTCCTGAACAGAGCCACGCCCGTGTTGTCGGGCATGTCGGCGCTGTAGTTGAGATCGCCTCCGGCCATGGCTTCGAGGGTGTAGGCCGCGCCGGTGAGCAGCAGATGTCCGCGCGCCGGGATGAGCGTGCCGTTCGGAATCACGGCGATCTCGACGGGCGTCGTGCCGGTCGCGTCGAGCGCGTAGACCGACCAACCGGCGGTCGCATCCGAAGCCTGAACGGTGATGGCCGAGTCGCTGTTGTTATACAACTCGACGAACTCGTCGGTCGCGCCCGCCGGGCCGCTCGAACGAAATTCGGTGATTAAGACGCCGCCCGCGTCAGGCGTCGAACCGCCGGCGGAAGCCGTGCCCGTGAAGTCGGCCGTCTGGCTGGCCGACATGTCGTTGAACGTTCGGTAGGGGGGCGAGAATCTAGTCGCCGCCTTCGTCACGGACACCGTGTAGTTGCCGCCGACGGGCAGATTGGTGAATGAGTAAGTGCCGGCGGGGCCGGTCGTGATCTCCGTGGCCGCCGCGTTGTTGAGCCGCACCTTCGCGCCCGAAACCGGGGTGCTGCTGCCGTCGCGGACTGTGCCGCTGATGGAGAGCGTGTTGGCCGGGGCGAGGCCGATCTCCCACATGCCGCGCCCGTGCGTGGCGATGCGCAGGATGCGATGCACGTTTTGGATCGCCATGTCGAAAACGGCGACGCGGGGTAAGCCCGTGCCGTAAGGATTCCACGTCGCCCCGGCGTCGGTCGAGACGTAGACGCCGATGTCCGTGCCGACGTAAACGTTATTCGAGTTCTGAGGGTCGATGGCGATGGCATTGACGGGCACGTCGGGGATGCCTGTGCCCGAAGCAGTCCACGTCACGATCGCGGCGTCGAGGTTGGTCGTCTTGTAGACGTGCTGGCCGGCGGGCAGGCCGTAGCCGCTGTACGTCACGTAAGCCGTGAATTTACTGTTCGGGTCGATGGCGACATCGCCTACGGGCTTGTTGCCGTTCGCCGTGCTGACGGGGGGCGTGGCTTCGAGCAACGCCGGCAGCCCGGCCGTCGTGTAGAAGACCTGACGGTTGCGCAGCCCGACGAGGCGAACGTTGTCGTCCTGCGGCGAGATGGCGATGTTGCTGATGGCGTCGGTCAGTTTCTGGCTGACCTTCTCCATCGTCATTGTCGTCTTGGGGTTCTGCGAGCGGTAGAGGTAATCCGAGCCGTAATAGAGCGTGTTCTCCGTCACGCCCGGCCCGAGCGCGATGGGCGCATAGAAGAGAATGTTGGTAGTCGTTATGCAATCGAAGCCATTCGGGATCGCGCCACCGAAGCCGCAGCCGTAGAGTTGCCAGTTGCCTTTGCGCGCCTCCGAACGGGCGTTGACCTTGGCGATGCCCTGCCCGTTCGTGAGGTTGAAATAGGTGTGATACATCGTCACGTTTTCCGTGTCGGTAGCGGTCTGATCAATGGCCGACTGCCCGCCGTCGCCGAAGTCCACGTTCGTCCAGATGAACGGCTTTTGCACGTCCTGATCCGGCACCTGCAACTCCGTGCCGTTGTCCTGCGTGCCGCCGAGCGTGAAGTAGCGATCCTTCGGGTGCAGGGCGAGGCTCTGGAACTGGGTCGCGCTAAAGCCCGTGTTGTTAAAGCTCATCCAGGCGGCGGCGCGATCCGCCGAACGGAAGATGCCGCCGTCGTTGCCCGTCCAGACGATCTTCGGGTTCGACGGCGAGACGACGACCGCGTGGCTGTCTGCGTGTAAGCCGGTGTCGGCGTAAGTGAACGTGGTGCCGCCATCGACGGACTTGGACATGTTGGTGTTGCAACCGGAGCGGGTTTGGCCGCCCAGATAAATGATGTTGGCGTCGGTCGGGTCGAAGGCGACCGCCATGTTGTAGAAGCACTGGCCGCCGCAAAAGCCGCTGGCCGCCTTCTTCGGTAAAGACCATGACACGCCGCCGTCGGTGGAAATTCTCAACTGGCCGGTGCCGAGAGCGGTATTGCTGTTGCACCTGATCTGATTTTCATCCGAGGTGGCGGCCACGGTGACGGTCGAGCCGATCTTGACGATGGCAAGTTCGCCGCGCGCCGTGCCGTTGCCGGCGTTGTCGTAAGCCAGCGTGCGCGTAAAAGTCGGGGCGGCGGCGAGCGCGTTGGTCGAACGATAAATTCCCGATTCGCCCGCGCCAATTAAACCGCTGGCGACCGCCACCAGCAGGTTGTTCGGGGTTCCCGGTTCGAGCACCATGTCCGTGACGTTGCGGTTGCCGGTGGTGTCGGCCCCGACGCTGCCCGCCGTGGTGACGGTGAGCTTCGTGAACGTGGGGGAAGACGCCGTGGCGTCTGTCGAGCGGTAGACGCCGCGCAGGGAAACAAAGGTGGGCACGACGCCCGGCGGGTTCTGGTTCGGGTTGCCCGAGGTGCCTTGCGAGGTCGAGGCGAAGATCGTGGCCGGGTCGGTCGGGTGCACCACGATCTTGCTGATGCTGCGGCTGGTGAAGGCCCTCGTGCCGGCGACGCCGGTCGTGACCAGCGGGTTGATCGGGCCGGTCAGGTCAGCCGTGGTCTCCGCGTTGTTGATGCGATACATGCCGATGCCGGCGAACTGGTTGGCGCCCCCGACGCTCGTCTCGCCCGTCCCGACGTAGACGATGTTAGTGTCGGACGGGGCGATAGCAACCGAGCCGATGGCGAGCGATTCCGCCGTGTTGAAAAGTTGTGTCCAAGTGTAGCCGCCGTTGAGCGTCCGGTAGAGGCCGCCCTGCGCCGTGCCGACGTAGGCGATGTCGGTATTGGTTGGGTGGAGGGCGATGCATGTGACGCGCCCGCTGACGGGAACTTCCACGTCCTGAGTCTGGCCGTTGGGCAACGGCGAGGGGCCTAGTTCCGTCCAGACGTTGGTGGCGATATACGGCAGCACCGAATCGCCCGCTCCGCCGGGCTGACCCTTCAACCTCGCCGCCGCGCTCCGCAGGTAGGACTCCTGCTGCTTCATCTTCTGGATGGCTTCGCCGCGCCAGAGCGGGCTGAACGGTTGCCCCGGCAAGTCGCCGCGCTTGAAGCTGGTGTATTCTTCGCGCCTGCGCAGGTATTCGTAGCGGTTGATGATGCCCTTCGCGATGTTCGGCAAGTCGGGATCGTTTTCGAGTGCCGGGTCGGGGTTGGCGAAAATATCGGGGCGCTTTCCGCGCGGGGCTTTCGTCTTCTGCTGGTCGCTTGCATCGTCCGCCTTCTGCGGCGCAGAGTTGGGCGCGGTGGTTTCGCGTTTTTCCTGCGGAACACGGCGACTGGCCGAGACGCCCGGTATGAAGCCGAAAGCCAGCATGGACATAATCGCGGCCAAACTGAGCAAGAGGAGCCAGCGGGGGGAATTCTTCATTTTATTCTCCTGAAAGAAAATTTG
>DATCWB010000189.1:0-9400 GCA_036566625.1 Pyrinomonadaceae bacterium
CGGGCGGTCGCGAGCCGGGCGCGGCGCAGACCGGCCACCTCGGCATCGAACTCGAAGCGGACGCGCAGGCGGGTCGCTACCGCGTCACGCACGTCTACGAAGACGGCCCGGCAGACAAGGACTGGGTCAAGGTCTCGGTCGGCGATTACCTGATCGCCATCGACGGCAAACCCGTGCGCGCGGGCGACGAATACTGGCGGCACCTCAACTATCGTCTCAACCGTAAGGTCGCCGTCACCTTCAACAACAAGGCCGCGGAAGACGGCGCGTGGCGCACGCGCATCGAACCCACCTCAATGGGCAACTACGGCCAACTGCGCTACGAGCGTTGGGTCAAGCAGCGGCGCGACGCGGTGACGAAACTCTCGAACGGGCGCGTCGGCTACATCCACATACAGGCGATGAACCAGCCTTCTCTGCGCAAGTTCGAGAAGGAACTGCGCGAGTATCGAGACAAGGAGGCGATGGTCATAGACCAACGCTGGAACGGCGGCGGCAACATCGAACAGGAGTTGCTCGGCATACTCGTCCAACGCCAGTATCAAGTGTGGCAGCCGCGCGGCACTGAGGCCACCACTCGCCCCTTCGGCGGCTTCTTCGGCCCGAAGGTGGTGCTGCAAAACTGGCGTTCGGCCTCGAACGCAGAGATGTTCCCGGCGGGCTTCCGCGCACTGGGCTTAGGCAAAGTGATCGGCACGCCGACGCCGGGCGCGGTCATCGGCACGGGCAGCTACACGCTCATCGACGGCTCGACCGTGCGCACGCCCGGCATCGGCGTCTACCTCGCCGACAAACAACAAACCAACATGGAGAACACGGGCGTCCGCCCCGACATCCTCGTTGACAACTCGCCCGAGGACACCCTTGCCGGGCGCGACCGCCAACTCGAAGTCGCCGTCGAAGAACTGCTCAAGCAACTCAAGGGCGGCGGCCAGGTCGCCGACAGGTAGGGGAAGACAAAGGTAGAAAAGGCCGGAGGCAAGAGTGGGGGCGTGCAAGTTCGTCTTCGCTCTTGCCTCTCTTTTTGCCGTCGGCGGGCAGCGTTCGGGGCGTGCGGCGGGCAGGCGGCGCGTGGCTCTGGCTTTCGAGGCGGTTGAGAGTATAGAATACGGGCGCGGGCATCCCCTGACCGCAGCGTGTGGCCGAATCCGCAATGCCGACAACCCCTGCCCTGTTAGACGAGACCGGAACGGCCGCCTGACATTTCCCGTACATCATGCCCGCCTGTGGGCATCTGATAGTTGCGCCGCCGCGCTTACGTAAGTTGTAAGGGCGCGGGCGGAGAGTTGACATCTAAACATTGACCCGACGGAGAGACTGACTTGATTGAGGCGGAAAATATCAGCGAACCGGGGTACGGCGCGACGCGACGGCGGGAGGGGAACGACGATGCGCCGCTCGGGGAACTCGCGCCGGTGTCGGATTGGAGCGGGGCGACTGAGCCGGAGCACTTCGTCCAGTTCTACGAGGCGGACGCATATCTCATAAGTTCGCTCGGCGGCTTCATCGGCGCGGGACTCACAGAAGGGGACGCCTGCATCGTCGTGGCGACCGAAGCGCACCGCGATGCGCTCGACGAGCGTCTGCGCGCCGACGGGTTCAACCCCGACGCCGCTCGCGCGCGCGGCCAGTATGTCTCTGCGGATGCGTCGGGGATGTTGTCGCGGTTCATGGTCGGCGGGCTGCCGGATGTGGGTCGCTTCTCTGAGGTCGTCGGGGAACTCGTGGCGCGTGCGGCGGCCGGGGGGCGGCGCGTGCGCATCTTCGGCGAGATGGTGGCGCTGCTGTGGGCGGAGGAAAACTACGACGCCGCGATCCGTCTCGAAGAATTATGGAACGAGTTGCACCGGACGCGCCCGTTCACGCTTTTCTGCGCCTACCCCATGTGCGGTTTCGGCGGCGAGGCGCGCGCGCGCGGACTCGGCGACGTGTGCACGACGCACGCGCGCGTGATCCCGGCCGAGAGCTATTCCGCCATCACCGAAGCGGACGAACGCCTCCGCACCATCATCGGGTTGCAGCAGAAGGCGCGCACGCTCGAAGCCGAGATCGCGGAACGCAGGGAAGCGGAGGAACAACTGCGCGCCGCGCTCGCACGCGAACAGGTGGCGCGCGCCGATGCCGAGCAGGCCAATCGCCTGAAGGACGAGTTTCTCGCCACGGCCTCGCACGAATTGCGCACGCCCCTGACGGCCATCCTCGGCTGGTCGCACATGCTCCGGCATGGCAAGCTCGACACGGCGAGGGCGGCGCGCGCCGTGGAGACGATTGAGCGCAACGCCAGGGCGCAGGCGCAACTCGTCGAAGACATCCTCGACGTGTCGCGCGTGATCACCGGCAAACTCCGGCTCGACATCGCGCCGGTTGACATCGCCCAGGTCATCAACGCCGCCATCGATTCCGTGCAGTTGGCGGCCGACTCGAAAAACATTCAACTCTCCGTTACGTTCGATCCTTCGGCGCGGCACGTCTCCGGCGACGCCGGACGCTTGCAGCAGGTCGTCTGGAACCTGCTCTCGAACGCCGTCAAGTTCACGCCCGAAGGCGGGCGCGTCGAGGTGCGGCTTGAGCGCGCGGGCGCGCACGCGCAGCTTACCGTGAGCGACAACGGCTGCGGGTTCAGTCCCGCTTTCCTCCCGCACGTCTTCGACCGCTTCCGGCAGGCCGACGGCAGCAGCACGCGCCGCCACGGCGGCCTCGGCCTCGGCCTCGCCATCGTGCGCCATCTCGTGGAACTCCACGGCGGCACGGCGCGCGCCGACAGTCCCGGCGAAGGATGCGGCGCGACCTTCACCGTCACACTCCCGCTCGCCCCGCACGCCGCGAAAGACCGGCGCACGGACAACGACTATTCGTGGCGCACCGGCGAGACGGTCGCACGCCTCAACCCGCTCCGTTCGCTCGAGGGCGTGCAGGTGCTGCTCGTCGAAGACGACGAGGACAGCCTCAACACGCTCGCCGCCATCCTGACCGGCTACAAGGCCACGGTGCAGACCGCCACCTCAGTCGCCGACGCGCTCGACGCGCTCCGTTGGTATAAGCCGACCGTCCTCGTCTCCGACCTGGCGATGCCCCGCGAGGACGGCTACTCGCTCATCTCCAAACTCAGAGCGCGCGAGGCGGAAACCGGCGACCGGACGCCCGCCATTGCCCTGACCGCCTACGTCAGAGTCGAGGATCGCGCACGCGCCATCTCCGCCGGATTCAACTCGTTTGTCGCAAAGCCCGTCGATCCCGACGAACTGATCAAGGCCATCCTCGACCTCGCCGCGCCCCAGGCGACCGATCTGCTTCTCTCCGATTCCGAGATGTGACCGAACAAACGACGAGCCGCGCCGGCATGATTAAATGCCGGCGCGGCTCGTTTGTGGCTCGATAACTTTACCGCAACGCAAACTTTCACGTCACCTGCTGTTCGGCCTACGAAGCGATCTCCTCCTGTGTGTTTTGAACGGAGTACGTGTTGTACGCCGATGTGTAGTAGTAGTAGCCCTCGTCGCCCTCGTATTTCGTATCGTCGCGCGCGTCGCCGGACTGGTTATCTTCCTTCGCGGTATCCTCGTCCTCACTGGTATTGTACTCACTGGTGTTGTACTCACTGGTGTTGTACCCATCGTACACTCCTTTGTACATCACGTTGTAGTCGGCGTACTGGCCTCGGTAGTTGTACGTCGCCACGTAGGGCGTGTCCTGATCGTAGCGTGTATGGTACTCGGTGTAGGCGCTATAGTCGGCCGTCTTCTTCGTGGCGTCGGGAGCCGTCCCGTAATTAAGGTTATACGTGGCGGCGCGATAGGCGTTCACAGTCTTCTTCGATTCAGCCCGGGCGCTTTTGAACCCGAAGAAGAAAAAGAAGAACAGGCAAAATGCCAGAAACGTCACGAACGCGCCGAAATAGAATTTGTTAGACTTCACCTCTTTATCCTCCTCACGGGTTGACCTTTTATTTCAAGAGGCAGCGCTTCGACTAATGTAGTGAAATGTACAATAGCTGCCCATCAACAGGCCGTGTCGAGAATCCCAAACCCGATGTGAGTTCTCTTTCTTGCCTGTCACACCCCTAAACTCCGGCGACGAGGATTTTGTTAAAGGCGAACGCGAAAATTTTTTCATTGAGGCTATTTGGAAAGTAGTGCATTATCCACAGGCGTACTTCCAACTGCGACCGGCCTCCACCTCGAAAACCTCTAACAGGCCGGCCGAGCGGCACGGACTTGAGCCGGCAGGCACAGCGCGCCCCATCTTTCGATCAACGGGTTCGGCCGGTAGAAACAACGTCAATGGATATTTATTTCGGGCGGGGTTTAACAGATTCCGTTGCCGCGCGTTTATTCGGGTAACCGGGGCGGAAAAGTCTCTATCCGCCCTCCCTTCTAACAGCACAGAACCCGCGAAGAGCGGAGAAAGGAGTGACCAATGCAAGAGAGGGATTACGACCCTAGCAACTACAGGAAGGCGTCAGAAAAGCTAATTAACAACTCTCCGGTGACGCTGTCGCAGGTAGAGTGCCACATCCCGCAGGGTAACGCTACGACGCTTAAGGAGGCAGGAAGTCTCACCCCATTGCCTAATTTGTTTAGGCGCTGAATAAGAACTCCTACCCTCCCTAAGTGGAGGACTAAGCGATGACAAATTCGAGTTCCAGCCGCAAGGCTGACTTTGCAACTCTGCTTCAAGATTTACTAGATGGCCGCAGATCAATTGATGACTTTCTCACAGTGATCGACATTGAGAAATGGCTGAGCATCTTCTGCGACAGGTACGACTTTACGATCTTTGAAGGGGCCTACGGCCCGGACGACCTGTTTCTGGAGAGCCTTGAGAAGGTGCTGAAGTCCGCGCCTAAACTTAAGCCGGAAAATACGCCGAACGAGTGCGCGTTTTACGGCTGGTTGAGCACCCTGGTGTTTCATACTTTCCTTGACGCACTGCGGAAGCTCAACAAGCTGAAAAATAATGGACAGGTGCGCAGCGACAATCCTGAAACGCTGCTTAACATCCATGCGCCTGAGGTTGACTACGACGGCAAGTATTTTCTTAGCCGCTTCTTGAAATTCATCGAACGTTACGCCATAGCGCAGCGGCGCGCCACCGAATACTGGCTCGCCGACTACTCCTATCGGGAAACCGCCGAGGCGTTGAACGACGAGGGACTTTCCGATTGTTGTCACGTGACCGTCAAGAATTGGGTGGAAGCGATTCTCAAGGCTTTCAAGGAAGACCTGGGAGAGCTGCCGCCGCCCAAAAAGCCGCGCAGGTGGTGACGAGACGGTTAAGCGCTTGACGAGGCGACTCGTCCATCAATTGATCGCCGGCCCTTAAAAGAGGTCAGGCGATGAATATCAATCTACTTAAATTCAAAGATGTGCAGCTCACCGGGGCATGCATCAATCCGGCCGCCGGAGAGCGACTCTCCGAATACTTGGCCGACCCACTTGAAAGCCCGGCGGCGAAAGATGTCGAAGCGCACCTGCTCGACTGCCGGCATTGCAGGGAGTTTTTTCTGACCGTCTTCAGCCTCCGCGACGCGGCTCGCACGGCGCATCAAACGCAGGAGGACGCAGGAGGAGACGCACGCTCCGAGCAGGATGCGAATGTGCTGGCGATGGCACACTTCAGAAAAGGCTAGACGTAAGCAAAAGCTCCCTTTGCGCCACGACTACGAATGAGCGCGACGTCTCTCCGCCGGGGATGCGTCGCGCTCATTCGTGCGACATGGAGAGCCGCGAGGCGCGCGTGACGCGTCGGGCGGACGACGGAGTTTTGCGGACGACGGGGTTTTGCGGATAACCCCCGTCGCCCCTGTCGCCGCAACGTCGGACGCAGCCCGAAACTACCCTCGCGCTCAGGGGGCGCAACGTTGCAGCCAGAACGATTCAATGTGCGCCGCGACGCTAACTGTCCACAACGTCGTCGCCATCCCGGCGCGGCGACATCTCCTAATCTTCGGCCGACCGATCTCGCGTCGCCCCACTGCAAGGCGCACACGTCAGACTACAGGAGCAGCGTGTGCGCCCGACAACACGGGAAGAGCCGAAGATGGATGAGACGACTGCACTCCGGTGAATCGTGATAGGTTCTCAAGCAACCTTTTTCAGCTTGTAGGGGCGTGCGGCGCACGCAACGTTCGGGATGTAGTTTGCCGGCACGCAAGATAAGTTGTCGCCGGACTGATTCCGGTGAATAAGAATTCCTAACAAGATGCCCAGTGCTTGATTGCAAAACATCACAAAGAAGGGCAAGGCGTTATCAATGATTACCGAGTACAGCAGAGGCGGCCCCCAGAAGGTGAGTGCTGCACCGGCGAGAAGTTTTGCTCCCTCGGGTAGTCTGTCCTTAACCCGAGGGCCACGAAACTTGAACGGTAGTTTTGAGTCTATGGGTATAACTCGCATTTCTTTGATCTCCTTTATCCGAGCGAACTGGTTAAGATTCTTTGTCGTCGCTCTCGAACGGATAAACGCGTCCACCGGCCATCGTGTAAATCTCTCCGCGGCTCAAACCGGTTAAAGTTTCAACAGGCGTTGGAGTCGCCTGAGAGTGAGAAAAGTTAAAGGCCGCCGGGAGCAACACATCCCGGCGGCCTTTGCTGTCTTCCTCGTTGATCCCGAGCTTCTACTTCCTGTTTTTGAACTGGTCGTAGAGTTCCGTGTGGCGGCTGTTGAGCGGAACCTGGCGGCCGTTGATGAAGAGGTGGCGGACGCGTGTGCGGGCTTCGAGCAGGTCGCCGTCGGCGATGACGAGGTTGGCGATCTTGCCCGCTTCGATTGAGCCGAGGCGGTCGCCGACGCCCATGATCTGCGCCGGGTAGAGCGTGACGGACTTGAGCGCGTCGGCGCGCGAGAGGCCGAAGGCGGCGGCCATCCCGGCGCGGTAGGGCAGGTCGCGCACCTCCGCGCCCTGATCGCCGGTGGAGAGCGCGAACGAGACGCCCGCCTGCTGGAGTTTGGCCGCGCTCTCGTACATCACGTCGTAGAAATCATCTTCGCGGCTCGGCAGGTCGAACAGTCCGTTGAGGATGACCGGGACGTTACGCTCTTTGAGGAACGAGGCGATCTTCCACGCGTCGTTGCCGCCGAGGATGACGGGCTTGAGTTTCATCTCCTCGCTGAAGCGAATGGCGGCGCGCATCTCGGCCTCGCGGTCGGCGCGGAAGACGACCGGACGCTGGCCGCGAACGTAGGGCACGAGCGATGCCAGCATCACATCGGCATCCGGGCGCGGAAGGCTGCGATCTCTCTCGGCCGCGTCCATCGCGCGGCCGTAGGCTTCGGCGTCGCGCAAAAGCTTGCGGAGTTGTTCGACCTGACGGTCGCGCGCCGTCGCGGCCTCCGTGGGGTTCGCCTGCGCCTGTTGGAAGAAGCCGCCGAAACCGCCGCCGCCGGCCGCGCGCGGGTAGTTGACGACGAGCGCGGCGGCCGGCACGACGGCCATCTCCTGCGGGCTTGAGCCGAGCAGGTTGATGAAGGCCGCCTGGCCGGAAACGATCCCGCCCGTGGGCGAACTCAAGACACTGGTGACGCCGTTGACGCGCGTGACGGCGACGTGCGCGCTGTGCGGGTTGATGCCGTAAAAGGCTTGCGCGTTCGGGTTCATGTCGCCGACTTCGGCCACGTCCACCGTGGCGTTCGCGCCCTGCGGAATCTCGATGAGTCCCATCGAAGTGCCGAGGTCGATCATGCCGGGATAGACGGAAAGCCCGCGCGCGTCTATCTCAACCGCGCCCGCCGGGACGGCGACGTTCGCGCCGACGGCCGCGATCTTGCCATCGCTGACGACGACCGTGCCGCTCTCTATGTCTGCGCCCGAGACGGTGACGATGCGCGCGTTGCGTATGGCGAACGTGCCCGGCGTGCCCGACATGAACTGCGGCCCCATCATGCTCGAAGCCTGCTGCGCAAGCATCGGCCGAGCGGCGGACAAAAGCAGCAACGAGGCGAGCGCGAACGTGAACGCGACGCGCGCGAGGGCGTTAATGCGTGCGACGGCGTGTGAGAACGATTTCAGGCTCATCGGTGATTATCTCCTTCCCCGTTGTCAACGTCGTCGTGATCGTGATGATTGCCGGGGCGTCGGCGCGGCGCGGCGGGCTGCTGCGTGCCGCCATCGCCGGGCGGGCGGTTCACCTCCGCACGCATCAACTCTTCGCGCTCGCGTTCGAGTTCGGGGCGGCGCGCGAGGTCTTGCTGGCGGTCGAAGAAAATGTCGCCGTCGATGAACGTGGTCTCGACGCGCGAGTAGACGCTGAACGGGTGCGCCGTCCAGATGGCGAGGTCGGCGTCTTTGCCCACGTCAATCGAGCCGACCCGGTCTTGCACGCCGAGTTGGATCGCCGGGTTTAGAGTGATCAGGCGCAGGGCTTCGTCTTCCGTCAGGTCGCCGTATTTCATCATCTTCGCGGCCTCTATGTTCAGACGGCGCGCGCGCTCGTCGGAGTCGGAGTTGATGGAGACGACGATCCCGGCGCGCGTCATCACCGCCGCGTTGTGGGGGATGGCGTCGTAGGCTTCGATCTTATAGGCCCAACTGTCCGCGAACGAGGACGCGCCCGCGCCGTGCGCGGCGATCTCGCGCGCCACCTTGTAGCCTTCGAGCACGTGCTGGAGCGTCTTGATCTTGAAGCCGAACTCGTCTGCGAGGTTCAGGATCATGATGATCTCGTCGGCGCGGTAGCAGTGCGCGTGGACGAGTCGCCGGCCTTCGAGAATCTCGACGAGCGGTTCGAGTTGCAGGTCGCGGCGCGGCGGGATCAGGTTCTTGTCGCCCCGCGCGGAGGCGGCGCGGTGTTCTTCCCAACTGCGCTTGTAGTTGCGCGCGCGCGTGAAGGCATCGCGCAGCACCTCTTCCTGCCCCATACGCGTCGCGGGATAACGTCGCGTCTGGCCGGGCAGTACGGTCGAACTCGCGCGTTTGACGTTTTCGCCGAGGGCGAACTTGATGCCGGGAGGCGCGCCCGGAAAGATGAACTCGGCTACGGGTCGGCCATACTTGATCTTGACCACGGTGTTCTGCCCGCCGATGGTGTTGGCCGAACCGTGCAGGAGATTGAGCGTGGTCACGCCGCCCGCGAGTTCGCGGTAGAGGTTGGGCGCGGTCGGGTTCAGCACGTCGCGTATGCGCACCATCGAAGTGACGGAGAGCGTGCCCTCGTTGATCGCGTCGGACATCGAGTGCGAGTGCGCGTCCACGATGCCGGGCATGACGTACTTGCCGGTTGCGTCGATCACGCGCGCGCGCTCGCCGGCTTTCAGGTTTTGACCCACGCCCGCGATCTTGCCGTTGCGAATCAGGATGTCGGTGTTGGCGAGCGTGCCGCGCGAGACGGTGATGACGGTGGCGTTGCGAATCAGCGTCTCCGTCGCCGGGGCGGCGCTTGCGCCGGTGCGCGCCGCGCCCTCGC
>DATCWB010000190.1:0-5189 GCA_036566625.1 Pyrinomonadaceae bacterium
CCCCCAATGCCCAAACTTGCGCTTTCAAAGGCAAATGCAAGAAAACTAGCTAATCAAGAAAAGTGATTATCAGGTATACACTGTTTACGCGGTATACATAGCCGGGGCTTTGCCCGACAATGGGTAGTTGCCCGATAATTAAACGGCTTGCCCGATAATTCAGGAGGGCGTCAATAATCCTTTTTTCTTTACGCCCGATCCCTCATTGATGTAAGGTAGCTTCCATCACCTCCGCAACGTCCCGCAGCATTCCGGCTGCTTCTCAGTTATGCGGAGACTCACACAGTCTAGGAGGTCTCACATGAAAATCAGAAGTTTACTATTCGCGCTCATTCTGTCCGTGCTGTTTCTCTCTGGGGGAATGTCTACGGCGACTCCGGCCACAACTCGCACCTGCCCGTATTATGATTGGTGTGTGGAGAACTACAACTACTGCGAGGCAGATTGTAACGGTGGTCGCCTTTGCATAAAGATCTGCCAAGAGGAGTACAGCCAGTGTCAGTGCTATAACTGTGGTCTCTGTCCCGTTGGCGGCGGCGATGACCCACTAGCCGATAGCAAGGTAACTGCCAAAGTTGAATGAGGGGCAGGCGCGGATGCTGTTATTAGGAAGTCAGAAGGAATAGGGAAGATAGTTGAGACGGTCAAGCGATTGCTCGCTTGACCGTCTGCCGTTACGCTGCCTCTGCCCAGAACTTAGGTTTCAGATTCAACTCGAACATAGATTGAATGAGGCAACAGATGTTGTGGCAGAGAACTTTGCACAACGCCTCGTTGATCTGCGCTGTCTTAGTCCTGCTACGAAGCGCATCCCCGAACTTAGACTTGATCATGTGGAATGTGGTTTCCACGTTAGAGCGTTTGTGATAGTTCTGCATGAAGCGTTCCTGATTGTAGCTGTAGAAGTGATACATGCGATTCCACAATGCACTTTGCCTCTTGTCGTTGCTGTTTGACTTGAAAGGGATGTAAGGCATCGCCTGATTGTCTATGATGGTGGAGAGGTTCTTGCTTGAGAGATACGCCTTATCCGCGCTCAGTTTCTGCATCGCATCTTGTGTCTGGGTCGGGCTTTTGAGGCCAAGCCGTTATGTGTGTTAAGTATATACTCGTCTTGAGGCAACCGATGCAGTTGCTTGGCATCTATTGTGATTCAAGCAATTGACGGCGCTGTTTCTCAAAGCGCTCTCGGGTCATGTTGTTGTTGTCGGTTCCTGCCTTCCCTCGCAGTTTCCGCCAATCCTTGTAAATCAACAGTTTATTTCACTATCTCACTTCACGCGCTTAACGGGAGATTATTCTATGCTTAACTCTGAGGATGTGTATTCCCGCGTCTCGGCTGCCTCCGCAATTGGGGCGGGGACTCGATTCAAATACCTTACCGCCTGCTTGTTAATTGGCCTTTGCCTGCTTGGTGCAAACTCCCTGTCGGCCTATGGTCAAGCTGTTTGTAACACGGCTAGTTTTAGCGACCCGATGTTGTATAACGCGGGAAACGTGCGCTCGCTCGTTGTCGCCGATTTCTTTGGTGATGGCATACAAGACGTAGCCGCCGGTAATAACACCGCCAGCGGTGGCTATTCCCTGTTATTTGGAGACGGCAGCGGTGACTTCCCCTATAGAAGCAGCATCTTTCCTCTGGGAAGATCGGTCTTGTCAATAGCCGCTTTGGATGTGCTTGGCGATGGCAGGCCTGGCATTGTGACGGCCAATGGCGTATCCACCATTGGGAATGCGTCAGTGCGGATTAACCCTCTAATTAATGAAGATAACGGTAGAATCTTATGGCATGAACAGGGAGTGGCTTCCACTTCAACGTCCGTGGCGACCGCCGATTTTAACGGCGACGGCAAAATGGATCTGGTCGTGACGAACAGCACCTTCAATGCCGTGTACGTGGCGCTCAATGGGGGTGCCAGTGCGCAATTCGGCAGCAAGAAAGTTTTTAACAGCGGCGGGGAGCAGCCGGTGTATGTCAAAGTCGGCGATTTCAACGGCGACGGCAAGATCGATCTGGCAGTGGCGAATTCCGCCTCCGCGCCCGGCAACGTAGCCATCCTGCTCGGTGACGGCACGGGATCGTTCGGCGCGCCGACGACCTACGCGGTCGGCTCAAATCCGGTGTCAATAACATCCGGGGACTTTAACGGCGACGGCAAACTAGACCTGGCCGTGGCGAACAACGGCTCGCAAAATATTTCAATCCTCCTTGGCAACGGGGCGGGCGGGTTCGCCCCGGCGACAAATCTCTCATCCGGCGGAACGTCCCCCAACAGTATCGCCGCGGCCGATTTCGGTGGCGACGGCAAGTTAGACCTCGTCGTGGTGAACGGCCAGGGGGCGAGCTTAGTAATTTTGTCCGGCGACGGCGCCGGTAATTTTACCCACTCGGCCAGCTACGCCTCCGGCGCCACGGACCCCAAGTTTGTCAGCGCGAATGATCTGAACGGCGATGGCCGGCCTGATCTGGTGGTCGGGCACGAGGCGTCCCGAAGGGTCTCGATTCTGCTCAACACCTGCGCGGCGGCGGAGACGGCTGCGCTGCGTTTCTCCGCCAATCGTTACTCGGTTTATGAGGACTCCGGCGCGGCTACCTTAACCGTGCAACGCACCGGTTTGTTGAGCACGGCGGTCTCGGTTAATTATCGGATTGTCGAAACCACCGCCACTCTCGGTGCTGATTACACGGAGATTAGCGGCACCCTTACCTTCGCCAGCGGGGAAACGACGAAAACCTTAACTCTCCCCATCCTTAACGACTCCGAGGCCGAGAGTAACGAGTTGTTAGTTCTCCAGTTAAGCGCGCCGACGGGCGGTGCGATCCTGGGAATCCCCGCGACGATTCCGTTGACTATTTTGGATGACGATTCCTGTAGCTACTTTATCAATAGCGTGGAAAGAGTCGCGCCTGCGTCGGGCGAGACGCTGACGATCAACGTGACGGCGCGGGCGGGATGTGCCTGGACGGCGGCGAGCCAGAGTGGCTTCATCTCCGTCACTTCCGGAGCGAGCGGTTCGGGGAACGGGTCAGTGGTGTTAGACGTCTCGGGGAACGGTTCGGGGCTGTCTCGCACCGGCACGGTGACCATCGCCGGGGAGACTTTCACTGTCAGACAGGTTGCGTTGGGGCCGGAAGAGCCTGCCATCAGATTCGTCCCGCCCGCTAGGCAGTTAAGCGAGAGCGACGGGCGCGCGACGATCACTGTTATGCGCACGGGCGACACCTCTGCCGCCGCCTCCGTCGACTACCGCACGTTCGACACCGATACCTTCACCGTCGGCTGCGCGGACAGAACGAATAATCAATTCAGCGCCTACGCGCGCTGCGACTTCGCCACTACGGTCGGCCGATTCAACTTCGCCGCGGGCGAGTCTCAGAAGACGATTACGATCCCCATCATCGACGACGGGCATGACGAAGATGTGGAAACTTTTCAGGTCGTGTTCTCGAACCTGACGGGCGCGACTGCAGGCGCGACCGCGACGATGACCGTAAGCATTTTTGATAACGACGTGGAGAACACGCCGAACCCCGTCACCACCTCGCTGCCGTTCTTCGTCCGCCAGCAATACCTCGACTTCCTGAGCCGCGAACCCGACCAGGGCGGCTTCGACGCGTGGCTGGGCGTGCTGTCGAACTGTGCCGACGTGAACACCGGCCCGAACACTCCTTCGCAGTGCGACCGCATCTACGTCTCCGGCGAAGGCTTCTTCCGCTCGCAGGAGTTCCAGTTAAAAGGCTTCTACGTCTTCCGCTTCTACAAGGTGGCCTTCAACCGCCTGCCCGAGTACACGGAGATCGTCTCGGACATGAGCTTCGTCGCAGGCGCGACCGCCGAAGAGGTCTACGCCCGCAAGGCTCAACTCGCCACCTCCTTCACGCAGCGGGCGGAGTTTCAGACCCTCTACACAGCGATGTCCGACGCGCAGTTCGTCGACACGTTGCTCGGCAAATACGGGCTCACGCAGGTGACGACGCCCGACCCTCAGCAGCCCGACGGTACGGTGAAGGTGACGCTGACGAGGACGGAGATGGCGAACCGGCTGACGGCCGGGACGCTGACGCGGGCGCAGGTCTTGCGCGCCATCGCGGACTCGGATGCGGTGGGCGCACGCGAGTTCAACAACGCGTTCGTGGGGATGCAGTATTACGGCTACCTGCGGCGCAAGCCGGACGAGGAGGGGTTCCAGGCGTGGCTGCGGGTGCTGCAGGCGGGCAACGTGCGCACGATGGTGGACGGGTTCCTTAATTCCATCGAGTACAAGCTTCGCTTCGGCCAGCCGTAAGGTCGGCCGGCGGACACAACAAGACTTTCGTCCGGCAAAAAGCGGAGCGGAAAGCGGGAGGCCGCAGGAGCGGGGTGTGAAGCCGCCTGCGGCCTCTATGCGCTGGCGGCGTTGAGGGAATAGCGTTGGAGTTTGAGGTAGAGGCCACGGCGGGTGAGGCCGAGTTCGCGTGCGGCGCGTGAGATGTTGCCTTTGTGGCGGCGCAGGGCATCGGCGATCATGCGGCGTTCGAGTTCGGCCATGGCGTCGGCGAGCGTGGTGTGGGGGCCAGAGAGCGTGATGGGGTTTGCGCCGAACGGGCTGACCTCGGCCGGGAGCGAGATGGGTGCGGAGATGCGTTTGAGTTCGGGCGAGAGGTGGTCGGGCGTGATCAGCGTGCCGTCTTCGGCGCGGGCGACGATGCGCTGGATTTCGTTGCACAACTGGCGGACGTTGCCCGGCCAGTCGCAGACCATCAGCAGATCAATCGTCTGGGGTGTGATCTGTATGTCGCGGCGGTTGAACTTCGCGGAGTAGTGGTTGATGTAGTAGTTGACGATGGTCGGAATTTCGGAGCGGCGTTCGCACAGGGGCGGGACGCGCAGGCGTATGACGTTGAGACGGTAATACAAGTCCTCTCGGAAGCGTCCTTCGGCGACCATCTTTTCGAGGTCGCTGTTGGTGGCGGCGATGATGCGCACGTCAACCTTCGCCGCCCTCTCGCCGAGCGGTTGTATCTCGCCCTCCTGCAGAAAGCGCAGGAGTTTCGGTTGCACGTCGAGCGGGAGGTCGCCGATTTCGTCGAGAAAGAGCGTGCCTCCGGCCGCCGAACGAATCACGCCCGGCGAATCCGACACTGCGCCCGTAAACGCTCCACGGCGATAGCCGAACAGATATGCCTCGCTCAACTCCTTCGGGACCGC
>DATCWB010000191.1:0-9179 GCA_036566625.1 Pyrinomonadaceae bacterium
GGGCGTCGGCTGGAGAAATTAAGGTTTCCGACAGGCAGTAAACCCCGCTATCGTCTAGCTCCTCGCCGGCATAACTGCGCCGCTGCCGTTTCGCCGTCACGTCTTAGCCACTCTGTTTTTGCGAAGCCCTGCTATGTTTACACTTCCGAGAGAATCAGGCCGCGCCGGGGCGAGAGTCCCTTTGAGAGGCGGCGTGCGACGACTCCCTGCCGAAGCGGGGAGAGGCGACCTTGTGCGGGCGGTCACGGTCTGCGTTCTGTTACTGCTCTTCGCGGCGACGCCGGCCCGGGCCGTCGATCCCGGCAGACGTATCTCCCAGTACGGGCACACAGCCTGGCGCATACAGGACGGAGTCTTTACCGGCGCGCCGACCAGCATCACTCAAACCGCAGACGGCTACCTGTGGATCGGAACGCAGAGCGGGCTGGTGCATTTCGACGGGGCCCGCTTCGTCCGCTGGACTCCCCCGGAGGGAAAGCAGATGCGCCGGGACGCCAGCGTCTTTTCCCTGCTGGCCGCGCGCGACGGGAGTTTGTGGATCGGGCTCGGGTCCTACCTCGCCCATCTCAAAGACGGAGACTTGATCACTTATCCCGACGGGCGCGGGCGCATTAATTCCATCCTGGAGGACCGCAACGGGACGGTCTGGTTCACCCGCTCAAGGGTACACGATTCGACCGGACCCTTTTGTCAGGTTACCGGCGCCCAGACGCGCTGTTTTGGCAAGCAGGACGGTATGCCGTTCCCTTTTGGGCAAGCACTGACACAGGATTCGGAGGGGAACTTCTGGATAGGTAGCTCGGCCGGACTGAACCGTTGGCGCAACGGTTCGTCCGACACCTACACGCCCCCCGAGTTGAAGTCTGCCGAAAATTCACACGGGGTGAACGCACTGGCAGCCGGCCCGGGCGGGGTTCTGTGGGTCGGCATCAGTCGGTCCGGCCCGGGGCTGGGATTGCAGCAAATGATCGGAGGCACATGGAAGCCGTTCGTCACCCCCGAACTGGACGGCAGCAAGCTGAAGGTTAGCGCCTTATTTTTAGACCGCGAGAACGCCCTCTGGGTCGGGACCGAAAATCAGGGCGTCGTCCGCATTCATAATGGACAGGTAGATAGATTTCGCGGCGCCGACGGCCTGTCCAGCGACACGGTGAGGGGATTCTACGAGGACCGTGAAGGTAACCTGTGGGTCACGACCACAGAGGGAATTGATTGCTTCCGTAATACCCCCGTGGTCAGCTTCTCGACCCGTGAAGGGCTGGCGGCCAATGAGGTCGCTTCGGTGCTCGCCGCCGGGGACGGACGCGTCTGGGCGGGGAACCTCGGCGCACTGGAATCTCTGCGCGACGGCAAGGTGTCCTCCATTCTGCCGAAGGACGGCATGCCGGGGCACAGCGTGTCATCCCTGCTCGAAGATCACGCCGGGCGACTGTGGGTCGGCATCGACAACGGCCTCGCGGTTTACGAAGCGGGGAAGTTCAAGCCCGTCAGACGCGCCGACGGCACTCCCTTAGGGGTGGTCGTAGCGATGGCCGAAGACCGGGATAAGAACATCTGGGCGCAGGCCATAGGAAAGCCCAACAAGCTGTTCCGCATACAAGATTTCACCGTCCGCGAAGAGTTACCCGAGCCGCAAATGCCTTACGCCTATTCACTCGCGGCCGACCCGCAGGAAGGCGTCTGGCTCGGTCTGAATAAGGGCCGGCTAGCCCGATACAGACAAGGCCGGCTGGAGGTCTTTCTCTTCGCTCATGACGGATCTGGTTCAGTCTCTCAAATCGCCGCCATGAATGACGGCTCTATCCTGGCCGCGACCACTGTCGGGCTGGTCGGGTGGAAGGACGGGGCTCTGCGGACGATGACCGCCCGCAACGGCCTTCCCTGTGACGCCATCTTCGGCCTCGTCTCCGACGCCCGAGACGGCCTCTGGTTATACAGCCAGTGCGGCCTCGTGATGCTGGAAAATACGGAGGTGCAGGCATGGTGGAAAGACCCGGACGCCGTGGTCAAGGTAAGACACTTCGACGTGTTCGACGGCGCGCGGCCGTCCCTCCCTCCTTTCCAGCCGATAGCTTCCAGGGGGCCGGACGGGCGTCTGTGGTTCGCCAATGAAACCGTCCTCCAGATGATAGACCCGTCCCGCCTCGGCGGGAACGCTTTACCTCCGCCGGTGCATATCGAGAAAGTGGTCGCCGACCGCAAGAGCTATGAGCCGCGGCGAGACCTTCGTCTTCCTCCTCGCCCGCGTAATCTCGAAATCGACTACACGGCCTTGAGCTTCGTGACGCCGCAGAAGGTGCGCTTCCGCTACAGGCTTGAGGGCCACGAAGCCGACTGGCAGGAAGCCGGAACAAGGCGACAGGCTTTTTACAGTGACCTGCCGCCCGGCGACTACCGTTTCCGCGTCATGGCGTGCAACAACGACGGCGTCTGGAACGAAGCGGGCGCATTTCTGGACTTCAGTATCGCGCCGGCCTGGTATCAGACCAACTGGTTCCGCCTGCTCTGCGTCGTCACCGGCCTCCTCATCGTCTGGTCGTTATACAGGCTGCGGGTGCGGCAAATCGCGCGCGTCATCAACGCGCGTTTCGACGAGCGGCTGGCGGAAAGGATCCGTATCGCGGGAGAACTTCACGACACCCTGCTCCAGACGCTTCAGGGCAGCAAGATGGTCGCCGACGACGCGCTGGAACAGGCGGACAACCCCGACCGCTTACGCCGCGCCATGGAGCAATTATCGAGTTGGCTCGCACAGGCCGTGAGCGAGGGCCGGGCTGCTCTTAATTCGTTGCGCACGTCAACAACGGAGAGGAACGACCTCGCCGCGGCTTTACGGCGCGCGACCGACGCCTGCATGACCCGGGGGTCTATGGCATCCACGCTCTCCGTGGTCGGCGAAACCAGAGAGATGCACCCCATCGTCCGTGACGAGGTCTACCGCATCGGGTACGAAGCCATCAGAAACGCCTGCGCGCATTCCGGTGCCAGTCAACTGGTGGTGGAACTCAGATACGAGCAGGACCTTGTGGTTAGCGTGAAGGACAACGGCAGAGGCATTGACCAGGCTATCGCCGAGAACGGTAAGCCAGGACATTTCGGCCTCCAGGGGATGCGCGAGCGGGCCGCCCGCATCGGTGGCAGGCTCAGACTTATCAGCTCCGCAAACTCCGGGACCGAAGTTGCGCTTGTCGTCCCCGGAAATGTCGTCTACGGGGGAGAGAGCGCCGTTCCGTCTTCATGGATCAAAACCACCCTCCGGCGGTTGAAGACGCGCTCAAGCAGCGACTGCCCGCCCCGCTGAGCGACGGCGTGTAACTTATCGGGAAAGTCTGTTGCCAACTAGATGCCGCTGAGTAGACCTCCGCTGGGTTCTGGCGGAAGCGTGAGGTGGAGATGAACACCGTCAGGTGCGAGGCGGCCAGCCGCTGCCGCGCAGTTTCTTCTCTCCGTGCGCAGCGCATCGGTAACGCCAGCCCCAGACGTTGATAAACTATACGCATCTCCATCTTCCCTATCACGAAATGCAGTAGTAAAATCACGCATGGCGATAAGAAGGAAACCAATCCCCATCACGCTCACGGCCGAGCAGCGCATCCGTTTAGAGGGACTCTGGTTCATTTACGGAAACTACGGCCCGAAGAGTACTCCCGGGAACCACTCATTTATCCAACGACTGATTGAGAACGGGATTGACGAGCGCCCCCTGAACACCAAACGCACCCCGAAGTCACAAATCCCGACCCCGGAGTGTGAAGCCGCCGTCGATAAAATCCTCTCCGAACCCGGGCACGGGATCGAGAGCGATTCGTGCCACGCTGGTCGCGTGCTACATGTTGTCCCGCCATCCGGCACGGAGCAGACACAACCTTCCATCGACCCGGATATTAAGAACATCCTGAGGGACATGAACCTTCGTCAATTGGGTGCAAGCGAGAGACTAAACAGCGAAGATGACACCCCGGATGCGGCCTGAGAAGCAACTCGGTTCACCGACAGTATCAGGCGAAGCTCATCCCTTCGCTGTTCAAGACGGTCAGCCGATGAAAAGTCACTTGTGACTTTCGGCGCTCTAACATAATTTTAGCAACGCTACCTCCCGGCTCGGGTGGGCTCCGTCTTTCCGCAGCGATTTTAGTCCATGAATAAGGTAGGGCTCTGCCCCGGGCGGATTTCGTGTGACGGGGCCGGCTCGTTACTGATCCCTAATTCCTGGAGGAACTCCGCCGCCGCCTCTACGGTCGCTCCCTCAAGGTGGGTGTGCCAGGCGTAGAGCTCCGCCGGGTAGTTCCCGATCCCTTCCGCCACCCCGGCAACTGACGCGCCGAATTTCTCGATGATGGCCTTCTTCCGGCGGGCGGTAAACGGATCGACGCATAGGAACCGCTCGGGCGTGCGCCTGAATCCGCAGGCGACGCTGTGGTCGAATCCCTCGCCGATCCCCTCCCAGTCCGCCGGCCTGCGGAGCGAGAGGATGCCCTCCCGATAACAGGTCGATGAAGTAGACCACGTCCCGCGATTCGTCGCGCATGGCAAGCGCGATCAGCCTGCGGCTGACCGGCAACCTGTAACTTATCCCTTCCACTTCGATTGACACCTCCTGAGATTGCTTAATTCTGCCGGGCCGGAGCGCCTCGGTCGCTGTCGGGCTGATAAGCAATCTTTGTGCGGCTTGGTCCCCGATTCTTGCCGGCTCCCACTTAATGCTCTGCCTGTGAGCGACGGCACGAGACTCTACCAATCGGCGGTGTTAGGATGCCCTAACACCGCCGGCGCGGTACCTTCTGGTGGTACTACCTGCAAGAGGCCGCCCTTGATGAAGCCTATGCCGGCAACTATATCTGGAAGAGGCTGCACTCAATTAACTCTTCAGTAGCCGTGGACAAGGAAAGGCGTGTTCCGCCCGACCGTTGAGTGCGGCGAGTCTAACGGCGGCCGCCTTAGGCCGGCAGTTCTTCGGCGCGTGCAATTTTCTGTGTTAAAATGTTCTGTCGGGAGTAAAGTTATGAGCAAAAGAGTGGTGAGAACGGCTGAAACTGTCAGGGAGACTCAGGAGCACGACGCTCTCCGCAGAGCCGGTGCCAAATGCACGCGGCTAAAGTTCAGGGTCGCCCGGCTGAGCCGCCAGACTAAGAAAGAGTTGAGCGTGAAACCGCGCGACGAAAGCACTACGCTGCGCTTGGAAGAACATATCCCCCGGCTGGCTAAAAACGCCACGGCCCTTGCTTTCCGGCGTGCCTTAATTTCCGGCAATAAAGTCCTGATCGCCGAGGCCGGCGAGCTCGTCGAGATACTCCCGGACGGCACCCGGCGCGCCGTCAGAAAGCTCGAACCTTCGGTGAAGATGCGCAAAGGCCAAGTCATCAGGATTAAATGAGCGTCGCGAGGACTCCGCGGCTCCGCATGTTCGCCGGCCCCAACGGCTCCGGTAAGAGCACGATCAAGTCCTACGTCGGCAGATACATCACCGAAGAGCTGTTCGGTCACTACATCAACCCCGACGAGTTCGAGGGGGCCATCAGGCGGTCCGGCCACTTAGACTTCAAACAATTCAACCTGGAAGTGGATGAGGTCGAGATCCTCAACTTCTTCCGCCAGTCCCTCTGGCTGGCGAAAGTGGGGCTGGCCGAGGCCGCCGCCCGACTCAAGTTTCGTGGCAACCGGCTGGATTTTTCCGGGGTCGAAGCCAACTCCTACTTGGCTTCGGTCGCCTCCGACTTCGTCCGGCGCAAGCTCCTCCTCTCACGGCAGACCTTCACGTTCGAGACTGTCATGTCTTCGCCCGATAAGGTGGAGTTTCTGGCCGAGGCGCGGCGAAGCGGCTATCGCACCTACCTCTACTATGTGGCGACTGAAGACCCCGCCATTAACATCTCTCGCGTCGAGAATCGCGTCAGGGCCGGCGGCCACGACGTCCCCGCAGACAAGATCACGGCCCGCTATCACCGCTCCTTAGGGCTACTGTGGGAGGCCGTCATACACGCCAACCGCGCCTACATCTTCGATAACTCCTCCGCCGAGGCGGAATGGGTTGCCGAGATAACTGATGCCGAAAGGCTAGAGATAAAAACCGACAACGTGCCGGCGTGGTTCAGCAAGCTTATCGTCGGTGAAGGCGAGGACGGCGTTTGAATAGCCGAGGCTTACGCGCGTCTTACGGCGACGCCCGCCAACACACTCCTGCGATGAGGGAGCATCGACAAATCAGTTCACGTTCGATCAGGCGAAGACTGTGAGCCTCCGCCGTGGAGCGTCGCCTTCGGCTTTTAGCCGGCGTCGAGCACGCGCGGCAGCTCACGTCCTTCGGGGATGAAGCGGATGGAGAGGGAGTTGACGCAGTGGCGCGTGTCCTTCTCCGTGAAGCCTTCGCCTTCGAAGACGTGGCCGAGGTGGCCGCCGCAGTGGGCGCAGACGATCTCCGTGCGACGGCCGTCCGCGTCCGTGTGCCGTTTCACGCCCCCCGGGTATTCGTCGTCGAAGCTGGGCCAGCCGCAGCCCGACTTGAATTTGGCCTCCGCCGAATAGAGCGGGTTGTTGCAACGCCGGCAGATAAATGTGCCGGGCGCATACAGCGTCTCGTACTCGCCCGTGAACGGCCTCTCCGTCCCCTTGTGGACGATGACCCGCTCTTCCTCTGCTGACAGCTGATTGTAAGGCATAAAAATCTCCTTTCGATTATCATCACTAAGATGCGCCACCCCGCCCGGCCAAGCCGTCTCCGTGGCAGAGAGCTGGTCAACCTACGCGAAGTGCCGCGTCGAGCGCCTGGAGCAGGGCGGCCTCGCCAGCGGTAGACGCCGTCTGACCGCCGGAAGCGCTGCACGATGTTGTAAGGCGTCCCGGCCTTGATCGAGCGGGTGCAGACCTCGAACACGTGCGGCAGGTCTTCAGGGTGAACCGTGCCGTTCGTCCCCCAGTGCCTCAGTTCCTCCAAAGTCTGGCCGAAGTAGTCCGACAACTGTCGGTTGACGACTTCCACGTAGCCTGTTGCGGAGAGGAGGCCGACCAGCCCGGGGATGTTGTCCAGAATCAGGCGCGACTCGCGCTCGGTTTCGCACAGGGCTGCTTCGGCCCGCCGCCGCTCCGTAGCCTCCCGGCGCAACTTCTCGTGGGCCGCGGCGAGTTCCCTCGTTCTTTGCGCGAGGCGCTGGTCTAGCTCGCCAACGACTCGACTCAGATCGCCGATGCGGCGCTGAAGGCGCTCGATCTCTTCGGCGGGTTGTTCGGGCTGTGCTTCCATACTCACACCACGGGCGGCGAGGTCTACGTTGCGTGCCGCAACCAAAGCTCAAACGGGAATTCATCCGGGGCACGAAGAGCGAACACCGTGGAAGGCTGCCGCCGATTCCTGACTCCGGGACTTTGCCGTAGGCCCACAAAGTCGCCAGCATGCGCCGTCCGCCCGCGGATGTCTATTATCCTTTGGTATCGGCCTCCGGCCCGGCGGTGTCACAGTCGCGCGCCCCGGGGGTGAAGATCAACGTACCCGTCGCGCCAGGTGATACTAAGGTGTCGCCCGATACCTTCGTCTAATAGACGCGCCCCCGCGCCCGTGGTCTACTCCCGCTCGTTACCGCACCCGAACGAATCTGGCACGGGCGGCGGACAGTTTCCGGCGAGGAGATTAGACCATGCAACTCGAAAATGTGCTCTGCGAGGTGGAAGGACGCGCTGTCGGTGGCTGCGGCCTGCTCACGCGATTCCTCGTCGCGCTCTTTGCGGCGACGATCCTTCTGTCGCCGTCTGCCGCCGTGCTCGCGCAGCAAACCTCGCGGCCCGCCGACGCGAGCGCGATCCGCCCCTTCCGCGTCCACTTCCCGCAGGAGGCGCTCGACAACCTCCGCCGCAGGATTGCCTCCACGCAATGGCCCGAAAAGGAGACCGTCGCTGATCAATCACAGGGCGTACCGTTGGCGACGATGCAGAAACTGGCGCGATACTGGGCGACGGATTACGACTGGCGCAAGGCGGAGGCGAGGCTCAACGCCCTGCCGCAGTTCATCACCGAGATCGACGGGCTGGACATTCACTTCATCCACGTCCGCTCGAAACATAAAAATGCGTTGCCGCTGATCATCACGCACGGTTGGCCGGGCTCGGTCATCGAGCAGTTGAAGATTATCGACCCGCTCGTCAATCCCGTCGCGCACGGAGGACGCGCCGAAGACTCGTTCGACGTGGTAATCCCGTCGATGCCGGGCTACGGATTCTCCGGTAAGCCGACGGCGACAGGCTGGGGCGTCGAGCGCATGGCACGCGCTTGGGACGTGTTGATGAAGCGGCTCGGCTACGCCCGCTACGTCGCTCAGGGCGGCGACTGGGGCGCGTTCGTCGTCGACCAGATGGGCTTGCAGGCGCCCTCGGGTTTGCTCGCCATCCACACCAACATGCCCGCCACCGTCCCGGCCGACGTTGACAAGGCGCTCCTGTCCGGCGGCCCGGCGCCGTCCGGCCTCTCCGCCGAGGAGCGACGCGCCTACGAGCAACTCGTCAGAACTTTCAAGCAGGTTGACTACGCCAGGTTGATGGCGTCGCGCCCGCAGACTTTGTACGGCATCGCGGATTCACCCGTCGGACTGGCCGCCTGGCTCCTCGACCACAACGACGCCGACGGTCAACCAGCCGCGACGGTCGCCTCGGCCCTGAACCGGACCGCGAGCGCCACGGGCGAACTGACGCGCGACGAGATTCTCGACAACATCACGCTCTACTGGCTGACGAACACGGCGGTCTCCGCGTCCCGCCTCTACTGGGAATACAAGGGCGGCTTCTGGAACGCCAAGGGCGTCACCAAAATTCCAGTGGCCGTGAGCGTCTTCCCCGGCGAGGCGTATCAGGCTCCGCGGAGCTGGACGGAGCGGGCCTACCCCAAGCTCATTTACTACAACCGGCTCGACCGGGGCGGGCACTACGCAGCGTGGGAGCAGCCGGGCCTCTTCGCGGCGGAGCTGCGCGCCGCATTCAAGTCGCTACGCTGAAGCCCGTGTCCGGCGGCCCCGGCTATCGTTTCAGGTGACAGCGCAGGAGGAAAGGACAATGCAAGCTCCCATCCTGATCACCGGCGCGGCGGGCCGCGTAGGCGCGGTGGGGCGCACGGTCACCGAACTGCTGTTGAAGCGGGGTAGAGCGGTGCGCGCGATGGTGCGCAGTGAAGACGAGCGCGCGCAGGCCTTGCGCGACAT
>DATCWB010000192.1:0-2415 GCA_036566625.1 Pyrinomonadaceae bacterium
GATGGAAGAGGTGAAGCGGAAGATCGTCTTTTGCACCGTCTGCAACAACCTGACGGATGTTGATCCGTGCCGCTACTGCTCGTCCACCTCGCGCGACCGCTCGATCATCTGCGTCGTGGAAGAACCCTACAACCTCGTCGCCGTGGAGAAGACGCGCAGCTATCACGGCCTCTACCACATCCTGCACGGCAGCCTCTCGCCGATCCGCGGCATGAGTCCCGACGACCTGCGACTGCAAAACCTGCTCCCGCGCCTGCGCCCCGAAAACAACGACGGCATCGAAGTGCGTGAAGTGATCCTCGCCACCAACCCCAACACCGAAGGCGAAGCCACCGCCAGTTACATCAGCCGCCTGCTCAAACCGCTCGGCGTCCGCGTCACGCGCATCGCCATGGGCATGCCCGTCGGCAGCGACCTCGAATACGTTGACGAGGTGACGATGGACAAGGCGATGGCGAACCGGCACGAAATGTAAAAGGCAGTGACGAGTGACGAGTGACAAGTGACAAGTTAAAGCGGGTTGCTTTCTAACTTGTCACTTGTCACTCGTCGCTTGTCACTGCCTTTTAGAACCTGACGTGCTCGGCGGGCGCGTCTTTTTTGCATTCGAGGCAGTCGTCGGCCGCGTCGTAGAACTTGGAGTCGAATTCGACGAGCGACTTGATCGGGATGTCGTCGTTGATCTTGTCCGGCGCGTCGCGGAAGCGGACGATAGTGCCGCAGCCGATGACGCGCGCGCCGAGTTCGCGCACGAGTTCCACGGTCTGTAGGATAGCGTCGCCGCTGCGGATGATGTCGTCCACGATGATGCAGGGATTGACCTCGCCCTTGTTGATGTACTGACGAAACATGCGCTTGCCCTCTTCGCGCTCGGCCCAATAAATCTGTTCCGCGCTCAAGGCTTCGCGCACGCCGAAGGCGACGGGGATGCCCCCCGGCCCAGGGCTAATGATCGCCACCTTCGGCAGCACGCTCGACACGTCCGGCTCGACGCGCAGCAGGCGCGAGAGGGCGACGGCCAGCACGCGCGCCGTGTCGTAATAGCGAAAGGCGAGCGGCATCTGGAAATAGTTCGGCGTGTGTTTGCCCGAAGGATAGACGAAGTGGCCTTCACGAAACGCGCCCGTCTTCTTCAGCATCTCCATGACTTCATCTTGTGATGGAACGAGTTGCACCATTGCTCATTTCTCCATGATTAAGAGGTCAGAGGTTAGAGGTTGGAGGTTAGTGCGGATCAGTTTTCTCTTTTACCGATCTCCAACCTCTGATCTCTGACCTCTTTTTCCGACAGCATACCACTACTCCGCAGGGTTCGCGCCACCCGCCAGGGCGTCTGCGATGATCCGGCGTTGATCCCGCGATAGTTCGGGCGGCAGCGCGCCCGTCTCGAACCAGCCGACGCGGTTGATCTCCATGCTTCGCGGCTCTGCGTTCGCGCCCTTTTGCGCGCGGCAGCGGAAGTGTATCTCCACTTGCTGCGGGCGGCGAAGCGTGCGCACGCGCACGAGTTCGGCCGCGTCGAATTCCAGACCGATCTCTTCCCGCAGTTCACGCCGGAGGGCTGCGAGCGGCTGCTCGCCCCGCTCGATGAAGCCGCCCGGAATGCCCCACCCGCTGCCCGTGCGAAATTCGTGCTGCAACAGCAGGACGCGCCCGCCCTCGTCCAACACGATTGCGCCCACCGTCACCAGGAAACGCGGCTCGGCCAGCCACACGCCCCAACGTCGCACACGCCTCGGCGCAGCCCGCCACAGCGTCCCCAATATTTTTTTCAACATGCGCCCGTATCATATATTGCGGAAAGCGGATTGAAAAACATCGCCCGTCCCGTCTCGTTTTCTAATCCGCATTTCGCACTCCGCATTCCGCAATTTCATTGACTCGCTTCGACGTTTCTCCGTAAGATTGCGCGCAAGTTTTTGCACGTCGTCGAAACACCGGAAGCGCGCGGGCGTCGGCACACGCATCGAGCGGCGCGCGAGAAGTCGGGAAGCAAAAATCATGTCAACAAATGAGATCGCAACGCGGGGAGCTGATTCGGGCGCGCCCGTCGCCAAAGACGCGCCGACCGAGCAGCAGGCGTCGCAGGCGGGCGTGCCGAAACGGTTCGAAAAGGGTCAGACCGTCTGCAACGAGAAGAACGAGAAGGGCAAGCTGCACAACGGGCATCTCAAACAGGTCAGCCCCATTCGCGAAGAGGCGCGCCAGCACATGCGCGGCGACGACCTGCTCTACCGCTGCCAGACCTGCGGCACGCTCTACATGGGGCCGCCGCTCGGCCATGTGCGCGACCCGCGTAAGCAGGCGCGCTACGTCCAGAGCGAACTCGTAGACATCCTCGAAGCGGCGGGCGGCACGCTCCCCGCCTTCAAAAAGAACGAGACGGGCGCGTGGGTTCCCGTCGGCGAAGCCGCG
>DATCWB010000193.1:0-3171 GCA_036566625.1 Pyrinomonadaceae bacterium
AGCGGCTGTGCCTTCGGTGCTTTGAACTCTTTGTGCTCGCGGAGCAGGTTGAGGGCGCGTGAGCGTGTAAGCTCCTTTGAATTAAAGGCCGCGCAGCCCGGAAGCAGTGCAACAAGGCAGACAGCGGTCAGAACTGACAGGTTCAGTAATATTCGTTTCATGGCTCGCTCCTTCAGCGCAGGGGCAGTGTCACCCACGCCTCCTCACCCCCTTCAACCGAAAGCAGCACACGCGCTTGCCCTGACAGAGAAGTATCGACTTTCAAAATTATCTGGTGGATTCCCGGCAGGCTGGTGTCCCCGATGTACTCGACTTGAAGCGGCACGCGGCTGCCGTCAGCAAATTGTGCGATCAGGCGCGTACTACCGGGTGTGCGGTTCGCACCCCATCCGCTGACAAAAAGCATGACCCGCGTCTCACCTCCGACCAGCACTCGATTGATCTCATCAAACGCGACCAAGGTCGGCGAATCGAGCGCGACGGCAGACATGACTGTTTCGCCGTCGCGCTGCCGTCCCCACAGCACTGGCGCACTTTCCAGTAGTTCTGTGTTGTCCAATTGCCAGTGCGCGCCTGAAGACAAGTGCCGCACGACGACGGGCACGCGCGCTCCCATGTTTGCGGGAGTAACGCCTGCCGGGACGACGAAATCTATCGCGTACCCGTCTCCACCTATGGGCCTGATCATCAGCGCGGTGGCAGGTTGCCCGGCGACCCGCACCTCGACGCCCGAGAGCGTGGTCGGCCATTGCCCCTGCGGGTCGGGCCGCGCGTCGGCAGGCGCGGCGTTCGCGCCCGGGAGTGTGCCAACCGCTCTCGCCAGCCCGCTCGGCACCAACGAGTGCTCGCGAGCGGAGTTCGACGCCCGCAAGGGCAGCGCGAACACGTTACCCGTGCCTTCCTGTCCCGAGAGCCTTGGTGCGATGAGGATCTCGTAGTCGCCTTCCGACACGCTCGTCTGGTTGTAGAGGACCTTCAGCACCCACGGCCCCACCGACTCCAGCCGGAGCACGGAAAATGTCCTGTCCGGGAAGATGCCAATACGCGTGACGACGTTGAACGCCTCCTCACGGCTGATTTCCAATATCCCGTTCCATTCCGCTTTAGTCGCGCGGGTGCGAATCAGGAATTCTCCTGCTCCCTCGAAGCGGTAGGACTCGCTCTTTTCGGGTCGCAGATGTCCGACGAGTTTGGCGGGCGGCGTGAAGAGCGTCGGCCCGGCGGTTCTGGCTACGTCATCGACGAAGCCGTTGCAGTCGTCGTCTTTGCCGTTGACTGTCTCCGTCGCCCCGGGATGAACTGTAGAATCGTGATCGTCCAGATCACCACGCACGGGCGTCCAGCCATCACCGTCTGCGTCCTGCGAGAAGGGATTCGGCTGAGGGTAAGTCAGGCGCAGCTTCTCGCGCGTGGCCGCACCGACGGGCCAGAACCATGCGTCCAGTTCGCCGCTAATGTTGGCGTTTATTCCGAACGAGAGCGCCTCGGCGAGCAGATCATTCTTCTGCTCGGCGGTGAAGTTAAAAACCTCATTCCGGTCATTGATGGCTTCATAGTTCTTATAAAACTCGAAAGCGTGCCGCAGCGCCTCCCGACCGTGCAACCTCGCGTACCTTAAGAGCAGCCCGGCGTAGACGCGGTTGGCAACAATACCTTCCGCCTCGCACACCGAGCCGGGCTTCACGCATCGCGCCCACGCGGCGGGCGTTCCGAGTGCGTCCCACTTGCGGGTGAGGCTATCGACCGTTGTCTGGAGAGCTAACTCGGGAGTGGAGCGGTAAGGACCGGTCAGGAGCAGATGCTCGGCATACGGAATCCAGAACTCCGTCCACGCGTGACCTGCGTCCGGGTAGTAGTGGAAGTAGGGAGTGTAGATAGAAAAACAGTGAGCTATTTCGTGGATAATAGTTTCATGTAATCGCCCGTCAGAGAGAGAGACCTTGACGCGGTCGCGGATCCGGTCGGCGACTTCAAGCCGCTTCGTCCCGGCTATCGCCTGCCCGTCCGCGCTGGCGTCGAGCGGGGTCACGGCAATGGTCATCAGCCCCGTCCCTTGTGGCTCGCCGCCTACAATGCCCGCCATTGCTTCGTAGACGGCATCCGTCCGCTCGATCAGGGAGACGAGTTCCGCTGGAGTGAGAGCCTGCGAGCCCCCGCCTTCTAACCACGAGTTCGGCAGGGCGTAGCGGATGTGACGGCCAGAGAACGCGCGCAGGGGCAGTGTGCCGTTGGTGAATGATTGGTAGGTGATTGTCTCGGACGGCGGGTAAGAAACTTGTGCGAATGCGGAAGTTGAAACACCTGAACAAACCCACGTGAAGAGTAGCAGTAATGGCGAGGAGAAGCATTTTTTCATTCTAAACACTCACAGGCAGCTTCAGGGCGAAGCTATTGAGGCGTGGCCGGGCCGGATTATCCTTTACAAACGGACGCGACTAATCAAAATCCGCGTCAACAAGTCATGCAAGCAGACGATTCGATTCAACGCTTCTCATTGCGCTTCCCGAATTGATGGTGACGAATGGTGGGTGTTTGGTATAAATTCACCAACCGTCTTTAATAATCGTCCACGATTTATGACCTTAGCAGTGGCACAACCGAACGAAGGATGAGGTGCCCTGCTTGGAAATCCCTTGATTTCCGGGCGGTCAGAAAGAACATTGAAACTTTACTGCTAATTGGCAGTGATGGCAAGCTGCCAATTAGCAATCAAGAGGGCAAAAGAAAATCCGCCCCATCAGGAGGAGATAACTGATGGGGCAAAAGCGCCGCCCACAGCCTACTCGTCTGCCTGAAAAATTGTTGAAGATCAGGGTTACGCTCGGGCTCTCGCAAGAGCAGATGGCCGAGCGATTAAAGCACGTACCATCTCCACCTCAACCGGGGACGATCTCAAGAATAGAGACGGGGCAGCGTGAGCCCTCACTGCTACTTCTGCTTGAGATTGCTAGGCTGGCCGGACTGCCAATGGAGTATCTCGTGGATGATCGACTCGACATCTCGGAGCGGCTCGGTAGGAAAAAGCTATAGCCGGAATTGCAATGACACGGCTTTCTAGATTTGCAGGCTTTAACGCTGACACTCTAAGCCGAATAATATAAACAACTTCCGAGAGGGTGAAAAATGAAGGACGTAGCTGCCACAATAACCCTCATTTTTTTCTGGCCGTAA
>DATCWB010000194.1:0-4515 GCA_036566625.1 Pyrinomonadaceae bacterium
CGCGTCTCTCCCTGCCCGCCGGCGAGCGGCGCGAAGATTGGCTCGACCGCTGGCACACCGATCTCGAATGGCTGCGCGAGCTGCACCTGACGACCTACTCGAACGGACTCATCGGGCTACAGGAACACTTCGGCCGCCACACGACCCCGGCCACAGAGGCCGACGTGCCCGGTCTCTCCGCCGACGAACACCTCATTCGACGTTTGCGACGCCGCCAGCGCCTGCTCGTCGAAACGGACTTGCTCGTCCTCGCCAACAATCACTGGAACTTCGACGTGCGCGGTTTCAATCCCGGCGGCAACCACGGCTCGTTCTTCCGCGTCTCCACGCACTCGACGCTCATGCTCGCGGGCGGCGCGGCCACGCGCATTCCCCGCGCGTTGGTCATTCGCGAACCCTATGATAGTTTGAGTTTCGTGCCGACGCTCTTAGCTCTGACCAACCAACTGCCGCACGCGCAAATCGCGCCCGCGCGTTTTGAGGGGCGCGCGCGCCCCTACCCCGGCCGAGTCATCAACGAACTCTTCGAACGGAATCAGACACTCCCCGCGCGCCCCGCCGGCGGCACAGCGGTAGGCACAGCGGGCGCGAGAACCAAAGCGGAGGTCTCGCCTTGATCTCGGTCGAAGAAAAAGCCGGGTTGGCCGCCGCGTCGAAACGGGACGAAGAGGCAGGCGCGCTCGAAGCGGCCGGGAGTAAAAGTCGCCGCCGAGGCCGCGTCGCCGTCGTGCAACTCGTGGCCTTCGCGCTTGGCCTCGCCCTGTTCGTCTACGTCGTCAACCGCGTCGGCGTGCAATCCATCTTCGATACACTGGCGCGCGTCGGCCTCGGCTTCTTCGTCCTGCTCGGCATCAGCGGCACGCGCCATTTCTTCCGCGCCGTCCCGATGTATCTGGCCGTCCCGCCCGACCACAGGCGTTTTAATCTCTGGCAGGCTTTCACGACGCGCCTGAGCGGCGAGGCCATCTCGTTTCTCACTTTCACCGGGCCGATTCTTGGCGAGGCGACGAAGGCCGCGCTCCTGCGCAGGCGCGTGCCACTCGTCATGGGCGTGCAGGCGCTCGTCGTTGACAACCTGCTCTACAACCTCTCGGTCGCCCTCTTCATCCTGAGCGGCGCGTGCGTCATGCTCGCCTCCTACGACCTGCCCGACGCCGCGCACTACACGCTGCTCCTGATCGCGACCCTTGCGATGCTGGCCCTGCTGGCCGTGGGACTGGCCGCCTCGCGCCGCGTGATGCCGCTGACGTGGTTTATCGAACGCCTCGCCGCGCTAGGCTTCAGGCCGCGCCTGCTCGTCAAACGCCGCGCGCACATCAGCGACCTCGAATCCAATATCTACGATTTTTACCGGAACCATCGCGGCTCTTTCTTCGCCATCGTCTTCTTCGATCTCATGGCGCACGTTTCCAGCGTCCTCGAAGTTTACACGACGCTCAGGATGCTCGGCTTCCGCCCCGGATTCGACGCGCCCTACGTCATCGAGTCTCTGACGAAGGTGATCAATTTCGTGTTCGGCTTCGTGCCCGCGACCATCGGCGTGTACGAGGGCGGCACTGAAGTCATCCTGCGCACGCTCGGCTTCGCGGCGGCGACGGGCGTCACGCTCGCGCTCGTGCGCAAGGCCGGAATGATTTTCTGGACGGGCATCGGCCTCGCCATGCTCGCCACCGGAACCGTCCCGGCGGCCACGCGCCGCCTCATCGAACGCCACCCGCGTTTACAAAAAGCCATGGACAATCTCGTTCTCTCAAACATCGCACATCGGCCGGCGCGCACACTGGTGAGCGTCGTCGGCATCGCCGTCGGCGTGTTGCTCATCGTGTTTACGGTCGGTCTGGCACACGGGGTTTTGCGCGAGCGCGGGCGGCGCGAGGCCGGGGTCGGTGCGGAGATCATGCTGCGCCCATCCGGCACGGTCGGCCTGAGCGGCTCGCAACCGTTCGTCATGCCCGTCTCGCACGCGGCGGAAGTGGCGCGCATCGAGGGCGTGCGCACCGCCGTCCCGCTCGGCCAGACTACCGCCAGCAGCGACACGGGCTTCGGCGTCCGCCTGGTTGACGGGATTGACTTCGGCTCCTACTCGCAACTCGCCGGGTTGAAGATGATTCAGGGCGAACCGCTTCCCCAAAACGGCGACGCGGCTATCGTTGACCCGATCTGGATCGAAGGGCGCAAGGCGCGACTCGGCGATACCATCGAACTCTACGACCGCCCTTTCCGCATCGTCGGCATCTACGAACCGCCCGGCGGCGCGCGCATCAAAATTCCGCTGGCGACGATGCAGGAACAGGTGGGAAGCCCTACGAGTTGCACGAGCATCCTCGTCGCCGCCGCGAATCCGGCCGAGCAGGATGCCGTGGCCGAGCGCATCCACGCGGCTTTTCCCGAAGATCAGATCATCTTCACGCGCGACCTGCCGGAACTATATGCGACGGGCGTGCCCGCCTTAAACGTCTTCATCAGCGTCGTCGTAGCCATCGCCGCCGCCATCAGCATGCTCGTCATCCTGCTCGCGATGTACACGACCGTCACGGAGCGCACGCGCCAGATCGGCATCCTCAAGTCGCTCGGCATGTCGAACACGATGATCGCCTGGGTGATCGAGCAGGAGGCGTTGCTGGTAAGCGTGCTCGGCGTGCTGCTCGGACTCGCGCTGACGTTCGCGGCGCGTTTCGCGTTGATGCGCGTCAGCAGTCTGAGCGTCGAGATCGAGCCGCGCTGGGTTCTGATCTCGCTCGTCATCGGCGTGGTGGGCGGCAGCATCGGCGCGCTCTACCCCGCCCTGCGCGCCGCGCGGCAGGATGCAGTGGACGCGCTCAGCTACGAATAATCTCGGCGTTGTAATTGCGTTCGAGCAAGGAACATCGGACATTGCAGACGAGGGCACGGAGAAAAGCATTCATGATCTCAAATTTGAGATCATGAATGCTTTTCTCCGTGCCCCCTCTATGCCCTCTGTGTCTGCGGCGGTGAAATTTATCTTCCCTACATTCAACTGAAATCTGCTTTAGTTTCCGCTTGCACGCACCTCGCGGACGGCGCGCGCCATGAAGTTTTCCACGTCGGCCAGCGTGCGCGGGAGCGCGACGGACATGTTACGGTGGCCGTCGGCCGTGATCACCACGTCGTCTTCGATGCGCACGCCGATGCCCTTGTACTTCTCAAAGGCCGGGCGCACTGCCTCCGCGAACTTCCGCCACTCCTCCGTCTTCGGCAGGTGGTCGAGCGCGTCGGGGCGAATGTAGATACCGGGTTCAATGGTGAAAACCATGCCGGGTTCGAAACGCGTGTTGAGCGCGCCGGGGTCGTGTACGTTCATGCCGAGCCAGTGCGACGTGCCGTGCATGAACCAGCGCGCGTGCTGGAACGAGTTGCGATCCGTGATGAGACCGAGACGCAGCAACGCGTCTTTGATCACCTCGACCGAAGCGCGGTTCACGTCGGCGAACGTGTTGCCCGGCCGCGCGACAGCCATCGAAGCCTCCTGTGCCGCCAGTACCGCGTTGTAGATGTCTGCCTGCGCCGCCGTGAACTTCCCGCCCACAGGGAACGTGCGCGTCACGTCCGCCGTGTAATGCCCGTACTCCGCGCCCACGTCCATCAGCAGCAGGTCGCCGGAGTTCACCGCCCCTTCCGATTCGACGTAGTGCAGCGTCGTCGCGTTCGGCCCGCAGCCGACGATTGACGGGTAGCCCCAGTTGTCCGCGTGCCGCCGCTTGAAGGTGTAGTCAACCTCGGCCTCGACCTCGTACTCCCACTTGGAGCGCGCCGCCACGGCCATCGCGCGCCCCAGAGCCTCGGTCGTGATGTCTATGGCGTGCTGCAAGAGTTGCAACTCCGACGCGGACTTGCGCAGGCGCATCTCCACGAAGATCGGCCACGCATCGCGCACCGCCAGCCCGCTCGACGACTGCGCCCAGCGCGCCGCGAAAGCCTGCTCCTGTCTGAACTCGCGGCTCTCGCCCTCGCCGCCCGGAATCAACAGATAAAGCGCGCCGCTCTTTTGCGCCATCGCGCCGAATAAACTCTCGAAGCCGCCGGCGTTCTGCGGCGCGGGCGGGCCTGTGATCTGCGCCGCGCTCGTCCCCGTCGCCACCGGGGTCGGGGTGGGCGCGGGCGCGTTGGTGATGCTCGACAACAAGACCGCCTCGTCTTTCGGCCGGTACGGGCGGCGCGCGCGGATCGCGCTCATGAACGGCTCAAACTCTCTGGCCTCCCAAATCTCGCCGATGCCGGACAGCGCGCGCGCCTCCTCGGGGCTGTACATGTGCCCCGTCCAGGTCTCTGCCGCGGGGTTGCGGCGCGGGATGAAGAGAATTTCGCGCGTCGTCGTGTGGCCGGGGACGAGAACCAGCGTCGCGCGTTGCTGCGCAAGCCCGGTCAGGTAGTAGAGGTTGTTCTCCTGCCGGAACTCGTAATCCACGTCGTTCGTGTAGACGCGCGGTTCGCCGCTGAAAAGCACGAGCAGCGACTGCTTCCCGATCTCGTTTGCCACGCGCGCTCGGCGCGCGG
>DATCWB010000195.1:0-16707 GCA_036566625.1 Pyrinomonadaceae bacterium
CCGCCTGCGCGAACAGGGCGCGGGTGAGTTGCTCGAAGGATTAATTGTTTGAACTCTGCCCGTGCAGATTCAGCGTGACGCCTCTCGCAATGACACCCGATTCAGGACAAACTCAAGAGCAGCCCTTGCACGGCCGCACCGTCGTCATCACGCGCGCTCTGGCGCAGTCGGCGGAGTTCGCCGCCGCACTCGAACGCTACGGCGCACGCGTCGTCGCCTGCCCTACCATCGAGATCGTCGAGCCGGAAAGTTTCGCGCCGCTCGACGAAGCCATCGAACATCTCTACGGCTACGACTGGATCGTCTTCACCAGCACGAACGGCGTGGACTTCTTCATGCGCCGTCTGGAGGCGCGGGGGCACGATGCGGGCGAGTTGGACGACATCCACGTCTGCGCCATCGGCTCGGCCACCGCCGACCGCCTGCGCGAGGCGCGCGTGCATGTGGATGTCGTGCCCGGCGAGTTCAAGGCCGAAGGTGTCTTCGACGCGCTGTCGAATTATCTCGGCGGGCGCGAGCGTTTAGAGCGTCTGAACTTCCTCATCCCGCGCGCCGCCGTCGCGCGCGACTACCTGCCGCGCGCGCTCGAAGAGGCCGGGGCGCGCGCCGACGTGGTGGCCGCCTATCGCACCGTCTCGCCGCAGACGACCGACCGCGCGCGCATCGAAGCCCTGCTCGTCGGCGGCGCGGTTGACTGCATCACCTTCACGAGTTCCTCGACCGTCGCGAACTTCGCGCAACTCTTCGACACGCGCGATCTGAGCGAACTGCTGAAAGACATACGCGTCGCCTGCATCGGCGACATCACCGCGCGCACCGCAGCCGACTACAATCTCTCGACCGACATCCAACCCCCCGAATTCACGACCGCCGCCCTCGCCCGCGCCATCGCCGATTATTTCGCGCGCAAGCGTTAAAGCATTCACCGCCCCGGACGCAGTAGGGGGGCAGAGTCGGCGCAGAAGAAAGCATCAGACGCCCTCGAATTTGAAATCTCAAATGGTTTTCTCTGTGCTTAGACGCCCGCCGATTTCTGTTGAAACTCAAACCGAACGCGTATGCTAAACTGCGGGCATGGCTAAAGGACGGGTGTTGGTCATCGACGACGAGCCGCTCGTGCTGGAAACCTTGCGCGAGTTGTTGACGGCGGAAGGGTTCGAGGCGGCGGCCGAGTCGGACGCGGAGCGCGCGCTCGAACGCGTCGCGCAGTTTCTCCCGTCGGTCGTCGTCTCTGACGTGAAGATGCCCGGCCTGAACGGGTTCGAGTTGCTGCGCCAGTTGCGCACGCGCCACCCGGAGATCGCCGTCATCCTGTTGACCGGCGAGGGTTCGGTCGAGACGGCTCTGCGCGCGATACAGGAAGAGGGCGCGTACCACTATTTCGAGAAGCCGATTGATAATGAAAAACTCTGCGCCGTCGTCGGGCGCGCGATGGAGGAGGGACGCGCGCAACGCGACAGCCTCGCCCTCCAACACGAACTCCTCGGGCGCGGCTCATTCGGGAAATTGATCGGCACTTCCGTCCCGATGCAGCGCGTCTACAAGCTCATTGAACAGGTCGCGTCCTCTTCGGCCTCCGTCCTGATCACGGGCGAATCGGGCACGGGCAAGGAACTCGTCGCGCGCACGATTCACGACCTCAGCCCGCGCCGCGAAGGCGAGTTCGTCGCCATCAACTGCTCCGCGATCCCCGAAACCCTGATGGAGTCGGAACTGTTCGGGCACGAGCGCGGCGCATTCACCGGCGCGGCCGCGCGCCGCCAGGGGTGTTTCGAACTCGCCCATCGCGGCACGCTCCTCTTAGACGAGATCGCGGAGATGCCCGCCCTCCTGCAAGCCAAGTTGCTGCGCGTGCTGGAAGAACGTTCCGTGCGTCGGCTCGGCGGCTCGCAGGAGATACCGATAGACGTGCGCGTGCTGGCGGCGACCAACCGCGAGCCGCACGAAGCCGTGCGCAGCGGCGCGTTTCGCGAAGACCTGCTCTACCGCCTGAACGTCATCACCATCGAACTGCCGCCCCTGCGTCAACGCAAAGAAGACTTGCCGCTCCTGACGCAACATCTCGTCTCGCAACTCTCCGCTCGCCACGAGCGACCCGCGCAACACCTGAGCACGGCCGCGCTCGACGTGCTGCGCTCGCACTCCTGGCCGGGCAACGTGCGCGAGTTGCGCAACGTCATCGAGCGCGCCGTCATCATCTGCTCCGGCGAGACCATCGAGCGTCATCACATCGCGCCCTACCCGCTCGACCAGCGCGCCCGTGCCCGCGTCGAAGACACCATCACGCTCCCCGTCGGCACGCCCATCGAAGAGATGGAGCGGCAGATGATCCTGCGCACCCTCCAGAAGACCGACAACAACAAAACGCGCGCCGCCCAACTCCTGCAAATCAGCCTCAAGACCCTCCACAACAAACTTCGCCTCTACCGCGACCGCGGCCAACTCACCGAAGCCGACAACGCGGCCACAAGCAACGCTCACGCCGCGCGTAAAGTCCACGACTAACCGGCAACGGAATGCCCCATATCCCGCCGGGAAAGTTCAACTGTGGTTTGAACCGGATGCTTCGGTATAATACCCGAAAAGCGATCACGGTATTTTTCGCTGGATTCCGCAACGGCCTGACAGGTTTCAGGCCGGCACAGATGAAAATGAGGCTCACCATTGAATGAACAGTTAGCGGCCTTTGCCGAACTCTCCCGCCAGCTTGCTTTCGTCAGCGCGCTCATCGCCGGGTTCTCACTCACGTTTCTGGTACAACTCCTGACGGCCGAGAGCAAGCGGCGCGTTGTGAACTGGACGATTGGATTCTCGCTGGCGGCAACCGCAAGCATGATAGTTTGCGCGCTCGGGTGGACTTTGAGCGCAGCGGTCGTGACCGACCCGAAGGGGCAAGCCGATCTTGCGCGCTGGTCGAGCAGCCTCAACCTTTTGCATCCCCGCTTATCCCTAACTTTCATTTTCGGCATTCTCTTTTTCCTCGCGGGTCTGGGATTGTGCGGGTGGATACGCTCGCGTGTGATGGGCATCGTCTCAAGCACGATAGCCCTGATAGCCGCCATCGCCGCAATCATGGTTCTCAAATTATTCATTAACTGAATGGTCAATCTCTCTTATTTTTAACAGACCGGCAGAGGGCCATGATGACAAAACATGCGAGCGGAACGTTTGAAGTGAAGTTGAGTCCTCAGACGCCGGAGGATAATGTGGGAGACCCGTCGGTGGGCAGGATGTCGATTGACAAGCAGTTTCGAGGCGACCTGGAAGCCGTGAGCCGCGGCGAGATGCTGGCCGTGCGCACGGAGACGGAAGGCTCGGCCGGTTATGTCGCGATGGAACGCGTGGCGGGCACGCTCGACGGCCGCAGCGGAACGTTCGCCCTACAGCACAGCGGCACGATGACACGCGGCGTGCCGCAACTGCTCATCACAGTCGTGCCGGATTCGGGAACCGGCCAGCTCGCCGGACTCTCCGGCCAGATGAAGATCAATATCGTCGGCGGGAAGCACTCGTACGACTTCGAATACACGGTCGCAGGCTTGAGCGACGAATCTGTTTGAACAGGAGAGAGAGGGATGCGATACAACAGGACGTTGATTCATCGTTTCGGATTATTGTTGATTGTCATATTCGCGGCGCAGGCGGCGCGGGCGCAGCAGGCGGTCTATGAGATGCCGGAGGGCGTCGATTCGCGCTGGGCGAGCGGGGAGAACCAGCGTGGCGAGCGGGGCAAGGGTGGGCAGGCGAACGGGGGTCGCAAAGGGTCGCCGACCGTTCCGATCAAGGCGGGCGAGAGCCGTGTGCTGGCCGAGGCCGTGGGCACGAGCGGCACGGTGCGGCGCATCTGGATGACCTTCCCCGACCGCAGCCCGAAGATGCTGCGCAGCCTGCGCATAGACATGTACTGGGACGGCACGAAGACCCCGGCCGTGAGTGCGCCGCTCGGCGACTTCTTCGGCATCGGCCTCGGTCAGACGACCGTCTTCCAGTCTGCCCTTTTCTCGAACCCCGAAGGCCGCAGCTTCAACTCGGTCGTCCAGATGCCGTTCAAGACCGGCATGCGGATCGTGATGACGAACGAGAGCGACACGAACCTCGACGAGCTTTTTTACGACGTAGACTACACGCTCGGCGACCGCCACGGCGCGAACATGCTCTACTTCCACGCACACTACCGGCGCGAGAACCCGACGCGCCTCCAGCAGGACTTTGAGTTGTTGCCCCGCATCGAGGGGCGCGGCCGCTACCTCGGCACGAACATCGGCGTCATCGTCAACCAGAAGACTTACTTCAATACCTGGTGGGGCGAGGGCGAAGTGAAAATTTACCTCGACGGCGACCGGGAGTTTCCCACCATGAGCGGCACGGGCGCGGAGGATTACATCGGCACGGCCTGGGGGCAGGGGCAGTTTGCGCACGCCTATCAGGGCAGCCCCGTCGCCGACGAGAAGACCATGCGCTGGTGCTTCTACCGCTACCACATCCCCGATCCCATCTACTTCCACAAAGACATCCGCGTCACGATCCAGCAGATCGGCTATCTCGCGCCGCATAGCCGCGAGGCGATTGTGAAAGCTGGTCGAAAGCTCTACCGCGCCGGCCCCGGCCTCGTCGAGATGGACTTAACGAAGGACGGCAAATTCGAGCGCGACGACGATTATTCGAGCTGCACCTACTTCTACCTCGCCGCGCCGGAGAACAAACTGCCGCCGCTCGACCCCGTGGGCAAGAGGATCGAGGGGCTGTGATCCTCTGTCTTACGCGCCGCCCGTGCGGAGCAGTTCGCTGATGCGTGCGAGGTGGTGATCGTCGTGCTCGGCGATGAAGTAGGCGAAGTCTATGACGCGCATCGGCACTTGCAGGCGCGGGTGGAGGGCGGTGCGCGCGACGAATTCCATGTCGAATTCGTCCAGACGGCGCACGAATTCGCCGCGCTCGGCGCGAAACGAGGCGAGTATGTTTTCGATTGAGTCGGCGTTGTGGCCGGCCTCGTGGGTCTTGCGGTTTCCGAGGTCGGCCGGGCGCAGGGTTTCAAGTCCCGCCGCGTAATCTTCGAGGCGACCGATGTCGAGCGCGCCCAGATCGAGCAAGTGACCGGCCTGTTCCTGCATCGACCAGTTGTCGCCCACGCGCCGCGTCAGCACTTCGCGCGGCAATTTGAGGAGACGATCTTCAAGCCGCGCCGGCGTGCCGCGCACGCGCTCCAGAACGTTCGGGTACATCCCGAGCGGCAGATCAAGCGTGAACTTCCGTTCAAACCAGATAGTACGCGGCAGCATCCTTCACTCTCCTCTCCGCTCAACTTTCACGTTTCACTTCGCGTCATTTCTCTGCGCATCACTTCTGCGAGCGCGCGCCGAGTTGTTTGATCAGTTCGCGCACGGCCACGTCAAGTTGCGAATCGCGTCCGGTGTAAGTCTCGCCGATGGGGCGCGAGACGGGCACATCCACCGGGCGCGGGTTCAACTCCATGTTCGTGCCGTCGGCCGCCTGCACCTTCATGCGCGGCAGGCGCACGCTCGAACCGTCGATTAGCTGCTGATTCCAGGTGTAGATGATCCAGCCGGAAGTCGGCTCGCCGACCACGCTGCCGAGTTTGAGCGTGCGATAGCCCTCGGCGAAATCTTCGGCGTCGGAGAGTGAGTGCTGGTTGGTAACGAGGATGGTCGGCGATTCGAGCGCGCGCTGGCCGAGCACGGTGCGCGCGGGCGCGGACACCTGGCCGCGCGGCGTCATCGTCAGGTAGCCGCGCCGCGCGAGCACGTCAATGGCATAGACGTTGACGAAGCCGCCGTTGTTGTTGCGCACGTCAACGACGACGCCCTCGCGCGAATGGTTCTCGGCGTCGAGATCGACGTGGAGTTGCGTGAGCGAGGCCGAACCCATGTCGAACATGTGGACGTAGCCGAGTCGCCCGCCGCTCGCGCGCGCCACGTAAGCGCGATTGTCTTCGACCCACTTGCGATAGAGCAGGGCTTTCTCCGTCCCCCCGTTCACCGGGCGCACGGCCAGTTCGCGCTTGCCCGCGCCGTCCGCCGCGCCAGCAGAAGACGCCACCGTCAAACTCACGCGGCGGTTGATCTTGTAATTCAACAACTCGTCGAGATTCACGCGCGCGCCCACATCCCTGCCGTCAACGGCCAGCAGGTAGTCGCCGGGTTTGATCTCGCGCGCGAGCGCGGCGGGACTGAGGGGGATGATCTCGGTTACACGCAGCCGACCCGTAGTTTCGTACTCGTTGCGATCAAAACGCAGGCCGAGCCGCCCCGTCGCCGCCGTCGCGCCCGTGAACGGCGCGCTGACGCCGGAGTGCGAGGCGTTCAACTCGCCGACCATGAGTTGCAACAGGCGGCGCATTTCGTCGGGCGTGCGCGCGCCGGCGAGGCGCGGCTCGTAGGCGGCGCGCATTGCATTCCAGTTCACGCCGTGAAAGTTCGGGTCGTAGAAATGTTCGTGCAGGTATGACCAGACCTGCCGGAACACTTCCATCTTCTCGCGCGCGAAATCCACGTCCATCTCGGCCGTCACGGCGAGCGGGCGCGTCTTGCCTTCGAGCGTGACGACGTTGATGCGTCCCTGCTCGATGTAGAAAATCTCCTTGCTGTCGGGCGCGAACTGCGCCAGCGCTTTGAAGCCGGGCGTCGAGGTCAACTGCTTCGGCACTGCCGGTTCGCGCGCCAGTTCGTCGAGCGAATAGACGTAGAGGTTCTGCTGCCCGGCCGCGCTCGCGATGAACACGACCCACTTACCGTCCGGGCTGATCGCCTGATAATTCACGTCGATGCCGACGGGCAACAGGCTGAGCCTCTGGCGGATGCCTTCAAACGTGATCTCGACCTTCTTATCATTCGCCTTCTTCCGCTCGTCGGCCGCGTTCGTCGCGGGCGAAGGCGACGGGGCGGGCGACGGCGTCGGCGATGCGGACGGCGAAGGCGAAGGCGTTGGGGCGGGTTGCGTGTCGCGTTGCGGCTGCGTCAGGTTGCGCGGCGTCTCTTCGCGGAAGAGGTCGCGAAACTGGTCTTCGCGGAAGCGCGGCGTGCGCGGGATGAGGTCAACGCGCGCCACCTGAAAACTCTCCGTGCGCTGCCCCGTATCGAACAGCATGAACGTGCCGTCCGGACTCCACGAGACGGTGTTGCTAAAGACGTTCGCCAGAAAACTGACGGGCTGTGCAGGGACGTTGGGCGCGCCCGTGCCTTCAAACACGCGCGCGACCTGCACGTTGCGAAACAGCTTGGCCGCCACCGGCATGTAAGCGATCCAGCGGCTATCGGGCGACCAGACGAACGGGCGGTCGGGGTTGAGCGGCGGCCTCTCGAAATTTCCCGTCGCCACCACGCGCTCCGTTTTCGTCTCGACGTTCAAGACGCGCAGTTCTCTGCCCGCGCGCTCGAAGGCGAGCATTTTCCCGTCGGGTGAAAAGCGCGGCGTCGCATCGGCCGCATCGGCCTGCGTCAACTGTGTCTCGGTGTTACTGGCGAAGTCGTAACTGAAGAGGTGCGGCGTGCGGTCGCGCTCGGAGACGTAGACGAGGCGGCGGCTGTCGGGCGACCAGGTGACCTGCGATTCGGCCGCGGGGCTGACGGTGATGCGCGCCGCGTCGCCGCCGTCCGTGGCGGACGCCGCGAACACTTCGCCGCGCACGACGAACGCCACCTTCCTGCCGTCGGGCGCGAGCGCGAACTCGTCTATGCGATCCGTCAGGCGCAGGTGCTCGACTATCGGCTCGGCGGGCGCGCCGCGCCGCGTGATGGCGACCTCGCTCGCCTCTCTGTTCGTCGTGTCCAGTTTCCAGATGCGGAAATTGCGCTCGAAGACTATGACGCGCCCGTCCGTGGAGATGCTCGGCCAGAGCACGCGCCCGTCCGTAAACTTCGTGACGGGTTGCGGCGTGCCGGCGCGCGCCTGCCCGATGCCCTGCCACCAGATGTTCTGCGCGCCGCCGCGGTCGGAGACGTAGAAGAGACTGCGCCCGCCCGAATCCCACATCGGCCACATCTCTTTCGCGCCGCGCATGGTGATCTGCTCGTAGGCGGGCGGTGCGGGTGCGCCCGGCGCTGCGTTCACGCCACGCAGCACCCAGATTTCCGACTCGTCAATGTGGCTGCGCCCCTTGCGCCACCACTGGCCGGAAGCGATGCCGCGCGCCGTGAACGCCACGGCCGACGAGTCGGGCGACGGCGCGGAGAAGAATTCGTTCGTGTAGCGATCCGCGCTCACCTGCATCGGCGTGCCGCCTTCGGGGCTGACGCGGAAGATGTCGTTCATCCCCGAGATGTCGCGGCTCGTCGAGGAGAAATAGAGCCAGCGGCCGTCGCGCGACCACGCGTCGAGTTGATCGTTCGAGTCGTCAAATGTCACGCGACGCAGTTCGCCCGTGTCGAACGCGAGCACGTAGATGTCGCCGCCCCCGGTGCGGTTTGAAGTGAAGGCGAGACGACGGCCGTCGGGCGAGTAGACGGGGCGCGATTCGTTGGCGGCGTGCGAGACGAGCAGGCGCGCCTCGCCGCCCGCGAGCGGGACCGTCCAGATGTCGCCGCCCGAGACGAACGCGATCTCCGAGCGGTCGGGCGCGATGGCCGGCTCTGTGAAATATGGGACGGGCTGCAGCGCGACCGGCGCGGCGGCTCGCGGCGGGGCTGTCTTCGTCGCGGCTTTATCATCCTGCGCGCGCGTCGTCGGGGGCACGACCACGAGCGCGGCGGCGAGTGAGAGCGCGAGCGCGCGCAGTTTTCTAAACGATGTCATTCGACCCTCCGGCGGTGGAACTAAAAACGCTGAAAATGAATTGGATGCACGGCATTTTCAACATGCGCACACTCACGCGTGTGAAACGGGTTTGAAGGCTTTCGGGTCTCAATATAACAGAGTTTCCGCGCGCGGCGGGAATTTACAGGCGTGCTAATATCTCCCGCGATGCGACGAACGCTGCTAATCTTCGTGGATGGCCTCGGCATCGGCACGCGCGGCGAGCACAACCCGCTCGACCGGCTCGGGCACGCGGCTGCGACGCCGCTCGCCATTTTCACGGACGAAGAACCGCAACTGCCGCACGACGGCCGGCTCGCGCGCACCGACGCGTGCCTCGGCGTAGAGGGGCGACCACAGAGCGCGTCGGGGCAGACGACGATCCTGACGGGCATCAACGCGCCCGCCCGGCTCGGCTATCACAAGCAGGGCTTTCCCAACGCCGACATGCGCGAGATCATCCGCGAGCATTCTATCTTCCTGCAACTCCGGCGCGCCAAAATCGAACCGAACACTTTCGCCAACGCTTACACGCCGCATTTCTTCCAGACACGCCCGCGCTGGGTGTCGGCCACGACCGTCGCCGTCGAAGCGGCAGGGATGCCGTTTCGCCAACTCGAAGATTTGCAGCGCGGTGAGGCCGTCTATCAGGACTTCACGAACGAACTCGTTATCGAGGCGGGCTTCGACGTACCATTGCGCACGCCCGCCGAGGCGGCCGAAGCGTTGGCCGCGCTCGTCGCCGCGCACCGCTTCACGCTCTACGAGTATTTCATCACGGACAGGGTCGGCCATGCGCAGGACATGGAGGCCGCGCTCGGCGTCATCACAAACCTCGCCGCGTTCGTGCGCGCCGTCCTCGAACGCGTTGACCTGTCCGAGACGACCGTCGTCCTGACGAGCGACCACGGCAACCTCGAAGACCTGAGCATACGCAACCACACGCGCAACTTCGTGCCGACGCTCGCGTGGGGCGCACGGCGCGCGGAGGTGCAAAGCCGTGTCCGCACGCTCGCCGACATCACGCCCGCCATCATCGAAACCCTGACCGCCACAGAGGCCACCCACGCATGAGCGAAACCGAGCGAGAATACCCCGCCCCCCGCGCACTTCAAACAGAGCGACACGAAGGCAAAAATGACCGGCGCGAAGTTTTCGGCTGGATGATGTACGACTGGGCGAACTCCGCTTTCTCGACGACCGTCGCGGGCGTCATGCTCGGCCAGTACTTGACGCGGCTCGCGCAGGACGCGCTCGGCGAAAACGGCACGCTCGTCAGTTTCGGCGCGCTCGGCGCGGTCACGGCCAAGTCGTTCTTCCCCTTCTGCGTCTCCATCTCGGTCTTCCTGCAAATTTTCCTTCTCCCCATCCTCGGCGCGATCTCCGATTATTCAAACTTGAAAAAACGCCTGCTCGCCCTCTTCTGTTATCTCGGCGTCGCGGCCACCTGTCTTATGTTCGCGGTGACGGGCAATTTGTACGTCGCGGGCGGTGTTCTCTTCATCATCGCCAACCTGAGCTTCGGGGCTGCGCTCGTCTTCTACAACGCGTTCCTGCCCGAGATCACGACCGAGGACGAGCGGGATAAAGTTTCCAGTCGCGGCTTCGCGCTCGGCTACCTGGGCGGCGGTCTCCTGCTCGCGCTCAACCTCCTGCTCGTGCAGGCCGCGCCCGCGCTCGGCATCTCTACGGGCATGGCCGTCCGCCTCTCGCTGCTCTCCGCCGGACTCTGGTGGGGCGGCTTTTCGCTGATCGCGTTCGCGCGTTTGAAGCCGCGTGCCGCGGAGCGTTCGCTGCCCGCCGGCAAAAGCTACCTCACCATCGGCTTCAGCCAACTCGGCTCGACCTTCCGCGAACTCGCGCGCCTGCGCCAGACGCTTCGCTACCTCGTCGGCTACCTGTTCTACAACGACGGAATCCAGACCGTGATCAGCATGGCCGGGGTGTTTCTCGCGCAGGAGTTGTTCGTCTCGCGCGGGTTGGAAGGGAGCGAGTCGTTTCTGATCGGGATTTTTCTGCTCGTGCAGTTTCTCGCGGTGGGCGGCGCGTTGTTGTTCGAGCGCATCGCGAACGCGGTCGGCACGAAGCGCGCGATCATGTTGTCGCTCGTCATCTGGGCGGGGATCGTGATCTACGGTTACGGATTTTTACAGACGACGGGACAGGCGTGGGCGATGGCCGCCATGATCGCGATTGTGCTCGGCGGATCGCAGGCTCTCTCGCGCTCTCTCTTCTCGCGCATGATACCGGCGGGGCGCGAGGCGTCGTTCTTCGGGCTTTACGAAATCTCGGAGCGCGGCACTTCGTGGCTCGGGCCGCTCGTCTTCGGCGCGGTCGTCGGCGCGACGAACTCTTACCGGCAGGCGATCCTCTCCCTGATCGTCTTCTTCGTCGTCGGCCTCATCATCCTCTCACTCACGGACACAGACAAGGCGATTCACGAAGCCGGCAACGCGCTGCCCGAAGAAGTCGGGCACAAGGCAACCTGAACGAGAGTGGTTTGCGCCGGGTTAAAATTTCATCACGCAGGCATAGAGGACAAGGCAGGGGGCGCAGAGAGTTAAGCGAGAGACGACCTCGAATCTTCGGATTCGAGATCGTCTGTTGCCTTCCTCTGTTCACCCTGCGGCGCTTTCTGTGTCTGCCGTGGTGAGTCAGTCTTCTCACTGCCCACCACCCGCCGCGCGTCGCGTGCTCGATTCCCCGGCGGAGCGTTCCATGCAGGCGTGTGAGCAGAAGTTGGAGGAGGTGGCGCGAAGCGTCAGCGCACGCGAGGCGGGCAGCCACGTTCCGCAAGAGGCGCAACGCACCAGTCGTTCGTCGCCCGCCGGCTTTCGTCCCGCCGCCGCTGTGGCGCTGCCCGGCATCCCCTGACCCGCGCTCATGCCGCGCGCTTCGCGAAAGACGCCGAACACGCGGCGCGCGAAGCCTATGTAAGGCCGCAGGCGCAGGTAGATAAAGGTGAAGAACGCGCCAAGGATGAGGGCGACGATCAGGTACTTCAATTATTCTCCTTCGCGGCGTTTTTGGCCTGCGCCAGTTGGGCGCGCAAATTCGAGAGCGCGGCGTTCTCGGCGTTGACCGCTTGCAGTTCCTCGACGCGCTTCTGCGCTTCGGCAATCGCGCCCGTCGTGATCAAGGCCGACGCCAGACTTTGCAAAGCCATCTCGTGTCGGGGGTCGGCGGAGAGTGTTTTGCGATACTCGCCGATGGCGCGTTTCGGGTCGGAAGGCTGGCCGAAGTAATAAGTCATGCCGAGCAGCGTCTGGACGTTGGCGTCTTCCGGTTTCGTCGCCAGAGCCTTGTTGTAATAGGCGCGCGCCTCCGCATACTTCGAGGCGTCGGCGGCCTGTCCGAGCGCGAAGAGCGAGTTGCCGACGAGCACGGTCGTTTCGTAATTTGCGGGATCGGCCTCGTGCGCGCGTTTCAAAAGCCGGACCGCCTCGGGGAGCAGCGCGGGCTTGCCCGTGCCGAGGGCGTACATGTAAACGCCCTGACCTACCTTGCGTTGGTATTCGGCGTCCTTCTGGTTGGCGTCGGCCTTCGCGATGAGTTCGCGCATCTCTTCGTCTGTCGGCATGGTCGCCGCCTGTTCGCTCGTGGCGGCGTTCCGGCTCTGGCCACCCTGCTGCCCGGCCCCGCTCCCGCGCGCGCGCGCCACTTCACCGCGCAACTCCTCCAGTTCTTTACGATCCACCGAACTGGCGAAGAAAAACCCGATGACGCAACCCGCAACGAGTCCGGCGAGCGCGTAAAGAATCTTGTGCGTGTTCACTGTAGCGAAGCGTGTTCAGGGAGACGAGATTTGAAACGGTCGAACTGACAGGCGAGTTTATCAGAACGCACGTCGAAAGGCGACGCGCTCCGACGGTGAGGCTCGACGCGCAAATGCGGAAGGGATGTGAGGCGAAAGTTTGAATTAATCGCCGGCCGTAGTGCCGCTGCCGTCGCCGGCCGCCCCCTTGTAGGGCACGTCGTCGCGGCGTCGTCGTTCGGGCGGGTCTGAGTCGCGGCGGCGGGGCTGTGACGCGACCGGGTTGCGTCGATCAATTGCGCCGGGCGGCAGCGTCTTGCCGTGTACCGCCTCGGTCAGGATGCGCGTGATCTCCTGCGAGAGCGTGCGGTGCTCGGCGGCGGCGCGGCGGCGCAGAGTTTCTTTCAGGTCGTTTGGGACGTACGCTCCAATGAAGACTCCCTTGCGGTTCACCATGCTCTTTTAACGCTCCTGATTAAATCGGGTTCGTAAAGCCGTGTTAGTAGTGAGACGATGCTTCGTGTGAGTTGAAGCACGGCCATGCAGATTGAGAACAGGTCTATAAGCCGAATTCTGTACTCCCGCACATTACGGCGCGGAAGCGGCGACCATTCATCTAGCCCAACCGTCGCCGGTTGGATCGAGCGACCTACCCGGAGGTCGTAGCGCGCGAACTTCCGAAGAAGACCAGCGCGGCTTCGGGCGGGCAGCCCTGTTTGACGCCTCCCTATTTGGTCTTGCACTGCGAGGAGTTTGCCTGGCCGCGCATGTCACCACACGCGCCGGTGCGCTCTTACATTAAGCCCGAAGGCCGCACCATTTCACCCATCACCCGTCACCCGCCCCTTTCGGGACGAGCGCGCCGGCTGGTCTCTTTTCTGTTGCACTTGTCGTCGCGCCGGTCGAGCGGCGACTACTGAAAGTCGCTTCTCAGACCCACGCGCCCAGCCGTTAGCTGGCTCGCTGCCCTATAGTGTTCGGACTTTCCTCCCCCGCAAGAAGCCCTTACGAGCTTACGGCGGCGGCGACCGCCCGACCTGTTCTCCTGCACGGCGCGTAAATTATAGCAAAGCATCGTTGAACACGTACAGCGCGAATATCGAACGGGTAAATCGGAGGGGGCGTGTCAGCCGAAAAATTTGTAGCCGACGCGGAGGCTGTGCAGGGCGTCGGCGGGGAGCGTGGAGATGAGCGCCCACGTCATGAAGGAGTGTGAGAGCGCGAGGGCGTAGAGATTGGGCGCGCGTTGATAGACGGCCGCCCAGAGGAGACCGCCGAGGAAGGTCGCGCCCGTGAGCCACGGGTTCGGCAGGTGCAGCAGCGCAAAGACGGCGGCGACGAGCACGATGCTCTTCACGCCCTTGCCCAGGACGAGTTGGGCGCGGCGGTTGATAAACGCTTGCAGGACGTACTGCTGCAAGAGTCCCCACGCCAGCCCCCACACCGGGAAACCCAAAACCTCCCAACCCGCGCGCCGCTTGCCGAAACTAAAACTTCCGCCAAACCATAACCAACCCACCAACCCGAGCAAGAGCGCGCCCGTGATCATCGGCACCAACAGCAGGCGCGAGGCGTGTATAAAATTGTCCACGCGCCAGCCGAGTTCGCGAGGCGTCTCGCCACGCAGGAGATGAGAGTAGAACATCAAGGCGAAGACGCACGCGATGGGCACGGCGAGCATGATCTTTTGACTGCTGAGCGCGAGCACCCCCCACTCGGCGACGACGACCGAAGAGGCCACCGACGCAATCTCCCACGCAGCCAGCGCGCGCGACCCCGGCGCGACTCCTTCGCGCGTCGCGGCGTCGCTTGCCTCCGGCGATGCGACCAATGCGCCCTCCTGCCGCGTCGCGGCGTCGTCCATCAATTCCGTTCCGCTCAACGCCGCCCCTCGCTTTCCCTCCACGCCTCGGGCGCAGAGGAGTTTACGCCGTCCGCCGTCAGGCTGAACTGTTTCGCCTCGCTGAACTCTTGCAGCGTGCGGCGCCCGGGGTCGCTCGTCGCGTGCATGGCGTACACGCGCGCCTCGTAAGTGCCCCCCGGCGGGAGCGGCGGGAGATTGAAGACGAACCCGTGATAGGCGTCGAGACTCCGACCGGCCTCGAACACGTCGGGGCGGGGAGCGTCGGCCACGCCGCGATTCACGAAATGCCCGTTCACGTAGAGATGCACCTCGACCCGTTCTCCCGGCGAGGCTTCGTTGACTACCCAGCCCGTAACGACGCGCCCGTCGGCCGTGTCAACCGAACCGCGAAAATACCGATTGAAATTTGTGTAAGAGAAATAGACGGCGAGCGCGACGATGAACAATGCTTCGGCGAGCGACTTGGCGATGAGCGCGTGCGAGAGGCGCGAGAGGCGCGCGGGCGTGGGCGAGCCGTGTACGGGGCGCGAATCGTCGGCTGACGTTGAACGAGAATCGCCGGTCGTAAACGGTGAATAGTCTCTCAAGGAATTCTTCGTCCTATTCACGGCTCACGACCGGCAATTCTCTTCTCAACCGATGCCCGGCCTGATGTCTATCACGCGAAGCGCGCGGCACGTCACTGGTTCTGGTACGTGTTGCCGTTCGTATCCTGATAGACCCACGTGTGGGTGGTGGTCAGCGTCCGGTCGGCCGCGAGGTCGGGGCGCAGGCGGACGGTGATGAGCAACACCGACGTGTCGTTGGGCGCGAGTTCGGGAACACGCCACGTCAGGCGGCGCGAGTCGCCGGGGGCGTCCTGCGAATTCAGCGATGGGTTCGAGTTAACGAACTGCAACGCATCGGGGAAGATTTCGGAGACGACGATGTTCTTCGCCAGGCCGCCGCCCTCGTTAATGAGCACGAGGCGGTAGAAGATCATGTCGCCCGGCGCGGTCGTATCCGTCACCTGCTCGGTACGCACGCGGACGCGCGGCGCGGCCACGGTCAGCACCGTGCTGGCCTCGCTGGCGGCGCGGTTGGTGCTGGCGGAAGTCGCCACGACGTTGTAAGCGTACTGCTGGCGGTCGGCGGTCGAGCGCGGAATCTCGATGCGCATGAGCAGCGGGAACTGCCCGCCACGCGGATCGATCTGCGTCGTCTGCGTCACCAACGGCTCGCTGTCCTGATGCTGGCCGTCGCCGTTCGTGTCGGCGTAGAGCGCCCCTGCGGGCGCGCCCGGCGCGGTAATGCGCAGGCCGTAGGATTCGGCGTAGTTGCCGGGGTTGCGCACGACGAACGGGATGAAGATGACATCGCCGGGCGTCACGGTCAGGCCGGGCGAGACGGGGTCGATACGCGCGCGCGGGACGCGCCCGATGGCGATGCTCGGCCCGTCGTAGTTCGACGCGGTGGGCAGAGACGCCGTGCGCAGCATGCCGCGCCCGATGGGGCCGTTGGCAGCCAACGCGTTGGGCATGGCGCGGAGCGTGACGGTGATTTCGCGCGCGGCGCGTGAGTCGAGATCGCCGAGACTCCAGATGGCCGTGCGCGAGGGGTTGTCGTAGTAGAGCGGCAGCGGGCTTGCGCTGACGAGTTCAAAGTCTGTGCTGAAGACGAAGTCTGTGCGCGAACTGCGCGCGGGCGCGCTGCCCGTGTTGCGCACGGAGATGGTCTGCGTGAATGTCTCGCCGGGCTGCACGCTCTCGCGCGTCACGCCGGACGAACCCGCGAGTGCGGGGGCGACGACAGTGATCGCGGCGTTCGACACGCGCTGGATTTGATAATCGGACTGCGATGCCGCGCTCACGATGAAGGCGCGCTGCTGCCCGTCGGGCGCGGCTTCGGGGATGCGAATGTTCAGGAAGACTTCGAGATTCTGGCCGCGCGCCAGTTGCGGCGTGACGAGGATCGGGAGTCCGGTGTCCTGCCCGCCCGAAGCGAGGCTGAAAGTCGGTTGGAATTCGGCGGGAAGGTCGGTTCCCAGACGGAACTGGTCTTCCTTGTTGCCGGTGTTGGTGACGGTGAGCGGCAATTGCACTGCCTGACCCGGCGTGGCAGAGAGCGTGGCGTTGCGCAGCGCGAGGTTCAGATTCGGCACTTGCCTGACCGTCAACACGAACCCTTCCTGCCCGGAGGGCGCGCTATTGACGATGGGCGGCGCGGTCGTCACGCTCTCATTCGGCTCGGCGCGCGCTACGACGATGGGCGTCGGCGTGGGCGTCGGCGTGGCGCGCGCTACTTGCTGCTGGCGCGGGCGCATGGGCGTCGGCGTCGCTCGCGGGGTCGGCATCGGCGTCGG
>DATCWB010000196.1:0-6357 GCA_036566625.1 Pyrinomonadaceae bacterium
AAGACAGAATTTCTAACCCTGTCACCTGTCACTTGTCACCCGTCACTTCTCTTGTTTCCACTCCCAAATTTTTTCGCTGCCGTGTTCGTCCGTGACCACTTTCTTTTCCACCTCGCGGAAGGTGATTTGAAAGAGGGGGAGGACGGTTTCGTCGGCCTGCTGTTGCCGCTCGAATTTCAGCACGTCGTAGTAGACGCAGCGTGGGCGGTCCGGGTAAGTGCGGCAGACTTCGGGGCGTGCATGATAGATCGAGCAGCCGCGCGTCTCGTGGTCGAGAAACTGGCACGCCTCGCCGAGGATGGGGTCGGGCGTGCGCTTGAGCACGCGCTCCGTCCCGTCCCACATCTTCGTGTAACGCTTCGCGGCTCGCTCGGGCGTCACGCCGAAGTGCTTCGCCAGACGGTTCAGATCACGCTTCGACACCTGAATGCGCTCGTACAGCCCGCAGCAGTAAGCCGGACACTTTGAACAATCGAAAAAAACGCGTTTCTGCTCGTCAGTAATTTTCTTCCCCATGCTCACCCCTCACCGGGTTTCAAGTTGCAGGTTGCAGGTTTCAGGTTCAATACAAAAACTTGAAACCTGCAACTTGAAACTTGAAACTCCTATTTCTCACATGCAGACGACAGCAATTTCATCAACTCGCCGCGCCCTTCGTGCGGTCGCTTTGGGCGGCGCGGCTCGTGGCGTGCCGGGCGGCGGCGTGGCGGTCTGGTCAACATAACACACAACATCGCCGGACAAGCGATCCGGATCAACCTTTCGCGGGAGACAGCTTCGCCGGGTGTTGCGCCGGAGAGTGTGCGCGTGTCGGGGCGCGCGCCGGTGATCTGTAGTTCGGCCTTTCATTCCGTCTCCGCCGCTTGCGCTTCCGCGCGTCGCAGGCGGAGGCGTGCGATGCGCCGCTCGTCCGCTTCGAGCACTTCCACGTCGAGGCCGCGAAAGGTGAGCCGCTCGCCGGTGCGCGGGACGTAACCGAGTTCGCTGATGACGAGACCGGCGATGGTCGTCGCGTCGTTGTCTTCTTCGATCTCGACATCGAAGAGACGTTCGATCTTGTCCACTTCCGTGGAGCCGAGCGCGTCGTAGTAGCCGTCGTGCGCTTCGATGATCTCGACCACCTCTTCGCGCGCCGTATCTTCGTCCTCGATTTCGCCGACGATCTCCTCCAGTATGTCCTCGACCGTCACCAGCCCGGCGACGCCGCCATATTCGTCAATCACCATCGCGAGTTGCGCGTGCTCCTTCTGCATCTCTTCAAGCAACTCGGCGACGGGTTTCGTCGCCGGCACGAACAGCGTGGGGCGCAGGAGGGTCTGGATCGAACCGTCCTCGCTGCCCTCCGCCCAGCATTGCAGCAGGTCTCGGACATAGATAATGCCTTCGATGTTATCAATCTGATCACGATAGACCGGCAAACGCGAATACTTCGACTCGACCACGCAATCGCGCGCCTCGCGCACCGTCGCCGTCACCGGCAGCGCGACGATCTCCGTGCGCGGCGTCATCACCTCGTTGACGCTGGTGTCGCCGAACTCGATGATCGAGTGGATGAGTTCGCCCTCTTCCTCTTCGAGGATGCCCTCCTCCTCGCCCACGTCGATCAACGCCTGCAAGTCGTCGCCGTTGTCGTCTTCCTCCTCGGCCACACCCGTCTCCGTCAGGTGTTCGCTGCGGCGCGGGCGATCAAAAGACCTGTGCCAGGCGAAAGCGATGAGCGACAGCGGGCGGTAAAACGGGCGCAGGATAGGCAACAGTCTGACCAGCGTCCCCTCCGGGTTGCGCGACGCGACGAGGCGCGGGATCACCTGCCGCGCCACCGCCGTCAACGCGACGCCCGCGACGATGGCGATCAATAGAAAGACGGCGTGCGAAGACGCGCCCGGCTCAGGAGAACGCCCGACCAAACGTGACGCGACGGAGGCAACGAGGACGGAGATCGCGACGACCAGAATCAGGATGGTGACGGTGAGCGTGAAACGAAAGCGCGAGCGGTTTTCCAGAATCTCCGTCAGGAACGACGTGGCGACGGTCGGGCTGTCTTCCTCCGCCTCCCCGATGAGACGGCGCAACCCCACGTCGCTCAGTTCGCCGAACGCCATGTCAATCAACGCCACAAACGTCAGTGCGACCAGCAGCAGACATGTGATTCCTATCTCGATTTCCATAGCTTTATCGTCAATCGTCAACCGTGAATCGTAAATAGAAAACCCACGCCTTCCGCCATTCACGATTTACGATTCACCAATCATATTCCCAACCGCCGACGCAGACGGAGTTCCAACGCGTTCATCTCCCCGTCGTCCCGCTCATGGTCGTACCCGCACAGGTGCAGTATCCCGTGCAAAATCAACTGCTCCACTTCCCTCTCAAAACTCAACCCATGCTCGGCCGCCTGCACCCCGGCGCGCTCCACCGAAATCACCACATCCCCCAGAGTCGCGCCCGCCGCCCGCTCAAACTCATCCTGCCCCGCCGGAAACGACAACACATCCGTCGTCCCTCGCTTCCCACGCCAACGCCGGTTCAGCTCCCCCATCACCCGATCCGACACGAAAGCCACCGCCACGCCCGCGCCATTCGCCGGAACAACTTCGAGCACCCGCGCCGCAAACCGCTCCCAACGTTCGCAATCCATCGCGCGCTTGCGCTGGCGGTTCACAACCTCAACTACCATCCGCTTTTAGCCTCTTGCACATCCCCTGCCTGAGAAGGAGGCAAATACAGACTGTTCAATATCGCCTCCTTTTCATCTGGCGGCATATAAGCCAACTCTAAACAATCTTGCAGCAATCTCGTCGCATTAATGTACTCAATCAATCGCTCTTGCTGGATTTCTGTTAAATCCCAAGCATATCCAATATTCCTGTGCTTTATCATTAAAGACCGCAATTTATTTGCAAACTCCTGTCGCTCTATAGCAGAGGCCTTATCGGTTGGAAACGTGAGCGTATTTAATGCTTCTGCAAATTCATTTAATCCTAGTTTGCGTGCGCGGTTAATGCTTCGTTCAAAGTTGTCGACGTTTATGACAGCATCAGAAAGTCCAAAGTCAAACTCGATTTCGCTGATCTCACTGGGGTCGCTGCTGGTATCTGGAAGGGCAAGGGAGCGTTGTTGGAGGTTGCGTTGATTTTTGACAAGTGAATTAATTAATGTAACAGCGATAGTTGTGACAATGTGGTCAAGGGTAGGATTCGGGGCTTGTTTTGAATAGCGAAGTCCAGCAAACAGGTAGCTCAGTCGGGCTACCCAAGGATCAGTTTGAATCGAAGACGATTTTTCAGCCCCCCAAGCCAACAAGTCTCTCAGATTTTCATCACCCCTGAGTAATTCGTCCATGTTGCGCCTAATGATCGTCACAAATTGGCTGGCATCTTGCAACAAGCTCGTTGTCAGCAGAAAAACCTCACGCCAACGCGCGTCCGTGCAATGAACTTTGACAAGACTCGCTAATGTGCCTTTTGCCACATTAGCGACAATGTATTTCGCCGTAAAGTATTCCTGAAAAGTAAGGTGCGAAAAGGAATACACTTTATGGGCGCGCTCCACGAAAATGCCGTGTTGCGCCTCAATGGCTTTGAGAATTGCTTCCCCGTCGGTCGCTTCGTTCGTGTCGTGCGGCGGCACGTTCTTGACGTAATCTGTGATGCGTCTTTCCAGTTCGGGCTGCGGGATGAAATATTCGTTCTTCTCAAAAGTCTCCGCTGAGATGCGCGCTAGCATGTTTTCCTTATGGCCTAAAGATAACGTGCGATATACTTCGTCGCGCTTAATCCTGCGCGATGAATCCCACTTCTTCAACAACGCGTCCAACGCTTCCTGATAAATTTCGACTCGCCGTTGCGGGAAGGTCAACGTCTCGTTGAAAGCCAGACACAATAACGTCAGAAGCAGCGGCGTGCGCGCCAGATCGCGCAAGCCTTTATTGTCTTCTCGCGCAAACTCCATTAGAAATTTATCGCGGGTTTCCTCGTCCTTTTCACCCTCTTTGTTACGAAACCAGTTACCGACGAAGATTTTAATCTGCGCTTCTGTGAAGTCGGCGATCTCCACGTATGTGAAAGGTTCAAAGGTGTAGTCGCTGGCGGCGATACGGCACGTGATTAAACATTGTGTCTGGTCATACTGTTCGATGAACTCCTTCATCCAACGCGTCCGCTTATCCCTCTGCCCGCCTTCTTGATTAACTTCATCAAGGCCATCGAACAGCACAATGGCATTGCCTGATTTCAACAGTTCCTCGACAAACGGTTGTGCGACTGGAAAACCACAAATGTCGAAACGCTTCTCAATAAAGGGCATCAGTTCCAAACCGGAATCTGCCCAATGCTTAAGGGAAACGAAGATAGGAACTTTATCAATTAACTGCTCGGCGGCTTTGACAGCGATGTATTTGAGGAAGGTTGTTTTGCCCGCGCCGGGTTTACCTAAGATAAAGAGGTTGCCCTTTTCCTTGACCAGTCTCAGGCCGTTTATCCGCTCTGCGTCTGGGGGTGCATCCGGGTCTGCGGACTTCTTTTTTAAGTGCTCAATGTCGAAGCGACCGAATGCAGTAGGCTTGTCCAACATGTAAGCTTCGGTGAAAATGTCATCAAGCGAGACAGGCTTTGCCATGCCCATAATCTGCATTGAGTCGTACAGCTTGATGATTTTCTCGCGATACTTTTCCGCAGCAGTTTTCCACCTGAACTTATCCCAATGGACTTTAGCAGTGTCCGCAGTTTTGCCCATCACGGTCTCGCCGTATTTGTCCCAGAGCCATGCGGTGGCAGTGATGGCGAATGTTGTCGGTTCCATATCCCTTTCCTAGCTAAAGTCCGCTTTTGCTCGCGTGGCTTTCGTAAGCCTTGATGATCATCTGGACGAGGCGGTGGCGGACTACGTCGCGGTCGGTGAAGTAGACGAACTCGATGCCTTCGACGCCGGAGAGGACGCGTTCGGCTTCGACGAGGCCGCTGCGCCGTCCGGTGGGGAGGTCGATCTGCGTCACGTCGCCGGTGATGACGGCCTTCGAGCCGAAGCCGATGCGGGTGAGGAACATCTTCATCTGCTCGCCCGTGGTGTTTTGCGCTTCGTCGAGGATGATGAAGGCGTCGGCGAGCGTGCGCCCGCGCATGAAGGCCAGAGGGGCGACTTCGATGACGCGCTTCTCCAGCAGTTTCGTCACGCGCTCGGCGTCGATCAGGTCGAAGAGGGCGTCGTAGAGCGGGCGCAGGTAGGGGTCAACTTTGTCCTGCAAGTCGCCGGGCAGGAAGCCCAATTTCTCGCCCGCTTCAACGGCGGGGCGCGCGAGCACGATGCGGCTCACCTGCTTCTGCATGAGAGCCTGCACGGCCATCGCCACGGCCAGATAGGTTTTCCCCGTACCGGCGACGCCGACGCCGAAGACGACATCTTTGTTCTGGATGGCTTCGATGTAGTGGCGCTGGTTGGCCGACTTGGGCGCGACCTGTTTTTTGCCCGCCGGATTGAAGCGTGCTTTGGTGAAGTAGTCGCGCAGGGAGTAGGCGCGGTCTTCGGCGATCTGGGCGAAGGCTTCGCGGAGTTCTTTGTCGGTGAAGGTCTTGCCTTCCGCAAAGAGCGCGGTGAAGTCTTCGAGGATGCGTTCGACGGTAGCGACATCTTTCGGGTCGCCGTCAACGGTCAAGTCCTGTCCGCGCGCGTCAACGCGCACGTCAAGCAGTGATTCCAGATATTTGATGTTCTGGTCGTGGACGCCAAAAAGCGTCTCGATTCCTCGCGGCGGTAGTTCAATCTTCTTCAAGTGAGCGTGCTATCTCCTTCGCGTGGGCGGTTCGTGCCACAAGGGTAGGAATGGTGGTGCGGGTGAGCAATTTTGGTTCTGCATGTTGCAGGGAAAACGCTACTACATGCCCCAAAATGTGTCAACGAAGATGGGCGACTGCCCGCCCCCCCTCCATACCCCGCCTTGACAAGAACCCGCCGCGATACCTATACTTTGCCCTTTGCGCTCATAGCCGGATCGTTGCCTGTGAGGGCGCAAGTGAAATAGAACATTAGTTATTTAGATTACCGACGGAGTTTCAGAAGATGCCCAATCATAAATCAGCCGAGAAGCGCATGCGCCAGAACGAGCGTCGCAAAGGAATTAACCGCAGCAACCGCACGCGCCTGCGCACCGAAATCAAGAAACTGCGCGCCGCGCTGACGGGCGAAGACGCGGGGGCGCTCCAGACCGCGCTGTCGCAGACAATTTCCACCATCGACAAGTCTGTGCAAAAAGGCGTCCTGCACCGCAACGCCGCCGCGCGCTACAAGTCGCGTCTGACGGCGCGCATCAACGGGCTGGGCGCGAAGTAGCGGGCGACGGCAACAACAACAATTTTTCGAGCG
>DATCWB010000197.1:0-2404 GCA_036566625.1 Pyrinomonadaceae bacterium
TTAACCTGTCACCTGTCGCTCGTCACTTGTCACTTTCCGATGCTATCATCCTCCGCGCAGTTTCTAACTAAACACTCTTCCGAATATTCGCCGGAACCGCTCGCCGAAGATGAAGCACAAGCTACTCGATGTTTCGCGGCGCATCTTGATCCTCCTGCTCGTGGTGTGGACGGTGGTGTCGCTCGTCACGCTCCTGATCGAACTCGTGCCGGGCGACCCGGCGACCGCCACGCTCGGCGAAGACGCCACGGCCGCGCAGATCGAGCAGTTTCGCCAGAAGCATAACCTCGACCGCCCCGCCTTCTTCTTCTCCTACGCGCGCGACGAACAGGGCGAGAGAAACTTTAACTGGCACGGGCTGAACAACCGCTACATAGATTACTGGGGCACGCTCCTGCGCGGCGACATGGGGCGGTCATTTCGCACCGACCGCCCCGTCATCGAACTGATCATGCAGCGTTACCCGGCGACGATCCAACTTGCCGTCGCAGCCCTGCTTGTTGCCGTCAGCATCGCGATCCCGCTCGGCGTCGTCGCCGGAAAAAATCGCGGCACGTGGCTCGACAATTTGTTATCCGTCATCGCGCTCGTCGGCATCAGCATGCCCGGTTTCGTCCTCGGGCCGCTGCTGATTTACCTGTTCGCCATTCAGCTCGGATGGGTCGCGCCCTCCGGGCGTTTCGAATGGTACGACATCATCCTGCCCGCCGTGACGCTCGGCGCGGCGCTCTCCGCGCTCTTGACGCGCATGGTGCGCTCGTCCGTCATCGAAGAGATGGGCGAAGACTACGTGCGCACGGCGCGCGCGAAAGGTTTGAGCGAGCGGACGGTCGTCTACAAACACGTGCTGAAAAACGGTCTCATTCCGGTCGTCACCATTCTCGGCCTGCAACTCGGCGTCCTGCTCGCCGGGGCGATCATCACCGAGAAGATTTTCAACTGGCCGGGACTCGGGCTACTACTCATTGACGACGGCATCGGCAAACGCGACTATCGCCTCGTGCAAGGCTGCGTCCTCGTCATCAGCGTGACCTACATCTTTGCCAACACGCTCACGGATATTATTTATCGCTGGCTCGACCCCAGAATAAGAGTTTCGTGACAAGTGACAGGTGACAGGTGACAAGTTAAAAACCAGATACTCTATGTTCTAACTTGTCACCTGTCACCTGTCACCTGTCACTTTCACCAATATGAATCGCCTCTCAAAATTCGGTCTCGTCGTCGTCGGGTTGTTCGTCGTCGTGGCGCTCTTCGCGCCGCTCATCGCGACGCACGATGTCGGGGCGACCGACCTGCTCAACCGCTACGCCGCGCCCTCTGCGACACACTGGCTCGGCACGGACGCGACGGGGCGCGACGTTTTCTCGCGCGCCATCTACGGCGCGCGCATTTCGCTCCGCGTCGGCCTCGTCGTGGTCTTCGTCTCGACTTTCATCGGGACGATCATCGGCTCGCTCGCGGGCTACTACGGCGGCTGGATCGACCGCATCGTCAACGGCTATCTCTTCAACGTCTTTCTCGCCTTCCCCGGCCTGTTGCTCGCCATCGCGATGGTCGCGTTTCTCGGCGCGGGGTTGAACAAGTTGATCCTCGCGCTCTGCATCATCGGCTGGGTGGGCTATGCGCGCGTGATTCGCGGGCAGGTCTTGAAGGTGCGCGAATATGATTTCGTGCAGGCGGCGCGCGCGCTCGGGGCAAGCGACATGCGCATCCTCTTCGTCCACATTTTGCCGAACGCCATTCAACCGCTCATCGTGCAGGCGAGCCTCGGCATGGCGGGCGCGGTGCTCGCCGAGGCGACGCTTTCATTTTTGGGCTTGGGCGTGCCGCCGCCCGCGCCTTCGTGGGGCGTGATGCTCGAAGAGGCGCGCGATCTCTCGACGCTGCAAGCCGCGCCCCACGCGCTGCTCGTCCCCGGCATCGCCATCGCGCTCTCCGTCCTCGCCTTCAACTTCATCGGCGACGGCCTGCGCGAATATCTCGACCCGCGACAGCGCGGTCGGTAAGAATATCATTCAATAACTTCTCAACGCCCGTGGTTAAACCGCTCACGAAGCAAGCCGCCCGAACGACTCTGACGACGTTCGGGCGGCTTGCTTCGTGGCGATTTATCTAATTACTTGTTGAGCTACGGTTGAGCCATTGGATAATCCGCGCTTTTCAGGTTTGAAGGCTGAGGCTCGCCTAACTCGACGCGTGACGGCTCAGAAATCTTAACGACTTTGCCCTCTGAATAGAGCACGACTTTGATAGGCACGCGACCAAATTCTTCGGCGAAGTAGATATCGCTGACCGGCTCTCCTGTCGCCGAGTCCGAAGTGCGAATGACATATGTTTTATAACCCAACACCGTCTGCGTGCCGGCAAAACCGGGATTTGAAATCCATTCGTCGGCCGTGGC
>DATCWB010000198.1:0-2325 GCA_036566625.1 Pyrinomonadaceae bacterium
CGCGCCGCGCCATGCCGCAGGCCGCCGCACCGACCGACGCGCGAAACGTGCCGAGCGTTTGCATCGCGAGGCCGAAGCCCTCGCCCTCCGCGCCGACGCGATCCTCGGCGGGCACGCGCAATCCGTCGAACTCGATCTCGCCAATCGGGTGCGGCGAGATGAGACGCGTGCGCTCGCGCACGTTGAAACCCTGCATGCGCGCGCCGACGACGAAGGCGGAAATCTCGGGGCGCCCGTCGGCGCGGCTGCCCGTGCGCGCGAAGACCGTGTAGAAGTCGGCCAGCCCGGCGTTTGAGATGAAACGCTTGCGGCCGTCGAGCAGGTAGCCGTCGCCGTCGCGTCGCGCGGTGGTTTGAATGGCGGACACGTCCGAGCCGACTTCCGGTTCGGTCAGGGCAAAGGCCGCGACGGCGCGACCCTCAAGGGCGCGCGCCAGCCAGAAGTCGCGCACGTGCGCGGGCGCGGCGAGGCTGATGGCGTGTGTGCCGAGTCCCTGCATCACGAAGGCGAGATCGGCCAGCGGCGAAGAGTAAGATAGTTCCTCTCGAATCAGGCAGAGCGCGCGCACGTCGAAGGCGGCGTTCGGCCGCGCCACCGCATAGCGCAGCAGTTCGGCCTGCGCCAAAAGCGCGACCAACTCGCGGAACCGCTCGTCCGACTTCCCCTGATCCGTCTCTTCCTCGTCAGCGTCCGCGCGCGGCTCGATCTCGCGCCACACGAAACTGGCGACGCTGGCCGCCAGCCGTAAATGCTCGGCGGTGAAAAAAGGCGTCTCTTCGATAAAGCGATCCATAAAGCAGTGACGAGTGACAAGTGACGAGTTAAAACAAAACCTCGGTGACGAGTGACAAGTGAGGAATGATAAGCGACGAGTTAAAACAATTTTCCGTGACGAGTTAAAACAAAACTTCTCTGACGAGTGATTAGCCGGTAAGACAAGTTTCCGGGTTTAACTTGTCACTCGTCACTTGTCACTCGTCACTTACTACTTGGCTCCTTCTCCGATCAAATCCTGCGGCGTCAGTTGCGCCTGTCGCTGCGATTCTTCCGAGAGCAGGGAGAGGCCGACGTGCGGCTTGCCCTGAATGTACGTCGTCACGTAGCGGTTGATGTCTGCGCGCGAGGTGCGGCGCAGGTTGCCGAGATACCCGCGAAAATATTCGAGGCCGGTCGAAGCCCACCAGAAGCCGATGGTGTGCGTGTAGTCGGACAGCTTCTCGCGCGAGTAGAGGTCGTCGGCTTCGAGCAGACCTTTGGCGGCTTCGAGTTGCTCGTCGGTGAAGTAGGCGGGGTCGTTAAAACTGGCGACCTCTTTGTAGATGGCGCGAAGCGCGGCGCGCGCCTTGTCGGGCGTCGTCTGCGCGAGCATTTGAATGGGGCCGACGTTGCGCTGCGTGTAATAGTTGAAGTCAACGGCGGTGACGAGTCCGGTATCGACGAGCGCGCGCTGGAAGCGCGAATCGGGCTGGCGCAGGATGAAGGAGAACACGTCGGCCGCGTAGGTGGCCGCGTTGTCCTTGCCGATGGACGGGCCGTGCCAGCCGATGTTGAGGATGACGTTGTTGACGGGCTGCTTGATCACCACGCCCTCGCTTTTGGGGAGCGGCGGGTGCTCGACCATCGGGTACTTCACAAACGGGTCTTCGCCCTTCTGCCAGTCGCCGAAAAGTTCCTGCGCGAACTTGAAAACCTCCTCGGCCTTCGCGTCGCCCGTCACGATGAGGGCGGCGTTGTTCGGGATGTAGTAGCGTGATTGGATGAGGCGCATCGTCTCGGTGGTGGCGGCCGTTACCGTCGCGCGGTTGCCGCCCGGATTCTTGCGGCTCGGATACTTGTAGAAGAGGCGGTTGTTGAGTTCGATACTCAAGAAGCCGTAAGGGTTCGACTCGTGGCGGTCGAGTTCGCCGAGCACGGCTTGCCGCTCCTGCTCGAATTGCCGTTCGTGAAAGAGCGGGTAGCGTGCCGAGTCGCGCATCGCCACCATCGCCACGCGCAGATTCGGGCTGGTCGTGTGCGAGTAGTAGTTGACGATCTCCTCGCGCGTCGAGGCGTTGGAGAGCACGCCGAGTTGATCGAGCGTCTGTAGATACTCGGCTCCTTCGAGCACGGCCTTGTTGGCTTTGAAGAACATGTGCTCGTAGAGGTGCGAGAGGCCGTTCAGTTCCGGCGGCTCGGTGTAAGAGCCGTTCTTGACGGCGAGTTCGAGCGAGACGAGCGGGACGGAGTGGTCTTCGAGGACGATCACTTCGAGGCCGTTCGCCAGCACGCGGCTGACAAGCTGCGACTGCGCTGCCGCCGTAGACGCGGTGGCGGCGGTTTGCGGCG
>DATCWB010000199.1:0-4547 GCA_036566625.1 Pyrinomonadaceae bacterium
TAGCCGCCACCACCACGACCTCCGCCTCCGCCATAGCCGCCGCGGCCGCCGCCGCCGCCGCCGCGATCAGCTTTCGGGCGGGCTTCGTTGACCGTCAGGGCGCGTCCCCCCACGTCTTTGCCGTTGAATTGTTCGATGGCCGCCGCCGCCCCTTCCGGCGTCGCCATCTCGACGAAGCCGAACCCGCGCGAACGACCCGTCTCACGATCCTCGATCACGGATGCCGATTCCACCTCGCCCGCCTGCGAGAACAGGTCGCGCAGTTCGTCGCCGGTGGTGCGGAAGGAGAGGTTTCCCACGTAAAGTTTCGTACCCATATCGTTTTCCCTTAAAAGTCGAAGGAAGCGCGGGCGTCTTTTAGATCAAGCTGGCAGAGTCTTCGTAAATCTCTGGCAAACGGCTCGGCGGCGACTGACGCCCGCTGCTCTGGCACTAACGAGAGCGGCTTCTAACAGATTGACAACCTAACCTCACTCTCTCCTCAGCCGAACGCCGTCGCCTCACTTAAGCCGCAGGCAGGCACATCACCGTAGATGCGCGAGAGCAGGAACTTCAAACGAGCGAAAGTATGAACGGAATCGCTGCCCGGCGCAAGAGATAAATTTGCTCCCGCTCCACGCGGAAAACTCACCCGGCGGGGGTGGAAAACGAACGCGGCAAAGCAGCGCGCGTGCGCCCGCGCGCGTCGAAGTTTGCGTTCCGGGTAAAGACCGAACGGGCGCACGATTTTGCTCTTGAAATGCTAGGTGCTTTGTCGCAGAATGTGCGCAGACGAACAGACGACTTTTTCTGAGCCACTCCAAATCGCCGCATGAGGCAAAGGGCTCGTTGTTGGCCGCGCCATCCCTGCCACTTATCGGGGCTATAAGGAATCCGAATACTATGATCGGGCAGACCATTTCCCATTACCGCATTCTGGAACAGATCGGCGAGGGCGGGATGGGAGTGGTCTACGAAGCGGAGGACACGCGGCTCGGCAGACGCGTCGCCATCAAAATCCCTTCCGCCGCGCCCGACAGCCACAACCACCACGCGCGCTTCCTGCGTGAAGCGCGCTCCGTCTCCGCCCTCAGCCACGCCCACATCGCCACGCTCTTCGACTATGGCGAGACGCCGGATGGCCGCCCCTTCATCGTCATGGAGCTGGTTAACGGGCGAGAGCTGGGCGACCTGATGCGCGCCGGAGAGTTGTCGCTTGCGCGCGCCATCGAGATCATCGCCGACGTGGCCGAGGCGCTGTGCGAAGCGCACCGCCATCGGATCATCCACCGCGACATCAAACCCTCGAACGTCATCATCAACGAGCGCGGCGAAGTGAAAGTGCTCGACTTCGGGCTGGCGAAGCTCATCAACGAAGACGCGGAACTCGACCAGAACGCCGTGACGCTCGCGGGCATCAAAACACGCAGCGATGTGATGCTCGGCACGCCGCTCTATCTTTCCCCCGAACAGGCTAAGGCCGCCCCCGTCGATGGGCGCAGCGACCTCTTCTCGCTCGGCGCGCTGCTCTACGAGAGCATCACCGGCCGACCGGCCTTCTCGGGCGCAACCGTGGTAGAGATTGCGGCGCAGGTGCTTCACGTCATGCCTCCGCCGCCCTCGGAATTCAACCGGCTCGTGCCCGCCGAACTCGACCGCATCACCCTGAAAGCCCTCGCCAAGCGACCCGAGGATCGTTACCAGACGGCCGAAGACCTGATCGCCGATCTGCGTGCGCTCAGTTTTCATTTCTCCGAATTGGACGACACGCGCACGCCGAGCATGAACTCGAACGCGTCCGGCGCGTATCGCACCAACGCCCACCGCGCCACTTCGCTGACGACGCTCTCGGACAACCTGCGCCGCCCGCGTCTCTCAATCGCCGCCGTGCTGATCGGCGTCGCGGTGCTGGCGGGACTCGCGTGGGGCGCGAGCTGGCTCTTGCGTGCCAAGCCGCACGAGCCGTCGGGCGAGGCGAAGGCCGCCTACGAATTGGGCACGAATTTGCTGCGCGAGGGCGCGTACTACCAGGCGAGCGGACGCTTGCGGCAGGCCACCGAAATTGACGACAAGTTCGTGCTGGCGCACGCGCGGCTGGCCGAGGCATTGACCGAACTCGACGACTCGGACGGCGCGCGTGATTCGATGCTGCGCGTTGACTCGCACGCCACCGAACGCGACGCCCTCTCGCAAGTAGACGCGCTGCGTCTGGATGCGATCCGCGCGACCGTCACGCACAATTTCACGCGCGCCGTCAGCGCGCACCGGCAGATCGCGCGCCTGTTGCCCGCGCGCGCCGACGTACACGTTGACCTCGGCCGCGCCTACGAGAAGACGGATCAGATCAAAGAGGCGATTGAGAGTTACTTCGAGGCGACCAATCGCGACCCGAAGAACGCGACGGCCTACCTGCGCATCGGCATCCTCTCCATGCGCCAGTCGAATCCCGCCGGCGCGAATTCCGCCTTCGACAAGGCCGAACAGATTTACAAACAGTACGCCAACGTCGAAGGCCAGACCGAAGTGGTCTTCCGCCGCGGCTACCTCGCGCGCACGCTCGGCAAACTCGACGAGGCGCAGGCGCACTTGCAGCAGGCGCTCGACATGGCGAAGGCGGGCGGCAACCTGTCGCAACGCATCAACACGCTGTTGCAGTTGAGCGCCGTCGCCACGAATAAGAACGACCCGGCGGGCGCGCAACGATACGCGACCGAGGCCGTCGAACTGGCGCAGGCCAACGGCATGGAGAATCTGGTCGCGCTCGCGCTCGTAGACCTCGGCAACGCCTTCTTCGGTAACAGCGAATATGCCGAGGCCGAGAAATATTTGCAGCAGGGGCTGGTGTTCGCGCGGCGCAATAAAGCGTCGCGCCACGCGGCCAAGGCGCTCGCCAATCTCGGCAGCCTGCGCATCCAGCAGGGCAACACCGAAGAGGGCATCCGCTATATGCAAGAGGCGCTCGATTTCTATCGGTCGGGCGGCTACCGGAAAGAGGAGGCGCAGGCGAATGTGCTTCTGGGGCGCGCCAAACGTCAGAAAGGAAACTACGACGAGGCTCTGAGCGCGTTCGAGCAGACTCTCCGGCTGGCCGAACAGGTGGGAGACTTCTCGCTTGCGGCCGTAGCGCGTTCGGAGATCGGCAGCGTGCTGCTCCAGCAAGACAAGTACCCGGACGCGCTCAAACAATTCGACGAGAGTTACAAGATCGACAAGTCGCTCAACAACGAACTGAGCATCGGCTACGGTTTATACAGTCGCGGCGACGCGCTCTGGCCGCTCGGCAGATACGACGAGGCGCGCTCGATGTTCGAACAGGCGCTCGCCATCGCTGACAAACCCGGCAGACAGAATAAAGAGTTGTTGGCCTTCATCTACCTGGCGCAGGCCAACATGGCTTTGAGCCAACGAAACCTCGCCGAAGCCATGACCAAAGCCAGGCAGGCGCTCGCGGCGGCGGGCGAGCGAAACAAAACGACCTCAGTCGAGGCGCGACGCGTTTTAGGACTGGCGCAAGCGTTTTCCGGTGCGCGCGCCGCAGGCGTCGCCGCGTGCAAAGACGCCCTCGCGAGCGCGAAAGAGGTGGGCGACCCCTGGTTCATCTCCAACGCTCAACTCACGCTCGCCGAAGCCTTGCTCGAAGGCGGCGACGCGGCCGGCGCGCTCGCCAACGCAGAGGAAGCGCAGGCCAGTTTCGCGCGCTCGGGGCAGAAAGTTTCAGAGTGGCGCGCGTGCCTGGTCGCGGCGCGTGCCGGCCAGCGGGCGGGAAACCCGGATGCGGCGCGCAATCACGCGTCGCGCGCGACCGATTCACTGGCCGAACTCCAGCAGAAATGGGGGGCAGAAGTTTTCAAAGCTTATCAAGCAAGACCGGACGTGCAGGATGGCCGCAAGCAACTCGGCGAGTTATTCGCCAACGCCCGGTAAATTTGTTTCTTCGACTTAACTTTACCGTGAAAGGAAAACGGACATGAGCGATAAAGAAAACATACGGCAGGATGAGGAGACGGAAGAAGAATTGACCGCCTCAAACGCCGCCGCGCCGGTAGATTCACCCGACGACACAGCGGACGAAGGGGATCGCCCCATCATCATCCAGGGCGGCGGCTCTGGAAATCCCGGCTGAGCTGCTGTGCAGGCCGCCACAACCGACGGAGCGGGAGATCGTGCGTAATGAACGCCAGTTCCTCCCGCTCCGCTCTGACGCGTCAACCGTGGCGGCGTGATGCGCAGGTTTTATCGCACCTCACACCGCAAACCTCAACAGACCTCAACTGTAAAGGAGCATGAACATGAGTGACCAGAACCTCCTGGCGGAAGAAGGCGACCGCCCCATCATCATTCAGGGCGGCGGCTCGGTGAGCATCAACGTCCCGCCAAACTTCACCGATCAAACCGGCGGCGAGAATCAACAGGCCGACGGCGGGAAGGAGAAAAGTTTCAAGAACGGCAACGTCAATCTCGTCAGTTTGCAGATTGACGAGAACGATCCGATCCCTCTGAACAGAACCTCGAAGATCACGATCATGTACAAATAACCGAGCGCGCGCGGGACGACTTATTTCACGGTC
>DATCWB010000200.1:0-10499 GCA_036566625.1 Pyrinomonadaceae bacterium
TTTTTCACTTTCTTCAAGTCGCTTGATAATCAATTTATTAAATTCCGAGAAAGACTCGACAGCAATTCTGAGTGATTGATATGAAACATGAACTTTTTTATCAGATTTGATTAGAGCATTTACCTGCTCACGTTCGTTGTACGCAAGTTTCATGTCACCGATTGCCTCTTCAGAAGATTTATATTTGCGATCTTCTATTCTTGCAGCAACTTTCTCAATGATGCTTCTCAGCTTTTGCCGCAAGCTCCCTACATCTTGCCTTACCGATTGAGGAATATCTGTGAATTTAGTTATATTTGAAGTAAAGAGATCACGGTCATTCAAGGGGTACTGTTCCCGAATATCCATAACTTGAGTGATATGTTTTTCAACAACCATGTCGATTGCTTGACTAGCAGCCTCTCTTTCCGCCTCTTCAACTAAATCTTCGGGTCTTAAAGTCCCAGCTTCATTTTCATAAGGATTTTGGCTCATGGCTGCTCCTCCGTTGGAGTGAATGACAGTAGGGGTTGCGCCCTCTAAGTGCCTGCGAAGGCACTCTAAAATTACTAGGAGTTATTTAGTGAGGCTAACAAGAAAGGGTCTTGTCAGCATGGAAGTAACTTTCAGCGCGCAGGCACAATATTACCGCAGAGGTTGAATGTCAATACTTAGAGTACCTAACAAAAGCCCGATTTTGGGCAGAGCTGTGTCAGAGTTTCTAAGAGTCTCAGTTCGCCACTGAGGTTTTGTCAGGTGCTCTTAATCCCGTCTATTTTGGCGGCGAGGATGAAGTCGCTTTCGGTGAGACCGTCAATGGCGTGAGTGTAAATCGTCACTTCGACGCGCCCCCAGCCGAAGCAGATGTCGGGGTGATGCCCCTCTGACTCGGCCACTTCGCTGATGCGGTTGACGAGCGCGAGCGACTGCCGGAAGTTCGGGAAGGCGTAAGCCTTTCTCAGGTGATGTCCTTCGCACACTTCCCAGCCCTGCAACTCGCCGATGAATTGCTCGATCTCGTCCGCTCCGAGCGGCGGCACGCCGCCGTGGCACGGCACGCATTTCCGTTTCGCCAGATCACAAGTCTTTGAATCTTCGCTCATGTCTTTGAATAGTTTCTCCGTCAGTGTTTACCGTGCCCGTGTTGCCCGCTCGTCTTCTGCCCGGCCGAGTAGCCACGCAGTTCGTCGTACTTCATGATCTGCTGCGGCGAGAGCAGGCGGCGCATGGCGAGATGCGCGGCGAGGTGCACGGCGCGCAAATCTCCTTGCAGGCGCGCGACCCGGCCGGTGGCCTCGTGCAACCTGCGCGCGTTAATTTCGCCTTTCGCGAACATCGCGTCAAGCGCCCGCTCGCGTTCGACGATTTGACGACCGAGACGCACGGCCTCGCCCCGCATCCGTTCAAACGCGGCTTGCGTTTGCGTCCGCTGCTGCGGCGTGAGTTGGAGTTCGGCCGCCAACTCAAGGACGTGGCGCGGGCCGGGGTAGTGGTTCAACTCGGCGGCGCGCGCCAGCCCCATGCCGCGACCGTTCAATAACCCTTCGATCTCTTCCGCCGAGAGCGACTTGATCTCGCGCCGCTCGTCTCCCGCATAGACGCCCTGCCTCATCTCCTGCGCGGAAGCGGCCACCGACAAGGCGAGCGACAACACCAACAGGCAAATTGTTTGACGCATAAAATTTCTCCTCCCTGGCGCATCATTGTAACCCCTGTATTCGACTTCAAGGTCAAGCCCCGCGCCTCACAAACTCGACTCCGGCGGCCGTTCCCGCCCGCCCGCGCCGGCGCGCAAAGCCCGGATGCGGCGCACCGTTCGGCAGGAGCGCGCTCGCGGCTTGGCAAAGGGGTGCGTGTGCGGATAGTCTTAGGGGTTAGAAAATCCGCAATTTAATCTTCTGTCGTGAGGAGAACGAACGCCCGTGGCTGTCATTTATCCTTTCCGCGCTTTGCGCCCGCCGGTTGAGCAGGTCGAGCAGGTGGCGAGCGTGCCCTATGACGTGGTCAACACCGAAGAGGCGCGCGCGCTCGCCGCCGGAAATCCTTTGAGCCTCCTGCGCGTGACGCGCCCCGAGATTGATCTGCCCGAGGGCACGAACATTTACAGCGATGAAGTCTACGCGCGCGCGGCGGAGAATTTTCAGAAGCTCGTCGAGATGTGCCCGCTGGAGACCGAAAGCGAGCCGAGCCTCTACCTGTATCGCCTCGTGATGGGCGAACACGAGCAGATCGGTGTCGCCGCGTGCTGCGCGGTGGACGAGTACGACCGCGACCTCGTTCGCAAGCACGAGCGCACGCGCCCCGACAAGGAAGACGACCGCACGCGCCACATGCTCGAATTGCGCGCGCAGACGGGCGTCGTCTTCTTAACTTATCGCGCCGACCGACACATTGATGCGATTGTCTCGGCCGTCGTGGCAGGCGAGCCGCTTTACGATTTCACCGCACCGGACGGCATCCGCCACACGCTCTGGCGCGCGCCCTCGTCCGACGCGCTCGTGCGCGCCTTCGCCGAAGTGCCCCTGCTCTATATCGCCGACGGGCATCATCGCGCCGCCAGCGCGAGCCGCGCCCGCGCCACCCTGCGCGACGCGAACCCGCAGCACACGGGCGAAGAGGAGTACAACCGTTTCCTCGCCGTCATGTTCCCCTCCGATCAGATGCAGATACTTCCCTACAACCGCGTCGTGCGAGACCTGCACGGCATGTCGGCCGAAGAGTTTCTCGCGGTGGTCGAAGCGAAGTTCAGCGTGACGCAAGGTTCGGCGGAAGTGCCCGCGCGCGGCCGTTTCGGCATGTATCTGCGTCAACGCTGGTACTACCTGACGCCGCTCGACGCGCCGACGGCGCACGGGGACGACCCGACGGCCTCGCTCGACGTGAGCGTCCTGCAAGACCACCTGCTCGACCCCATCCTCGGCATCAAGGACGTGCGCACCGATAAGCGCATTGATTTCGTCGGCGGTATCCGCGGCACGTCCGAACTCGAACGCCTCATCAACGAGGGGCGCGCGGCCGTCGCCTTCTCGCTCTCGCCGACGACCATCGAAGACCTGCTCCGGGTCTCGGACGCCAACGGCATCATGCCGCCCAAGTCTACGTGGTTCGAGCCGAAACTGCGCGACGGGTTGTTAATTCACAAAATCTAGTGAATCGTGAATCATAAATCGTGAATAGAAGAAAGCAGTTTTAATCTACTTACGATTGACGATTCACGATTTACTTTTCGAGGTTTCTCATGCGTGTGCTAATCGCCGATAAATTCGAGCAGTCCGGCCGCGACGGGCTGGAGGCCGCGGGCTGCGACTATTCTTACCAGCCGGACGTGAAGGACGACAGTCTCGTCGAAGCCGTCAAGGCTTACGCGCCGGACGCGCTCGTCGTGCGCTCGACGAAGGTGACGGAAGCGATGCTGGAGGCGGGCGCGTTGAAGTTGGTCGTGCGCGCGGGCGCGGGCTACAACACGATTGATGTGGCGGCGGCTTCGCGTCGCGGCATCTACGTCTCCAACTGCCCGGGCAAAAATTCCATCGCCGTCGCGGAGTTGGCCTTCGCGCTCATTCTCGCGCTCGACCGTCGCATCGCCGATAACGTCGTCGCCCTGCGGCAGGGACAGTGGAACAAGAAAGAATTCGCACGCGCGCGCGGCCTCTACGGGCGCACGCTCGGACTGATCGGGACGGGGCAGATCGGCCGTGAAGTGATCCGGCGCGCGCGGGCTTTCGGGATGCCGGTCGCGGCATGGAGCCGGAGTTTGACGGACGAGCGCGCGGAGGAGTTAGGGATCGAGCGCAAGGGAAGTCCGGCCGACGTGGCGCGCACCTCAGACATCGTGAGCGTCCACCTCGCGTTGAAGCCGGATACGCGCGCTCTGATCGGCGCGGACTTCTTCGCGGCCATGCGTGAGGGCGCGTATTTCATCAACACGGCGCGCGGCGAGGTCGTGGATCAAAACGCGCTCGTCGCGGCCATGCGCACGCGCGGCATACGCGCGGGGTTGGACGTGTTCGCCGCCGAGCCGACGAGTGCGACGGGCGACTTTACGGACGAGATCGCGCGCGAGGCGAATCTCTACGGCACGCATCACATCGGCGCTTCGACCGATCAGGCGCAGGAAGCCATCGCCGCCGAGACCGTGCGCATCATCCGCGCGTTCAAGGAGACGGGGAAAGTGCCGAACGTCGTCAACCTTGCGGCGCGCACGCCCGCGACGCACCTGCTCGTCGTGCGTCACCGCGACCGCCCCGGCGTCCTCGCGCAGGTGCTGGACGCCATTCGCTCCGCCCACATCAACGTGCAGGAGATGGAGAACATCGTCTTCGAGGGCGCGGAGGCCGCCGTCGCGCGCATCAACCTCGAAGCCGCGCCCGACGCCGCCACGCTCGATCGCTTGCGCGCCGAAAACGCCGACATCATCGAACTCAACCTGTTGGAATTGGTAAAACAGTGACGAGTGACAAGTGACGAGTGACAAGTTAAAACTAATACTTGTCTTTAAACTTGTCCTGGTTCTTTCTCGTCACTCGTTACTCGTCACTCGTCACTGCTTTTTTATGAAAGCCACTCTCATCACGGGCGCGTCGAGCGGGATCGGCGAGGTGTTCGCGCGGCGTCTGGCGGCGCGCGGCGAGAACGTCGTGCTGGTGGCGCGTTCGGAGGAGAAGTTGGGCGCGCTCTGCAACGAACTCGGCCGCGCGCACAACGTCAATTGCCAGATGGTCGCGCTGGACTTGTCGGCGGCGGGCGCGGCGCGGCAGTTGTTCGAAGAGACGGGGCGGCGGGGGCTGGAAATTGACACGCTGATTAACAACGCGGGCTTCGGTTCGATGGGCGATCTTCTCTCGCTCGATCTGGAGCGCGAGTTGAACATGATCGACCTGAACGTGAAGTCGCTCGTCGAACTCACGTACCTCTACCTCGCGCCGATGCGCAAAAGACGGCGCGGCCACATCATCAACGTCGCCTCGACCGCGGCCTTCCAGCCCGTGCCCTACATGGCGACATACGCCGCGACGAAAGCCTTCGTGCTTTCGTTCACCGAAGCGTTGTGGGACGAAAACCGCGCTTACAACATACGCGTGATGGCGCTGTGTCCCGGCGCGACGGAGACAAATTTTTTCAGCGCGGCCGGTGTCAGAAAACCGCCGTTTCGCGTGGCCGAGACGGCAGAAGAAGTGGTTACGACCGCGCTTCGTGGACTCGCCGGGGGCAAAGGCCATATCATCTCCGGCTGGATCAACTACGTGCAGACGCAGGCCGAACGGCTCGTGCCGCGCTCGCTCGTCACGCGCATCGCGGGCAAAGGGATGCGCTCGGGTTTGAAGATCAAGACCGACTAAATTCATTTTCAGGAAGAGAACAATGACAGAGAGAATCTACAACTTCAGCGCGGGGCCGGCGGTGCTGCCCGTGCCCGTCCTCGAAGAAGCGCAGCGCGACATGCTCGCGCTGCCCGGCGTCGGCATGTCCGTGATGGAGATCAGCCACCGCTCGAAAACTTTCGACGAGATCATCGGCGGCGCAGAGCAGGGCTTGCGCGAGCTGATGGGCATCCCCGAAAACTACAAGGTGCTCTTTCTACAGGGCGGCGCGAGTTTGCAGTTCTCGATGATCCCTATGAATCTGTTGCCCGCAGGCGCGACGGCCGACTACATCATCACCGGCAGTTGGGGCAAGAAGGCTCTGAAAGAGGCGAAGCGCGCCGGCCAGATCAACGTCGCCGCGAACACGGAGGACAGCCGCTACTCGCGCACGCCCGAACAGCACGAATTGAATCTAAGCCCCGGCGCGGCCTACGTGCATCTCACTTCAAACGAAACGATTGAGGGCGTCGAGTGGAAAGACCTGCCCCAGGTAGGCGACGTGCCGCTCATCTCGGACGCCTCTTCGAACATCCTCTCTCGCGTCGAGCCGGTCGAGCGGTACGCGCTCATCTACGCGGGGGCGCAGAAGAACATGGGGCCTTCGGGTCTCACCGTCGTCATCATCCGCGAAGACCTGCTCGCGCGCGCGCCCGACGGTCTGCACACGATGCTCGACTATCGCACGCACGTCCAAAACGATTCGCTCTATAACACGCCGAACACCTGGGGCATCTATATCCTCAACCTCGTCTGCAAGTGGCTCAAAGGCAAAGGCGGCATCGAGGGCATGCAGCGCGAGAACGAAGCGAAGGCCAAACTGCTCTACGACGCGATTGACGCCACCGGCTTCTATCGCGGCCACGCCGCGCCGGAATCGCGCTCGCTGATGAACGTCACGTTCCGCCTGCCGTCGGAAGACGCGGAGAAGCAGTTCGTCACGGAGGCGACCGCCGCGGGGCTCGACGGCCTCAAAGGCCACCGCTCCGTCGGCGGCCTGCGCGCCTCCATCTACAACGCTTTCCCGCGCGAGGGCGTCGAAGCATTGGTCGAGTTTATGAAGGAGTTTGAACGCAAGAACGGCTGAAGCCATGCTCAACTCGGCAGAAGGTGAGGGCTTGATGAGCGCCACTGAGATAGACACCGGAACAGCGTCGTCTTTGACCATCAATGCGCGCGCGCTTGACCTGACGGATGAGAGATTTTTAAAACTCTGTCAGGACAACCGCGACCTGCGCCTTGAGATGACCGCCAAAGGGGAACTCATCATCATGGGGCCGACGGCCACCGAGACCGGACGCCGCAACGCCGGTCTCAACTTTCAACTTTACCTCTGGGCGAGACAGGACGGCACGGGCGTATGTTTCGATTCGTCGGCAGGCTTTACGCTGCCGAACGGCGCTAAGGTCTCGCCCGACGCTTCGTGGATCACGAAGGAGCGATACGAAGCGTTGACAGAAGTGGAGCGCGAACAGTTCGCGCCTCTGTGTCCCGACTTTGTGGTCGAGTTGCGGAGCAAGACGGATCGGCTGGCGCGCTTACAGGCGAAGATGGCCGAGTACGTGGCGAACGGCGCGCGGCTCGGCTGGTTGCTTGATCCGGCGGCGCGCAAAGTTTATATCTATCGCCCCGGCCGGGAGGCCGACACGCTTGAGAATCCCGATGAGATCGAGGGCGACCCCGTGTTGCCGGGCTTCCGCCTGCAATTGAATGAAATTTGGTAGTTTCCCCGACCACAAAAACACTACTCCCGATTTTCCGACTCACAGCACATGAAAAAACTTTTCTTATTCTTTCCCTTGCTCTTAATCTGCGCCGCGCTTGCCGCATCTCCCTCGGCGACCCAGACCGTGAACCTGAGCGCGACGCAGACGAATGATAAGGTGATGCACGCCGCGGAGAAACACCTGCGCAACGTGCGCCAGTTGACCTTCGGCGGCGAGAACGCCGAGGCGTATTTCAGCGGCGACGGCAAACAACTCATCTTCCAGTCGAAGCGCGACGGGCGCGGGTGCGATCAGATTTACACGATGCGCGCCGACGGCTCGGACGTGCGCATGGTCTCGACGGGCAAGGGGCGCACCACCTGCTCCTACATCTTCCCGAAGAACCCGAAGCGCATCCTTTACGCTTCGACGCACCTCGGCTCGCCCGACTGCCCACCCAATCCCGATTTCTCGAAAGGCTACGTCTGGGCGATCTACCCTTCGTATGACATCTTCACCGCCGACGCCGACGGCTCGAACGCGCGCGCTTTGACGAACACTCCCGGTTACGACGCCGAGGCCACCATCTCGCCCGACGGCAAGCGCATCATCTTCACCTCGATGCGCGACGGCGACCTCGACCTCTACACGATGGACGCGGCCGGGCGAAACGTAAAGCGTCTGACGACGGAACTCGGCTACGACGGCGGCGCGTTCTTCTCCGCCGACGGCAAGCAGATCGTCTATCGCTCGTATCACCCCCGCACGCCCGAACAGATCGCGCGCTACCGGCAGAAGCTCGCCGAGAACCTGATCGAGCCGACCGTCTTCGAGGTCTGGGTGATGAACGCCGACGGCACGAACAAGCGGCAGGTGACGAAACTCGGCGCGGCCAGTTTCGCGCCCTACTTCTTCCCCGACGGCAAACGCATCATCTTCTCTTCGAACGTCAACGACCCCAAACGGCGCAACTTCGACCTCTACGCCATCAACACGGACGGGACGAACTTCGAGCGCATCACTTACGAAGAGACTTTCGACGGCTTCCCGATGTTCACGCCCGACGGCAAGCGTCTGGTCTTCGCCTCGAATCGTAATGCCGCGGCGCGCGGCGACACCAATATCTTCATCGCCGACTGGGTGGAATGAAACAACGGAGATCAGAGGTCGGAGGTGGGTTAAAAGCAAAACAGATTTTCACCGACCTCCGACCACTAATGTCTTGAAAAAATATGAGACGTAAAACTTTTCAGTTATTGCTCGTCGCCCTGTTGGCGGCGAGCGTGTTTGCGCAGCAGGGCGGCTCGGCGCAAAGCGATGTGAGCGTCGAGCGTTTGCGCGCGCACATCACGTATCTGGCCTCGGACAAACTGGACGGCAGGCGGACGGGAACGCCGGGGGCGAGCGAGGCGGCGCGCTACATCGCGCAGGAGTTCGAACGCTACGGGCTCGGCGGCATCAAGCGGTCGCCGGGCACGAAGGAGCGCATGGACGCTTACCTGCAAAAGTTCCCCTATGTCTCCGGCGTCGAACTCGGCAAGGCAAACGCGATGACGTTCATGCCGCGCGCGAACGAGACGGCGCGGGCGGACGCTCAGGCGGGGACGGTCTTGTCGCTCGACATGCGCGTGGGCGAGGACTGGATGCCGCTCGCTTGGAGCGCGAATGCGAAAGTTGAGAGAGCGCCCGTCACCTACGTCGGCTACGGCATCACGGCGGCCGAGTTGCATTACGACGACTATGCCGGCGCGGACGTGCGCAACCGCATCGCGCTGGCTTTCGCGGGCACGCCCGACGGCGACAACCCGCACGGCAGTTTCGCGCGTTTCGCAGACCTGCGCTTCAAAGCGGCGGCGGCGCGCGACCGAGGCGCGCGCGCGCTCCTCGTGATCGCACGCGAGGAGAATTTCAAAGACGAAAAACTCGCGCGCTTGACCGTTGATGAGAGCGTCGCTTCGGGCGACGCGGGGATTCCCGTCGTCGTCATCTCGCGTCAGGCCGCGCGCCGCGCGTTGGAAGCGGCGGCGACGCCCTTGATGACGTTCGCGGAACTGGAAAAGGCCATCGCTCCCACGGCGGCGCAGGCGGCAGCGGGACGGAGCGCGGCCACAGGCGCGCCCTCGCCGGAGCAGGGGGCGCCGAAGCCCGAGGCGCGGCGTAGTTTTTCCGCGCCGTTACAGAACATCGCGTTCGCGCTCAACACGGAGATCGTGCGGCGCGAAGCCCCGGCGGCCAACGTCGTGGGAATTCTCGAAGGCTCGGACGCGAAGTTGAAGCAGGAAGTCGTCGTTATCGGCGCGCACTACGACCACCTCGGGCGCGGCGGGCAGGGCAGCCTCGCGGCGCGCGCGGGCGAGATTCACCACGGCGCGGACGATAACGCTTCGGGCGTGGCGGGCCTGCTCGAACTCGCGCGCACGTTCGCGAACGAGCGCAAATCCGTCCGTCGCACGATGGTCTTCATCGCGTTCGGCGGCGAAGAAGAAGGCTTGCTCGGTTCTAGTTATTACGTGCGGAATCCGGCGCTGCCGCTCGCGCAGACGGTGGCGATGATCAACCTCGACATGATCGGGCGGATGAAAGAGAACAAATTGATGGTGGGCGGCGTCGGCACGTCGGCCGAGTGGAAGCAGTGGATCGGGCGAGCCAACAGCGCGCTCTACCCGAGCGTCAGGGCGACGGGTGAAACTCCGCCGCAAGAGAAAGGCGAGCGGGGACAGCACCCGGCTGTCGTCGGCGCGAACGGAGGGACGATGGCGACAGCCGCGCCGGGCGGGCGTTTCGCTTTGACCTTGACGGAAGACGGTTTCGGGCCGAGCGACCACGCATCGTTTTACGCCCGGCAGACGCCCGTGCTCTTCTTCTGGACGGGCACGCACGAGGACTACCACAAACCGTCGGACACCGCCGACCGCATCAACTACGAAGGCGAACTGCACATCGTATCTTTCGTCAGAGAGATCGTACGTTTGGTTGACGCGAGCGACGCACGACCGACTTACACGCTCGCCCGTTCGGACGCGACAACGGGGCGTTCCACAGGCTTCCGCGTCTACCTCGGCACGATCCCGAATTACGCCGAAGGCGGCGACGGGATGAAACTCGACGCCGTGCGTGAAGACTCTCCGGCGGCGAAGGCGGGCTTGAAGGCGGGCGATGTGATCGTGCGGCTGGCCGGGCGCGACGTGCGCAACGTCTACGATTACACTTACGCGCTCGGCGAGATGCGTGCCGGGGTCGAGTATGAAGTGGAAGTGTTGCGCGGGGGCGAGCGGCTGAAACTAAAGCTGACGCCTGCGGCAAGAAAGTAAAGAGCCGGAAAAGGAGCCGTAAATCGTGAATCGTAAATCGTAAATAGAAAAAGGCGCTTCCCTTCTATTTACGATTTACGATTCACGATTTACGGCTTTTGATCTACCAGCGTGGCTCGCGGTCACCGCCGCCACCGCCACCG
>DATCWB010000201.1:0-18086 GCA_036566625.1 Pyrinomonadaceae bacterium
CCATCTCTGAGCCATATGAAGAAGTTCATTGGCTGGAAGAGAAGGCTAAGGTGGGTCGGACTACGATGTACTTGAAAGTTCGCTGGGAGACCCTGTTGAACCCCGAGACGGAATCTATCTTCCCCCGCGAATGGTTGAACGAGGGCTTATTGTCAAAAGTGAACTGGAACACGCAAATATCAGGCATCGGCATCCGCGGCGAGGCGGCGGACGTGCTTGAGGAGAGATGGGAGACTTTCTTAGGGCGCAGGGGAAATGAATTCTCTCTTTTCGCCGATGCCTCGCCGGACTAGTTGATTAACACCTGTGGAGAAGCGAGGGTTGCGCTTTTCGGCTTCAGTATGTGCGCCGAATTGGCGCGGCCGGAAGCCTGTCCGGTACGGCCGGGGTGTCGATAAAATCCAGTCTGAGTCCGCACGCATCGAACGAGTTGTTGGGCGGCGGCATCATCTTGAGACGTAAGCTAAAGCAGATATATTACGCGGCATACTGCTTCGCCCCTAAGAAGTGCAATATGAAGACATCCATGAAGACCTCGTTGATCATCGTCGCGCTGGCGTTGCTCGCCTGCCTCGTCTGGCTCGTATTGCGACCGGGCAAGCCGTCCGCCGCTATCGTCCCGGGCGCGTCAGGAGTCGCGTCGTTCGAGGTGCACGTCGAGAAGCCTCGCATGGACCGGTTCCTCGGCGGAATACTACCGGCCAGGGTCGAGGAGAAACTAATTGGGGGCGGCGAACTGCGCTTCAGCCACGCGAGCCGGGGCGCGAAGGTCGGCAGCGTCCGGCACGACCGCCTCGAACTCAGCGCCGACGGCTGGAGCCTCTTGATCGAGGCGGACGGCGAGGGGAGGGTCGCTCCGGGGACAAGCCTCGTCTTCCCAATCGAGATCGCGGAGGTGAACTATACGCTGAGATGCCAACCTGCAAATCCTGCTACCGGCTATCTCAGCACCAACACGCGGGCAGGCTCCGACGTGCTCGACGGCCGCTTCCTCGTCGAGCTTGCCGCCTGCGTGAATGCCCAGACGGGGAAGATTCTCGATACGGAAGCCGGGGGTCGTCAGGGCAACGCGTGGCCGTCATCACCGCTTACCCTGCGCGGAAGCTTCGCGGGCTTGCCACACGTGCGTCGCTAGAGCCTGATGGAGACTTCGGTGCAGGTTGAATGCCCAGTGCCCGGGGCGCATCTCAGTTACAGCGTCAGGCGGTTTCGTATCGCGTCAGGAGGAGTGATGTCATTCTGGGTGTACCGGAAAGAGCGCGGGAAGCGTCGCAGTCTTTACCTCCTCGGTTTGCCCTGGGAGTTGCTATTGCCAATCACGGGCATTGCCCTCGTGCTCTTTACCTTGCTCCTGCGCCGCCTCGGAGTAATCCTGTGAACAGCGCCGCCTGACGACGGCAAGCACCTGACGCGAACTTCTTACCTGTCTTTGTCTGAAACTTCGCGGGCGAAGCTCTTACTGCTCTGACTTGCTCCCTTTTTTGGTTCTCTGACGCGGCTTGCGGGGTGCAGGCGTCAGCGAGTTGACCTTTTCCTGTAATTCGGTGATGACCGCGAGGCTGGCCTGCAAATCGCGGGTGGTGGCTTCGAGGGAGGCGATGGTGGCATCGCGCGCGGCCAACGCTCCGGCATAGCTCCCCTGCGTGCGGGCAAACTCTTCACGCAGGGCGGCCATCTCGCTCCGCAGTCTTGAGACATCCTCACCGGCGGAGTCGCCCTCCGCCGGCGTACCCTGCTCAGTTCTTGCCCTGAACTCACTTGAGGGGACGTTAAAAATCGCATCCCGTCTGAACTGAGTCTCTTCGCCCGCTTCCGCCGTATCACGGCCTACGCCATCCAAGATGCGCGGCCGACAGAGATAGCGTAGGAGGTTCACGCACCAGTTGCAGGGGTCACGCTCAAACTCGTTTCGGGATAATTGCACGGCCCCTGTCGTTCCCGGCAATTCTTCGCCCTCCTGACCTGTCTCGCCGGAAGGTAGGCTCTGACGTTGGAAAGCGCACTCGAACCAGTCGCCGATCAGTTGACCGCCGAGCCAACCGAACTTTTTGAGCGAGTCGCCGAACATGTTTCCGAAACTGGTCTGTTGCAGCACGCTGGCGATCTTGAACATGGCCTCGCTGCTCACCTTGTTCTGCGAAGGCGCGGCAGCCGAGGCTGCGGCAGCCGAGGCTTTGTATTTGCCGACGAAGAACTCAGGCAAAATGGTGCAGCAGAACTTCTCGACGAATTTTCCGACGAGGGGAATGACGGGGACGAGCGAGAGCCAGTATTCGACCGTCGGGAAACTCTTGACGTACTTGCGCCGGGAGAAGTTGCAAACCTGATAGACCTCCTCTTTCCTGATGCTGATGCAGGCCAGGTAGATTTTGTCTTCCTCGTCGCACTCCGGGCAATTGACGAGGAAGTGATCGCAGAGGCAGTCCTTCAGGTATTGCAGCAGCCCGCCGAAGAGATCGACGAAGGCCAGAAGTATCTGGTCGCGGTAGGGGCCAAGCCCCGAGACGCCTTCGAGCGGGGGGAAAGTATTGGCCTTGACAAGCTCGGCGCGCAAGGAAGTGATCGTGTTGCTCGCGTAGTTAAGGACGAGGACGCGCTTTTTGTCCGGCGTCGTGGCTATCGAGATGGGCGCGATCTGCACCGCCTGCCGGTGGCCTGCGATCAACTGGTCGTTCTGCCCGACGAGACGCACCTGATAGCTGTCTGAGTAAGTGATCATCAAATTCTGCGTCGGGTAATTGTAGGCCAGACGCATGGCGGTCTTCTCTCCGAGGCTGATGAACTTCTGCGTCGGGGGCGACGGGGTAAACACGTTGTTGAAGATGATGAGATGATTGTCGTCCGAGAACGACGGTGGGTTCGTCACGACGTAGAGCTTGGAGATGTTATCGTCCGAGGCGACGGCGATGTCGTCCTGCCCGACGATGTTCTGCCCCTGAATCTGGAGCGGCAGGATCATGGGGGCTTCCTGCGCGTTGAGCAGGTTGAAGCGGCGGACGTGATTGTACTGGTCGGGCGATTTCCCCGGCTCGCGCCCGGTGGCGAAGGCAAACTGCTGCCCGCCTCGCCGCACGAGCACCAAATGCCCGCTCGCGTTGAACGATTGGCCGAAGAGCGTGGCGTCGGGTTCGGACTTCTCCATGTGCAGCACGTAAAGGCCACGGCTACGGCCGATGCCATAGACTTTGCCGTCCTCGGCCGTGGCGAGCGTGACGATGAGAAAGTCGCAGAGAATCCCTTTCCTGCGCCATGTGTGCTTGACCGACGCGGAGCCGGCCTCTACGTCGAAGGCGGAGAAGCTGCTCTCCTTATTGTTGACGGTGGCGACGGCATAGACTTCTTTCCCGTCGGGCGAGAAGGCCACGTCTCTGACGACGGCGTTGCCTATCGGGTACTCGAACACGTCAACCATTTCGTTGCTCTCAAGGTCGTAGACGTGAATCCGGTTGCCCGCGCCGACCGTATAGGCGAGCTTCCCGCGCGGATGCACGCGCAGGCGGTGGTGAAAGCCTTTGCCGAAGATGGTCGGGATATAGGTGGGGTCGCTCTCCGCGCCGTTATAGAGGCTGAACGGGTAGACGGGAAAGGGCGTCGCCTGATCGAACATGGCGCAGAAGGTGTGACTCTGTAGCAGCCCGCGTAACTTCTCATAAAAGTTTTTGAGGATGGTGTGTTCCGTGCTGCTGATCTCTACATTCTGCTCGCCGGACAGGTAGACGAATCTTCCGTTGGTCGGATTGAAGAGTTGCACCACGAGATTGAACAGCGACGTGATGAGCTTCTGCGTGGGACTGACGAGGAGATTCGCGTCGCCGGGCTTCGGCGAGAGTTCGTCCTTGAAGAACAGGATCAGGTTGCCGAGGCAGTCCTGAAAGAAATCCTTGAAGAGCGTGCCTTCCAGCGTCGATTTCCAAGACTTCCAGGCGGGATCGTATTTCTCCAGAGTGTAAGGACTCTGCCCGTCGGTATTGAGGACGAGGCAGACTTCGCCGTTGGCCTGCGAGATGGGGGCGTCCGGGTGCTGCGTGTTGTAGGCTTGAATCATCCCAACGATGTCGATGAATTCGTCGTTTTTGTGAATGATGTCGTTGCCTTCGCAGTCGATGGCGTAGCCGGAGCGCACGGTGACGTGCCGGCGCAGCGACTCCGAATCGTCCGGGCCGCAGTGAACCTGCAAGCCGCAGACGATGCCCCAGCCGTGGAGGTGCTTGTTGTGGAAACGCAGGTCGTTTGCGCCGCAGAGCGCGTCGAGGGCGTCCTGCACCGTCTCGGCGTTCGGCAGATCGCAGTTTGAATTATCGAAGCAGACATCTTCGGCGCAGATGTTCGTGAGCGGGGGGAAGAAGTCGCGGCAGTCTTCGACGACTTCGAGCAGTTGATCTTCCACGTGAAGCAGCGCGAGGCGGCAGTAGTGTTGACGGACGCCGTGCGGAGCCTGCGCCAAAGGGGCATCGCCGGAGGCGGAGTCGGACGGCCATTCGATGTCGGCCGTCGCCGTGCGCGCCGGGATCAACCAGTAATCGCCAGCGCGGTATGTGCCCTCGGAGAACTGCACCTCGACGCCGCCTTCGAGCGAGAGCCAGCCCGCCGCCATCTCCACGCCGACCGCGCCCGCGTCGTTACCCGACTGATCCCAGCGTCGCAGGCGCAGACCTTTCTTCCCGGCGAGGCTCGACGCGTCGGTGTCGAGTGTAATCTCGCGCGAAGAGAGATCAATCGAGTTGATGAGGGCGAGCGGACGCGGCGCGCCCTGTAGTTCCGATTCGTCGTCAACCAACTCGACCCACTGGCCGCCCGCGAAGCCGAGCACTTCGTCTCTGCCGAGATCGGCGACGGTGACGATGTTGCCCTGCACGTCGGTGATCGTCGTTTGAATGGAGCCGTTCTCGCGCGACCACTTGAAGGTCGCCGCATCGCGCGCGCCGCCCTTCTGTATCTCTACGCGGTAGAGTTGATTTTCGAGACGACGATAACCCGCGCCCGGCGGAAGCTGGCAGGGATCGGTCGGGATGTCCGCGGGCGAGGTGCGCGCGTTCATCGTGCCGGTCGGCGCGGCGGTCAGGGCAGACCATTCGGGTAATTCAGTCTCGCAATTGAGCACTCCGTCGTCGGGCATGGCGACCGGCAGCAGTTCCACCTGCCAGACGTTCTTGATGCGCGTCGTCGTGTCGGGGCCGCCGAGCGCCTTCTCGCGGATGAGCGGGTCTTCGAGCGCGGTGATCTGCTGCTGCCAAACGTGCAGGTAGGCGAGATAATATTCCTCTCCCAAATTCAGAGCGCTCGTCTCGTATTCGCCTGACGACGCGGCCAGCGCGGGCGTCGGTAGGTCGGGCTGCGTGAGATATGTCGTGAGGCGGCGCAAGCGCGGGTGCTGCTCCGGCGTGTAGTTCGGCGGCGCGGCGTCGAAACTCAGACTGCTCTCGGAGGCATCGACGGCGGTGATCAGCCGCAGGGTCTTCAATCCATTATCGCCGGTAATCTCGACCCACTGGCCTGACTCGAAGGCGCGCCCGTCTGCGCTCAGGCGGGCGACGGTCGCACCCGTCGGAGTGATGTCCGTGATGGCGACCTGTTCGGCCTCTGATTCGCAGAGCAGGCCGGCGACGTAGATGCGGCCGGGGAAGATGGCGAGGTCGGCGGTGGTCGAAGTGTTCGCAGCCACGAGCGGCAGGAGCTTGAAACCATCCGTATTCTTGGGGACGCCGCAGAGGCCGATCACGTCCTTCGTCTCCGTCTCCGTGCGGTGTTGATGGATGGCTAGCTGCTCGTTCCAGTCGGCGTCGAGTTGGACGCGCCCCTGCTGCATGAGGACGCCGCTATAGCGTTTCGCGGGGTTAAAAGTTTTACGGCTGAAATCACCTTTCATTACTCTCCTCCGAATCTATGCTGATAAGAAGATTAAAAACAATTTCCATCCCGACACGCCAAGACACGGCGAAAGCTTCCAGTAAGTGTGGCTCTGTGTGGTGTCCTCTGACGACGATACAGGTTCATGAGACGCGCGAGACGGGCGACCCGCCCCATCAACTGGCGTAGATGATTCCGGCTTCGAGGCCGAAGCGCAGATATTCTTCGAGGCGCGCCCGCAGATTGGCCTCCCGTTGCGGCTCGTAGAGATGATGAAACGCGCCCATCGCGGCTTCGTCGTCAGCCCCTTGTCGAATCTCCGCGGCGCAACGCGGGCTGATCTGGCCGTAGGCGGCGTCGCCATAGGTGAGCGACTCAAACAGGGGACGCACGCGCGCGCTCTGCTCGGCGGTATCTCCCGCGAGCGGCTGGCAATGATACCGGCGCGGCACTCTTGAGCCGGGCGGAACATATGAGAAGCGGACGCAGCCCTCCTGTAGACGCTCGGCGCGGAGCGGTAACAGGGAAGGGTTGGAGGCGTCCGCGCTCGACATAAAGATCGTGTTCGACGCTTCGATCAACTGTGTGTGAACTCTGCCGACTACGGTAGTGTTCGAGATTTCGAGCCGAGCGCCCGCCGCCAGAGCCGGATCGGCATAAGCCGGATTACTTTCCGCGCCCGCGTCCACGATGCTGTCGGTGATGCGGACGCGCGCGCCCTCGACGGCGCGAATCATGCCGACGATGGAGCGGTCTATTTCGACCGTGACGTTGGGCGCGTCGATGCGGATGCGCGTGATTGCGCTTTGCGCGGGCACGTTCCCGATGGCGGGCGTCGCGCCGGGCATGAGAGTGCAATGCCTGATGCGGAGCACGCGCAGCTCGTTCGGCCGGCCTCCGAGTTTTTCCAGCGGTACGCGCAACGTGCCCCCGGCGAGTACCAGCCCGTTCAGCGTCACCTCCGAGCCGTCGTCGCCCGTAATCCAGAAATTGCCGCCCGCCACGATGACAGGCCGACGCTCGTCGGCCGCGCGCAACTCAACCTTGCCGTCGGCCGAGGCGTTGATGAAGAATTGTTCGAAGTAGTATTCGTTGTTTTCGATCTCGACCGTGCCGTTGCCGTTGAGGGCATTGAGCGCGGCCTGAATCGTCGCACGGTTGGTGGGAACTTTGAGCAGCGGCGTGAGATTGCCCGTGAAGGTTGAGGCACGACCGTACTGGCCGCCGCCCATCTCGGCGCTGAAGCCGTAGTGGAAACTGACACGAACTTTCGCCGGGTCGGCGTAGACGCCTTCGGGCAGCATGATGCGACCGAGCGCGGGGTCAACCGCATGCTTGTCGTTCGCACGGTCGAGCCAGCCCGCGCCATCGTCGGCGAGATTGCAGATGCGTATGGCGTCGGCGGCGATGGGCGCGTCGTCAACCTTGAGTTGAAAACTTTTGCCCGCGCCGTTGTGGAGAGCGAGATCACGTTCGAGTGGGCGCGGGCGCAGGGGCGCGGGAACGTTGATGGGTTCGGCGAGGTGCGTGATCTCTTTTTCGGTGACGACGCGGTTGTAGAGCGGCGTGTCGAAGCCGAGCGGGTTGAAACGAAAGCGGCGCGCGTCGAGTTGGTGGGCGGGCGCATCGGTCAGAGGATAGCTGCCGAGACGCCAGAGGAAGATGCCGACGTTGGGGATGTTGTAGCGGCCGTGGTGCGTTTCGATGTGGCGCACCTCCGCCGTGTGCGCCAGACGCTCAAAGGGAGTGTTCAGACGCTCCAACGCCTCCCGGTCGCGCAGGTCAACCGTGGCCGGATGCTGCGGCCGGATGTGGTTCATGTACTGCGTGGTCGAGAGAAGTTGGAAGAACTCCAGGACGCTCGCAGGCCAGCCCGTCACATCGCGCGCCAACTGTTCGAGCATCGCCGCCGTCCCTTTGCGGCGACGGTAAGCCAGCGTGTTCGCCACCTGCGCGCGGTGGCTGAAGGTTGCTTCCGGCCACGTCTGCAACCCGCGTGCGCCGACGAGGTCGCCGATGTAGGGCACGACCCACTCGGCGCACGTCTCGATGAACTGGTCGTCGTAGAGTTGTGCGAGGTCTTCTTCGAGGACGGCCACCTGCTCCGCGATTACCGACAGCAGAGCCTTGAGCGGCCTGCCCTGCTCGTCGTCACGCAGGCGGTAGACGGCCGGGAGGAGGGCGTAAAGTTTTTCCGTGTCGAAACTCATTACAGCATCACCTCCAGGGCGAGCGCGCCGGGGTCGAGCGTGAGCAGTTCGGCGGGCGCGGCCTGACGGCTTCCGGCGCGCGGCGCGTCGGAGGGCAGGCGCATGTTTAAGGCGGCCGTCTCGCCCGTGCGATAGAGTTCGTCCACGTCAACGGCCAACACTCCGGCCACAAGCTGCATACAGCCGATGACTTCGCTGAGCACGACGGGTTGGCCGAACGCTCGCGCGTCGAAAGAGAAACGGGCGCGCAAAGATCGTTCGACTTCCGGCAGGACATTCTCCGGCTTGTAGTCGGGATGAACGCGCACTTTCGCTTTCAGACGGAAGAGACGCGGTTGGTAGGAGGCGACTTCGAGCGGCACCGCCGGGTCGCCGGCAGCGCGCAGCGCGGCAAGGAGGTTCTTGTCGAGCGGGCTTTCGATGGCAGCGCCCTTCGCCCCGGCGACCGTCAGGAGTACGCCCCGTTGCTCGCCGTTCCAGGTCCACGTCGCCAGCGACTTGCCGACCCCGGCGAAGGCGCGCGAGAAGTCTTCGTAGTCGGCGAGCGAGACTACGCGTTCGAGTGTCATTACCGTCAGGGGGGCGTTTTGACGCGCCTCGTCGCGCGCTTCCCGGTCGGCGGCTCCGCTCGCGGCCGAAGGGTTGACGACGCCCTTGACGCCGAGCGGGCGCGTCATCAACTGCGAGAGTTGATTCGCGCGCACGAGGCCGTCAAGCCCCGTGCCTTTTCGGTAGGTGGCCGTGACGTTGTCCTGTCCGGTCGGTAGGCGCGCGCCCGTGCGCCCGTCGCCGAACTGCACGGTCGTCTTGCCATCGTCGTCCGTGCGCGTGACGTAGATGCGCTCGTCGGGCGCGCGGCCGTAGAAGGTCGGAACCTCGTGCCAGAGCAGACCGTTTACGCGCACGCTGAGGGTCGTCGCGCTTCCCGTGGGCGTTTTGGCGCTGACGTAAGTGAGCGGCGGCTGGCGCAGCGTGAAACGCTGGAAGGCGCGCCCCGCGTCGCCGCTGCCGAGCGTTTCGGAAACGGTTTCACCATGAGTCGCCAGCGCGACGTTGGCGTTGATTTTCACGGTCGCGCGCACGTATGAATGTTCGAGCGGGGCGACGAGGGTGAGACGCGTGAATCCTTCCGTCTCCAGCACGTGCTCGACATCCTTGACGACGGCGTGCTCGCAGGCGTTGACGCCGCTCGCGTCGTCGAGTTCCCCGCAGACGATGATGCTCTGTCCCTCGTAGAGACCGTCAACCCACGTTTCGAGAGCCAACTCCTGCCCCTCCACCGCCTCTTTGATGGGCAGGCGCGCAAGCGTCAGTTCCTCGCTCTGCGCGTGGACGGTCGTGCGGCGGACGAGGTAATTGCCGAGGCCGTTAAAACGGTCGAGCGTCAGGCGGGTAGACTTGCCGCTCAAAGTGAAGTCGGCGCGTGAGACCTCGCTCGCCGCCTTCACCTGATAAGCGTAGGCGAAATCGTCCTGCTTGAGCACGAGCCAGCTATCCTTGACGATGGACGGATAGACGTTGTCGAGATAGATGTCCTTCGTATTCGCCGGTTCGCCCGGCAGCCGGTGGTAGTTGTAGAGGGATGTCTCCGCCCAGCTGTTCGCGCGGTCTTTATAGACGCCCGGTTTGAATTCGACGTTTGACGGATCGGCGCCGCCCGCGACCGCCACGTACTCGCCGATGCGCTGGACGGCGGGCAGCGACTCCCAGCGCGGCGCGTTGTGGCCGAAGATGGAGGCGCGTGTGCGCAGGGCGAGCACGGCGGGCGGCGGTTGCCGGACGGCGATGATGTTGTCGAACAAATCGGCGACGTGAAACCTCTGGCTGAGTGCGCTGGCGCGCAGGTCGCGCGCGCGGACGGTCTGCCCGATAAATTTCTGCGTGACGGCGCTGGCGACGGCCGCCGTGGTCGCGCCGAGTTGAATCTTGATGTTCGCAAAAGTTTGCAAGTCCGTAGGCCTCAGCCGTACTTTCGTGCGCCCGCGTTCGGACTCAAGCGTCACCTCGGAGACTTCCCGAAACATAGACTCGTGATAGTCGTCCTCCGTAATGAGCAGACCGTCGCCTTTCCTGAGGCCGGTCGTCAAACCCTCGAAATAGAGCGTGCCCGCGTTTAACTTAACCACTTGCCGCCTGGTCAGGCGCGGCCGGATTTCGTTCCACTCGGCGCGCGCCTCTATCGGCTCGACGGTCTCGAACATCTGCGCGCGTTCGCCCGGCCCCGGCACGCTCTGCGCCTTCACTCCGAGGTCAATCGTCGTCTCGCGCGGCACGCCGAGAGCCGCCGCCTGTTCGCGCGTCACGCCCGGCACTTCCTCAATCGTAAAAGCCAGGTAGGCGCTGGCCGCCACGCCGGGGCGCAACTCATAGCCGATGAGACGCGCCAGTTCGAGCAGCGAGAGACGCTCGGTGGCAGTCCGCAGATAAGACTCGTTGGCGATTCTCTCCTGATAGAAAGTGAGCACGTCGGCGACGGTCGCCCAGGCGTCGAGCAGGGCGATGGAAAAGTCTCCGGCGTCGCGCGTCGTGAGCAGGGCGAGGGCTGGGCTGTCCGGGTTCGACAGGCGCGCCAGAAGCGTCTGCTTGAACTCTGCGTGGCGGCCTGTGCGATAGGCGACGGCGGAAAGTCCCGGACGGTTGAAGATTTCGACGGGCGTGCGCGCCGCCACGCCTTCGCAGCAGCCGCAGTCGTTCAGTTGATGCAGGGTCGGGTCAAGGGCAGCGCTCATCGTCCCCCCTCCAGATTCAGTCGGAAGACTCCGCGTTCGGGAAAGTTTGGATCGTTGTCGAGCCGTGCGATCTCCAGCCGGTTCAATTCAAGCTTGCCCGCATCGAGCGACGCACCGCCCGTCTCACCCTGCCGCGCAAACTTCGTAATCTCAACCGAGTGGACGCCGTCCACCGCCTGCGCGGCGGCATAGAGCGGGCTGAGAAAGACGGTCTGCCCGAAGGTGTAGTTGTCCGGGTGAAAGACGCCGCGACGCCCGTCGGCGCGCTTGTGGCGGCTGAACGATTCGAGCAGCGCGCGGCGCACGTCGCTTCGCAGGTAGCCCGGCTTGATGCATACCGTCATATCTATTTCGAGCGAAACGTAGCGCGGCGCGTCTATCTCCACGTCGTGCCCGGCCATCCGGTATCGTTCGAGGTGAGCGCGCATCTCCTGCTCGAAATCCGCATCCACGTCCGCGCCGCCGAGTCTGTCCACGGTCAGGAAGACGGTGCGCCAACTGCCCGTCCAGCGAATGGTCGCGGCGGCGCGCTGCACGCCCGCGTGCCGCTCGGCCACCTCTGCATAGTCTCTCGCCGTCACGGCGCGCTGTTGCGTGCGAAAGGCGAAGGGCGCGTTCTGTCTGACCTGCTCGATTGATTCGGGCGCAAGGCCGCCGCGCGCCGGCATCGGATTCGTAACCCCGACCACGCCCGCATTGTTGCTGACGATGTGCGCGAGCGCGCCCGCGCCGACGTTGCCCTCGACGCCGCCCCCGACGCGATAGTCGGCCGTGAAGGCCGTGCCTACGGGAGGGCGCGAGCCGAAGCGGTCGTCGCCGAAGCGCACGTATGCCGTCCCGTCCGTCTCGACTTCGACGACAAACTCCGGCGCGCCCGCCTCGCTCGCAAGGAGGTCGCGCTGCGGAAGCCATTCGGCCGTCTGCGCGTTCAGTGTGCCCGTCAGGCGGACGGCCGGGACAAACTCCGACACCGGCCAGTTCATCACCGCGCCGGCCGAGACGAGCGGTTGCGCGGGATCGAAAGGCGAGACGTATGCGAGAGGACGGTGGCCTAAGCGCGGGCGAAAGCGTGGGGGAGACGGTTCGGTTTTTCGTTCCCGGCAGAAATCGGAATCGTGAGGCGCGGCGCGTTTGAGCGCGGGGTCGGACGCGGGAACGGAGCCAAGAAATTCGCCCGCAATGGATCGGCCGTGGTCGGCGAGCACGATGTTGCCGAGCGCGACGCTCGCCGGTTCTTTGTCGTTCGCTTCTTTCTCGTTCGCCTCCTCGCCCGTCTCCACCTCCCACAGGCAGAGCGGAAAGGGCAGGGCATCATCCGCCGCCCACTCGATGTCGAGCACGCGCAAAGGCTGCACCCCATCCTCATCCGTGTAGAGCGGGTCGGTGGCGGGCTTGATTGCGGTCAGGCGCACGGCGTGGCGGTGCGCCGGGTCGGCCTCGGCGGCGTTACCGTTTTGCGGATTACGCGTCTCGATAAGGATGAGCACGTCGCCGACGGCGAGCGCGTCGAGTGTGCCGCCTTCGTTTCTGAGCGTGGCGCGCGTCGCACCCTTCGGCAGGCAGCAACGCTCGTCGCCCCATGTGTGAAAAAGCATCCTGTTGTGGGCGACGCGAAGCGATGCCGGCCGCATAGTCTCGAAAACGATCGGACGACCGGCAAACGCCTCTTCGTATTGCGACGAGGCGGGCTGGATTCGCTGCGGCAGATGCGGCAGGCGGGAAAAGATTTGCGTGCCTCTGGCGAGTTGGACGTTGTTACCCTCGACTCGCACCTGCACCCACGCACGCGCGTTCGCGCCGTCGTGCATATGGTAATCGACGAGACGCGCGTGGCGTCTGACGGAGGTGCGGCGTCGAGCCGTGCCGAGATAGGCTTCCGTCCCGACCGCATCCTGCCGGTAACTCAAATGGTCGCCGACATAGGCCAGCATCTCTACGAGCGCGATTCCCATATCGGCGGGGTTGCGCGTCGTCCATTGCGGCATGAGCACGGACATGCGGTCGAGCATCAACTGCCGGAAACTGGCGTAATCTTTGGCGAGATAGTTGATCAGTGGTTGCGGCAGATGTTCGGGCGGGCACGCGCGCACTTCCTCGCAATCGAAGTCGCTCGGGCAGGCCACCTTGAAGGAGAAATCCACGGCGGAGAGAACGGGATCGAAGCCTTCGGGCGCGTCCGAGTCGTCGTCGCTCTTGACGAGGCGGAGCGTGTAGGTCGAAAAGTCGCCCGCCCGATCAACTTCCACGGAGATAACTCTCGCTTCGCCGCCGGGCGCGACGATTACGTTCGTCGCCTTGATTTGACGGACGCGCTCGCCGCCTTCGATGCGCACATTCTGAACGGTGAGGGCGGCCGGAGCGAGGTCTTTGATGAAATGCACGTAGAGCGTGCGCTGCCTCTGCTCGGGCGCGTCGGCCGGATCGTCAGAGACTTCGAGAAACTCGATGCCGTTCAGGGTCGGGTGGGCGGCGACGGCGTTGCGCCGCCGCTCCTCGCAGCAAAAGTATTTCATGCGCTCGTGCCTCCGCGCGCGAATCTCACCACCTCTCGCCCCTGCGTGCGACGCACGACATACTGGACGGCGACTCTGAGCGTCGAGTCTTCGGCCTCCACCTGCACGTCTTCAACCTGAATCAGATCGCCGAGCCACTGTTGCAGGGAACTCTGGACGAGGAGTTGCGAGGCGGCGGCCAACTCGAAGGAGTTGGGTGCGAAGACCAGTTGCGCGAGGCCGCAGCCGAAGGTCGGGCGATTGACGCGCTCGCCGGGCATGGTGAAGATCACCTGCTCGATGAGGTCGCGGATGTGCGCGTCGCCGTCTACGCTTGCCGTGCGGCCGCTCCCGTCGAAGTGGTATGGAAAGTCAACGTTCATCGAATGTCTCACATTCCGGTGACGCGCACCTGCGTCACAGAGGGGATGAGCGGCGTGCCGGTCGGGACGCAGATCGCCTGGCTGTCGATGAGCAGGAGCGGCTGCCCGTTGGAAAAGACGCGCGTGGCAGCAGTCACGAACTGCGCCGTCACACAGGGGCCGTTACCGGCAGTCGGCGGCGGCATCGCGCAACCGGCGACGACGTAGGGGCTGGCTATCGTCACGGTCGGTTGGCCGCTCACGAGCACGCGCGGATTCGGCGCGGCGGGTTGCGCCTGCCCCCCGTGCGCGCACATCACCGTCGCGCCGACGTGTAAGAGAAATCCCGGCATCTGTTTTTGTCCTCCCTTTTTCATGCACGCAAACCCGGTCGCCGCCGGTTTGCGGCCGTGCGCCCGAAGTTCGCGTTTCAGATAATGGTCATCGCGCCCGCGTTGATGGTCACAGAGGGGCCGACCATGACGATGGATGCGCCCTTGCCGTTCTGGATGTAAATCCCCGTGTCGTTGACGATGATGGCCGCGCCGGTCGTGCTCTTGATCATGATGCCGCCGGTGGGGCCGGGAACGTCGCTGATGGTCAGGCCGTTCTGTAAAGGCGTTTGCAGCGTGATGCTCGGAATAACGGGCGGCGCGAGGCGCGCGAGTACGGGAATCTCCGCCGCGCTGCCCCAGAAGCACCCGCTCCAGATCGGATAATCGGGGTCGCCCTGCTCGAACTCGACCCACACGCCCGACCCTATGATTGGGACGGCGTACATCCCCGTCTGAATCCCCGCGACGGGGACGCAGGGCATCGCCCAACTGGAAGGAATCACCGACACGTCCGGCACGATGACCATGATGCGTCCCATCTGCATCGGGTCGAGGTTGTTGATGACCGTCCCGCGATACTTGCCGTAATATTTTTTAACAGTGCTCATACTGGAACCTTCGGAGTAATGGAAATCAGGCCGTTGCGGCTCAACTCGAAACTCTGCTTGTACTCGCCGCGCTTGATCTGGTGCGTCACGCTCTTGACGTAGTAGAGGCCGTCGAAGGCCAGCCCCGCGCCGCGCACGCCGACCAGCTTGCGCGCCTTCAACAGACGGCCGTAGCGCATCACGTCGAGCGTGCCGGTGGCCGCGACGGTGTCGGCCGTCTTCGCCGCCTTCGCCATCCCGACGAGCGCGCCCTGAAGCGGGTTGTACTTGGCCGTCTCGCTGATGAACTCGATCTTCTGCGGGAACGGCTGCACCACCCCGAGCGGCGGGTTGAGCGGCGTGATCGGCGGGACGGGAATCGGAATCGGCACTTTGGTCGCCTGATTCTGGATGAAGACGATTGGCAAGGTCGCCTGGTCGGGTCTGAAGTTGAAGTTCAGCGATTCGACGTTCGAGTGGGCGTCCATGTTGATGGAGAGCGCGGGCTGGGGTGCGCCGACCTTGATCTCCGGCCCCCAGTAGGCCGTGTTCATCAGGGGCTTGGGGCCGGGCGTCAGGTAGAAGACGTAGCCGACGAAATCCGCGAGATAATTGATGTAAGCGAGATCGGTTCCCTGATGTCTCGGTATCCTCTCGATAGGGATCGGGATGTCGATGAGGACGCTCGGCAGCACCAGCGGGATCATGCCGAAGAAGGCATACTTGGCGATACAGAGCAGGACGCGCGCTTCGGGCGGCATGGCCGGGTAGGGGATGCCGGTGAAGTCGATCAAGTCCATGAGGGCAAGCAGGTCTTCGCCGGAGAGCGTGAGGGTCGAATGGCCGGGGTCGTTGCCGGGCGCGATCTCGTGCCTGGTGATGACGCCGTCCATCAGGACTTCCGGCGTGCCGTTGATGGTGACGACGATGACGACGCGCATGATGGGCGGCAGGCTGCCCGCCGTGAGCAGGAAGATCGTTTGCAGCGGCGACTGGTTGCTGAGCGAGAAGGTCAGACTAAAGCCGCTGCGCTGCTCGCCCGCAGAGGTGTGGACGGTGACGCTCGTAAGCGCATCGAGCACCTCTGCGGGCACGGGGACGGGCACGGCGGGGCCGATCATCAATGTCAGGTTGATGCCTTTAAGCATGCGGCGTGCCGAGTCCTTCGGGCAGAGTGATGCGCAGGCGGCGACCCGGCGTTTCGGTCAACTCGTCGGGGCGCATCGCCCCGTTAGCGTCGCAGATGCGCCAGAACTGTTCGGGATCGCCGAGGTACTGCGCCGTGATATTGTCGAGGCGTTCGCCATCCGTGACGCCGTGTTCCGTGAGCAGTTCGAAGCGTTCGGGCGAAGGGACGAAACGACGACGCAGGTACACGACCGGCTCGCCGTCGGCTCGCTCAAGTTGAGCGGTCTCGGTTGTGTGGTAACGACTCGTAAACGGAAACATAAGCTCTCACTCCAGGGGAATTTCGTTGACGCGCCTTTTAGGGAATCCTGGTGATGCCGAGGCCGCCGAGCGCGCCGCCGTCGTAGAGCGCGGCGAGACGTTCCTTCTGCTGGTGGTAGGCCATGAAGATGCTGTGGCCTCTGTGATCGGGTTTGAGGTCGTCGCTGCTGAGGACGCGCAGGCCGATGCTGACCCTCGCGCGAATCGGATTCAAGAGCGGGTCGAACGCCTCCTCGGTGACGCTGAAGTCGGTCAGGCGAACGGGCAGGATGCGGCTCTTGCTCCAGACGAAGAGCGTGAGCGGCGACTCCATCGGCGTGATTTCGAGCGTGCCCGATTGGGCGAGATTGATGTTTGCCTGAATCCGGCCGGTGGTCGGATAGACGAGCGTTTCGAGCGCGGCCAGTTGCGGGTGAATCCCGACCTCGACGGCGTGCGGGTTCTGCTCGGGAAATTCGAGTTGGTCGGTGGCGTCTATCTCGGCGTCGAGCTTGATGGTCTCGACGGGCGGCCCCGTCAGGCGCAACGCCTCGGAGCGGTCGCCGCCGCCCGCCGCGCCCAGACCCTTGATCTGTAAACTGCGCGAGAGCGTGTCGGGGTTGTATTGCAGAGAGATGACGCGCTCGACCGTGGCGGTCAACGGATTGAGCACGACGATACCGCCTTTGACGAGTCGGGGTGAGCCGGTAAACGAGTTCATAGATTGCGCACTTTCATAAGGTAAACCGCAGTTGCAAACCGGAATGTGTGATTTCGCTCGACCGGCGGAGGCTTAAACGTCCGCCCGAGTCTTATGCATCGCACATCTAGACAACGCTTCCTCCGTTCATCCTGCTCAGGCCGGCCGCTAGCCGACCAGACGAATCCGCAACTCTTCGAGCTTGCCCCCGAAGCGGTCAAGCAATTCTCCGAGCGCGTTTACCGCTTCACTACGCGACTTGGCGGTGAAATCGTTCATGGCATATTTCACCGATAGCCGCCATTGCGCTTCGTCATCCCGAAACGAATTGCGCTCCGCCTGCGTAGGCGCGTTGCCGCTGGAGATTCGATTGATCAGGACAGTCCCTTTATTGACGAGTTGCGTCGCCCAAACCTCCGCCTGCTTCACCACCTTTGCCGCCTGCGCGATGGGACCCTCGCCGGAAGCGCCGGGTAGAATAGAGGTTTGCGGCGCGGCGGGAGCGGCAGGAATCAATGCGGGCGGAGCGGGCTGCGGCGTCGGCGCATTCTGCTGTTTGGGCGCGGAAGCCTGTTTCTTCTCATTGAGGCGACGCAGTTGTTCGCCAATCTCCGCTTGCTGCTGCGCTCTCTTTTTCTGGTCGGGGATAACCGAGGGGCGATCGATCTCTTCCTTCTTTTCCTGTTCTTCTTTCTCCTTGATCTGCGGCAATTCGCCCAACAGGCGATTGCGCTTGTCACTCAAGTCTCCCAAATGCTCGGGATCCATCGTCTCGGGCGAATGGCCTTGCTCTTCCATCATCTCCAACTCTAGCTGGGCTTCTTCCGACTTGCTGACCTCCACGTTCGGCAAGGGCAGCGACACCTCAGCCCAGCACGTCTTGTACTCGTTGTTCATGATGTCGTGGCTCATCACCGTGCATTCGTACGTGCTTCTGTTGACATCCTCGATCCCAATCCGGGCCAGAGTCATATTGTTGAAGAGATCGTTGGTTAAGGAAATCTGCAATTTGACCGTGGCAAAGACCTCTTTGCCCCGATGTTGCATGCCCGCGATCTCCCACCGCTTCTGCTCAGCCAGTTCTGTAATCCGCGCCTTGACCTCGGGACTCTCAAGCTTGGCGACGATCCTTGCCTGCGTGCGTTCGGCATCCTCCTTAGCCATGGTGTAGCGGTTAATCATGTCCAAGATCATCGGGCCTGCGAACTTGCCCAATCCCACCGCGATCCGGCCTACGGGCACGCGTGGCTTCGCGCCCCCGCCCGCCGGTGCGGCCGGAGCAGGCGGTTTCACTTTCGTTCCCGCTGACGGCTTGGGAGCGGCCGCGCCGGGTTCCGCGCCTGCGGTCGGTTTGGCGGCTCCGGCCGGAGGTTCTACCGCCGCTGTCGGCGCAGCC